>CAYTHG010000159.1:0-8544 GCA_964437525.1 uncultured Myxococcales bacterium | reverse complement strand
ACGTGTTGATGGGCTGGATAGTCGTTGTCGCTGTCAAACCCTTGATAGACAACTTCGCCCCCGAAGGAATCGCCTGGCTGATAGGCGGCGGCGTCTTTTATACTTCTGGAGTGCTGTTTTACCTTTGGCACCGTGTGCCCTACCACCATGCCATCTGGCACCTGTTCGTTTTAGGCGGTAGTATCTGCCACTTTCTCGCCATGCTGTTTTATGTATTGCCGGTACAAACGGCAGCTTAGAAGCTGACAATATTCTGCCAATCAAGTAGGGGCACGATTCATCGCGCCCTTTACAGACAGCCCCTACGGGACTTCCTCAGGGCTGGCGGTGGATATTTCGTTTTTAATATCATTTGGGAGATTGTCGGACTCGGATTGAGTCCGATCTACCTTGGATTTACCCTTTTTGGGAATCCTGCTTGTTTTTCGAGACATCTCCCGTAGGTCGGCTAATTCTTTAGCCGACAATTATTCTGGCGGTGGTGTGCAAAAGCGCTCTTGTCACCCTGAACTTGTTTCAGGGTCTCGGGATTATTGTGAAAGATGCTGAAACGAGTTCAGTATGATGGATACGTTTTTGTTATTGAGCGCCATTAAATTTTCACAGATTTCCAGAATGTCGTCATTCTGAGCCGCAGGTGAAGAATCTTTTGCAACATCAAACAGATCCTTCGCTATGCTCAGGATGACACGGTTGCCATCCTCAGGTAATTGGAAAAACGCTATGAAACAACACTTGGGTTGATTTAAACGATCCCCAAAAAAACAAAAAAAGGCCGGGCGCTTTCGCGCCCGGCCTGTAATCGCTTGGTCTTAACTTAAATCGCTCAAGTCGATTTTACTTCGGTTGGTGGACACTGAGTTGCACAAGCTTTATATACTCAGCCACGGCTTTCTTGCCGGAGCTTGATTTATCCTCGAAGCATACTCCGCATACGACTTTTCCAGCACTGGCTTCGATGCGCATCACCTTTGAGACAATGTTTTTGATGAACACGCCATTGGGCAAGGTAAACGACAGTAAGAACACTTCACCCATATCGACCATCTGATTCAGTTGCAAAGCGCATCCGCCATCGGAAAGGTTGATTATCAGCTCACCCTGCCGCTGGACTTCGTCGCGCTCGACGGGAATCACCACCGGAATACGCGGGCTGCGGCGCAGGGAGACTTCTTCTATGGCAGTCGGATAGGAAACGATGGCGAGGTTGAAAGGCTGCCCTATGGTGCGCATGATCTTTGATGCAAAGCCGAAGACCGCGCCTTCCTGTATATAGCGAATGACAATATCTCGACCGTCGCGCAAAGGAACGATCTGCCCGTTGACACGCGGGGTACCGATTATCAGGTATTCGCCCTTCAAACCGCCCGTCAGCCGTGTCTTTACTCGGGCATTGACTCCGTTTACCAACGCTTCGACAAATACTTCCTGTCCGGGAATTATCATAATGTCGGGAGTGTTTTCCAGAACACGATGACGTTCTTCGTCATGCAACTCCAGCATCCGCCCCAGTACTTCATCTCGCTTGTTATTGTTCATCTTTGACATCATAAATACACTCCTCTAAAACGTCTAGAGCAACAAGCTCAATTAAACACAAATGCCTGTTATTTGCAAAATATTCATTACCTCTTTTGATAAAATAAGCAGCTTTTATGGAATTTTCAAGCCGGTCAAGACTTCACAAATTTTAGTTCACGCTCAATGTTATCAGCCTGAAGCGGTCCTGCAAACTCTTCTTGTTTTTGTTGCCGCTTTTTATTTCCAGACGTTTTCCTTTTTTGTAAAAACCGATGAAAACATCCATCTCGCCCCGACTTTTCACGTCGGCCAGATCAAAAGAAAATCTGTCTATGTAAAGACGGTTTGTCTTCCATGAGGAAGTCGGCGCGTGACCGCGCAAGGGCAGGTGACCGAGATTGATGCGCTTGGAGATTCCTTTTTTGCCCTGAACATGCACGAAGATCGAGTAGTCGTTTTCCAGATCCTGCAGAGTTTTCAGCGCCAGTTCTATTTTTACAGAGCTTTCAAGGCCGATCTTGTTTGTATTGATGCGATAGCCGGCAAGTTCTATTTGGTCGCCGAAGTTCACCCTTTGCGCTTCAAAGTCCTGTGGCAACTCGGCGGCGCTATGCTTTTCCACATAACGCGGGTTCTTTTCAGGTTTTTTACGGCCAGGAGCGCGATAGGTGCAGGCGTCTGTCAAAGGCATGGAGACCGCGATGCTCTCTATCTGGCGATAGAGCGTGTCTCTCATCTCCGATGCTTTCACAGGCAAGGCACTGACCAGATTCTGCGATTCTTTCGGGTCGGTCTTCACGTTGTAGAGTTCCTCGCCACCTGTCAATACATCCCAGAAAAACCGGTAATTGCCGCGTGTCAATCCTCGTTTGGAATAGTACATACCGAACTGTATGAACTGGGCGGCATGGTATACTGGGCGCTCCTGGTCTTCGCGTCCTTCAAGGGCATAAGTCAAGAGGCTGCGGCCCGGAAGTTCGGGGTCCGGTTCCTCGCCTAAAAGGTTTCTGACCGTCGGATAGAAATCTATCAGCGATACCGGCGATTTTATGCGCCGGGGCTTCATGCCTTCGTACCAGACGATCAAAGGCACGTTGACTATGGGAGTATAGAAGTTGAGATTGTGGAAAGGTATGCCGTGTTCGCCCAGCGATTCGCCATGATCGGCGCTGATTATCACCACCGAGCGGCGATCAAGCTTTTTGAGTTCTTTTATAAACCTGCCCATGTAGTGGTCGGCATAGTATATCTCGCCGTCATACAGAGCGTTTTTACCGGAGCCGAAACTTTTGAAACCCGAGTGCTTGACGTATTTGTCGTGCGGGTCGTAGTAATGCAGCCACAGGAAAAACTTGTCGTCGTTATGACGTTTGATAAAATCTATTCCCTCTTCGGTGGTCTCCGGCGATGTGGAATTTTTGACCGTGGCCATCTTGCCCTTGGGAATCTTCCACAAGTTCCAGCCTTGCTTAACGATGTTTAAATAGCCCACGTTATAAAGGCCCGCAGTGTAATATCCGTTGCGCCTCAAAAATTCCTGAACGGTGTCCTGTTCTGCAACCACTTCGTGATGTATGCCGCCTTTTTGAAGATTATCGCACTGCAACTGCGAGACGTAGTGACCTGTGAAGATAGTAGGAATCGAGATCATGGTACCGGTGCCGACCGAATAGGCCCGCTCGAAAACCGCGCCTTCTGCGGCCAGTTTGTCGATGTTGGGAGATGTCTTGTTTTTGTAACCGTAGCAACCGAGATGATCGGCCCGCAGTGCATCGAAAGTTATCAGGACGATGTTGAAATCCTGCTCGGCCAATTCTTGCGGGAGACGAGTATTGTACCAGTCGGGTTGCGGCAAAAGTTTTTCACCGTCACCCAATATGCCGTTGTCGTCTATGCCGTTTCCAACAATTTCCGGTCCGACCGGAGTACGCCAGTGGTCGAAACCGTCAGGATCCACACCGTTTGCAAACGCGCCGTACCTGTCGTTATCGAAATCCGAGTAGTTGGGCATCAATTGCAAAAGGCGGCCTATCAGCGGAGAACTGTTGACGGCGTACGCGATGGCCCCCGAAGATTTCGGGACCATCCACGATGCAAAAGAAAGTGCGATTGTCAGAGTTACCACGATCATCAGTCGCAAAAGACGCAGAGAATGTCCCACTCGTCCCGGGCGCAAGCTGCGCTGCACCGCTTTTGTCAAAATAGCCACCAAGGGAATAAGTACGACTATCAATGTCATAGCGGCGCAAGCACTGTATATAACGCGCCTCTCCTCTATTCCAAGACCATCGAAGCTGCGATAAATCAACCAGACCGCCAGAACCACCACCACGACCGCTGCCGGAAGCAACCATGACATAACAAACACCCAGGCAGGCAGGCGTTTCAGGAGACTTGCCGGAATTCGGAACAGAAACTTCAGTATTCGCTGGAAGGCAACGACTGCCACCGCGCCGAATATCAGCAATCCATATTCGATCAGATTCAAAACGCGCCCGGCCAAGTCATCGTTATGGAAACCGGTGAACATCTTGCCGGTTACCGTGCCGTGTACGCGCATCATCACTACAAAAGCTAAAAGCAGCGCAAAGACCAAAGCCGGGATATCGGTATTGGCGTTTTTTTGAAAGAGCTTGTCCCTGGCATTATCCATTCTGTCGTAAATCGGAGTGGCACCGGATAAAAAGGCCAATCCCACGCCCAACAATATGCTTAAAGGAATGAAAGCCAGAAAAGAACTGAAAAGCGCCAGGATAAAATACTCGCCCGCCGCTCCCTGCGGCAGAGCTTCCGTTGCAAAAAAGGCCACGCGCACAAGTTCGGCCAAGGCCATGCAGAAGGCACCGATCAAACCGGCGTAAAAGCCGTTCCACCAGTTCTGGGAAACTCCGGCTATGATTTTTTTGACAAAGACGGGGCTGTCGCTTCCGCTTCCTGTATTGAAAAAACTCTTTAAAATACTCAGCACTTCCTGATCTTGTCCTTTGCTTTATCTTTCAACTTATCAAGGTGCTTACGGTATGTTTCATAGTCCTCATCGCTGAAAACCACAAAAACCACTCTTTCTATCCCCGGAAATCTTTCGAGGCTTTCAAGCACACTCTTTATGGCAATGGGAGCCGCCTCGTATTTGGGATAGCCGTAGACGCCTGTGGATACGGATGGGAAAGCAATGCTTTTCAAGCCGCTTTCCGCTAAAAGCCTCATACTGTTTTTATAGCAGTTGGATAACAGTTCAATGTCTTTTCGTATCCCCTTGTATATCGGTCCGACCGTGTGAATCACGCGCCGCGCCTTGAGATTGTATGCCCCCGTCATTTTTGCTTCACCCGTGGGACAACCGTTGAGAGTGCGGCATTCCTCTATAAGCAAGGATCCCGCCGCACGGTGGATGGCTCCATCGACTCCGCCACCGCCCAAAAGCGAGTTGTTGGCAGCGTTTACTATGACGTCGGTGTCCATGGTGGTGATATCGCCTTTTATCAACTCTATCCTGTCAATCATCATTGTGAAATATCCTTAAAGTACATTTTACCGAATTCCGCATAACCGCAGACCTTTTCCCAGAAATGATTGGAAAGCCTGTTGCCGGTGGCGGCTCGCAACTCCATGCGTTCCGCCCCTCGCTTTGAGAATTCTCCTTCGACTCTTTGAGCCAACATACGCCCCAGCCCTTCGCTACGCTTGGAAGCAGTAATGGTCATGTCAACGATCATGCCGATATCACGCTGCCTGGCTATGGGAGGCATGACTTTCATCTGCCCCATACAGTAGCCGATCACCTCATCACCCTCCACCACAACCAGAAGCAAACCGTCATCCCGTTCGATATGCACTTCGGCAAAAGCACGGTAATGTTTTTCGCCACCGGGAGCTATTTCGAAGATATCATCGAACTGTTCGTGGTAATTGAAGAGTTCTTTCCATAATTCGACTATGCGATCAAGGTCGCTGTGTTCAGCCTCTCTTATGAAAAATTTTCCCTCTTCCATTCTGTCCCTCACCAAAGATCCGACAAGTCCAATAATTACAGGTCAATACGACTGCATAACCGAAGTAATTTAACATTTTTTCAATTGAGTGGCAAGGCGATCAGGCTGGCGTTACTTCTTTTTCTGGCCGTGTTCGTCTATTTCGAGATCCAGCCCGTGATCCAGAATAACGGCGTCGTCGTTGCTCATCCAGCGAATGGCGGCCACATTCCAGAGTTGGTGTTCCTCGGTGAATGTGTTTACAGCCTCGAATTCCTTTTCGCCGTTGATGTAAATTCTGACGGTCACTTCCGTAGTCGGATCGGGGATATATTTGGCATCCCAGTAATGAACATAGACCACATAGTCGCCCTGATTGGTGTCTGTGGGATCATTCAAGTTGATGTTCTCGGGGCCGTAGCCGTTCTGGTCGTCTATATCCAGCGAAGGATGGCCTTGTTCGCTCCAATCGACGGGATTGCCGCCTACGGGGTCAAATTCCTTTTTGCATGTGCTGAAAAAGCAGTCCCCGAACTGAATCGGATAATCAAGTCCGTGAGCCAGACCGTCCCACAACTGGCCTTCGGGCTTGACCAAATGCAGATCGAAATCGACTAAATCCTTATCCCATAAAAGCTGTATGTGTATGCGCTCGTCCGGGCGAACCGTATACTCCACCCTGTCGCCCAAAGAGACGTTACCTTCGTCGTCGGTCACGTTCAACTCGAATAGATATGAGCCTGCCAGATCGAAGAACACAAAAGGCATGGCGTCCGTCGGGCGCACCGGTACGGCGTGCGAGGCGTCGGGCTTGTCCAGTATGGCCCAAAAATAAGCCTCCACCGTGCCATCCGTATCATAGGACGCGCTGCCATCAAGTTGCACAGTTGCCAAGGGCACGGACTGCCCGTCTTCGCCCGCCTTGGCTACAGGACGAATATTCATGGATTGACCGCCGCCGGTAATGGGAACCACCAGCTCGGGGTCTTCCGGATCGTTTGAGAAAATAGTCAGACTGCCGCTGTCGTCTTCCAGATCGTCGGGCTGATATCCGATCTTGACCAGCGTCATCTGTCCGCCGCCCAGCATATCCGCCGGGACGTTGGCTTTATAAAATACAGTGCCCTCTGTCTCCAGCACGTAATCGTCCAGCAAAAGCAGACGCCCACCCGAATTCTTGACCTGCAAAGTCTTGATAACCGAAGTGCCTTCCTGCTGAGGACTGAAATTCAATTCGGCGGGAACCACCTCCAACTTAGGAGGGGAACCGTCGTTGATAAACGGCACTATCAGGTGCGCTTCGTCGGCGTCGTTGCTGTCTATAACCAGAGAACCGAAATCGGGCGAGTTCTCATCGGGCGAATAGGAAACGACGATATCCACGCTCTCGTCCTTTTGCAAAACCAAAGGCAGCGTGGGAAGTTCGCCGATTATCTGGAAATCCGATGTAACCACACCGAATTCAAGGGTCTCTATTTCAAGGGGATAAGCCCCGATATTGCTGAGGGTACAAGTCCGCTCGACCGTCTCACCGATGTCTATATTCTGAAAATCCAACTCCGGCGGGTCGGCTTCTATTTCCGGTTCGGCGGCACTGGCTGTAATCGGAATCACCATTACGCCATTGTCCTCATCGTTGGAACGCAGAATAAGCTCGCCTGTATACAGGTTTTCCAACTCCGCATCAATAAGGATTTTAAAGGTGACGCTTTCTCCAACAGGTACATGCATGGGGTTGTCGTCGGAGATAACAAGCTGTGGCAACTCGGAAACCGAGAAAACCGCGTCGGACTGGGAATCGAGTTCTACCCTGTAGACTTTCAAAAGCAGACCGCCCGAGTTTGTTATGCGGCATTCGATTTCGTTTTCCCCAAGGCGTATCAGGCCGAAGTCTATGGGATCAGGCTCGAATGATATTCTCGGAAATTCCTTCACTTCCGTCACAATCTCTATTTTTGCATTGGGCGTTGACAGGTCGTTGGAGGAAATAACCAGAAGATTCCTGTCCGCTTCTTTATCCAGCGGACTGAAATTCAGGGATATGACGCTTGCTTCTCCCTTGAGAAGCGTTATCGGCAGTTCATCGAATGTAAGCCCGAATTCTGAGGATTCATCCCACAGTATATCTCATATATCTCAAGTTTGGCATTGCCCAGATTGGTGACTGTCACTTCCTTGTCAGTTGAAGAACCCACCGGAACCGCACCGAAATCGAGGCGCTTGGGATCGAATTCTATCCAGGGGCTGGTAGTCGAATGCTCCACATCGGTTTCCCAGACAACATCATGCTCGGCCTCGGACTCGAAACCGAACTCCGAGCCTTCGGGAATATCGAACTCCCACCAGCTATCGTCGTCCAGATCGCCGTCTTCCTCTATGATCGTCGGTACGCAGTGACTTTTTTCCTCATCGCAATAAAATGTCGCCGGGCAGTCGTCGTCGTTTTCGCACACGACCAGACAGCCGCCTTCGCCATCACAGATCTCTCCGGCGGGACAATCGCAATCCTTATTTGAATCGTCTCCCTCATTGTTGCCCGACGAATCTGAGCAGGCGGAAAATATCAGCAACAAAAAGACAGCAAAGTACAGCTTTGAAAACAGTTTCAAAACATCCTCCAGCAATTTGATACATAGAACGTAAAGATAATTATAGGTTTTATTGGCAATACCCGCAAGTTGAAAGCTTGGATAGCTTGGACTCGTGTCTGAAAAACGGGTAGTTACCATGAAGGCCATTCCTCGCTGGGGTAAAATACCCTATGATATAAAAGACAATATAGGGTAGGGGCGCAATTTATTGCGCCCGATGGTGCCCCCGATGGCAAGCCCAATGGTGGCAATAGTCCGGGCAAGGGCGCGATGAATCGCGCCCCTACGAGCGCAATTCCCAACTACTCACCTTTGCCCCCCCGCGTCGGAACAGGTCTCTGACCTGTTCCTTAATATTTCTACCCTTACACTGTGGATCGTTACCAGTTGTGTGACTGTCGGCATGAACTTATGGAGCCGGTCGGGAGACCCGCTCCAACGGAAGGCAATTCCCGGTTCGT
>CAYTHG010000158.1:0-8550 GCA_964437525.1 uncultured Myxococcales bacterium | reverse complement strand
ATCGAAGAACATTATCTCTGCCCCGAAATAACCAAACTGATGAATCATTTAAAGATAGAGCTTCACAACCAATGTCAGGCTGGTGGCTGGCGGTGTCCGAAAACTCAAGATCTCGAAAGGATGGCAACCACAGGGGCTTGGCCCGGCGAGTCTAAAATCAAGGTGATCGGACGTGAAATCAGATACAAGCTTGGAGTTAAAGCCAGTAAGATTTGCAATCGATGATAGAGACTTGGCGGATGAACGGTCTTTGAGTGAAAAATGAGTTCATGGGTGCCACGGTCTTGTTTTCGAAGAAAACATGGCCGTGCATTGATTATGAAAGACACACGGCCATCGATCCTTCGGATCGAAGACAGTGGCACCCGAAAAGGGCGGGTTACTGTCCATATAGATTAGCAAATCTAAGAAGATTCTTTGTCCGACACAATCAGCCATTTGTCGGGCAAGAAATTTGCCCGACCTACCCGACTGCTCCGACAAAGAAGTAGGGGAGCGATTCATCGCGCCCTCATGTTGGAGCAGGCTGGGAAGCCATACTCCGACTCAGGGTCTTAGGGTTGCTGAAAAAGAGTTGTCATGTAAAAAAGTCTACACCCCTACGGAATTTTCAACATTCCGCATTCATCGTTCCATGATGTACTTATGCTTCTGTTGCCACTTCGACTTTTCTGTATATACGAACGTTGTTGACGATGCGCTGGAATAGATGTGCGCATTCTTCCGGCATGGGTTGGGAATTGTCCGTCACCAGGAATCCACCTTCGGCCAGCGAGCGGTGATAAAGCTTGAAGGCATCTATCTGCTGCTGAGGGGTGAAGTGTATCATTACGTTCTTGCACAGGACACCGGACAGGTTTTCTTTGATGGGCTTGAGTGAAAGAATATCGTGTTTGTGGAAACTGACGGCCTGATGGATCTCGTCGTTGATCTGGTAATGGCTGCCTTCTTCGTCCGTGGGGTGAAAGTATTCGTCTCTGGTTTCTTTGGGGATGCGTTTTACGGAGGCAAGGGGATAGATGCCTTCCTCGATGATTTTTGAGAACTTGCCGTTTCTGTCAAGGTCGGTAGCTATAATACGAACGCGCTCGAAGACCTCAGGTCCAAGGTGTCTGTGCATAAGGATAGCCAGCGAGAAGGATTCGGCCCCTTGAGAACAACCGGCGTCCCAGATTTCTATGCGTTCCTTGTTTTTGAGATATTCAAAAGAATACTTGATGGCCAACTCAAGCGTTTGCCGATCGCGGAAAAAAAACGTGAATGTCATTTAAAACCACCTCATCGCTTGCAGCGGTCAACAGCCCACCACATACACAAGCAGTATAGACCTCTACTTGCCATGTCACAATAAATTTCAGGTTCTTTCCCGGGAAGGAATAGGGAAAGAAACAAAACCAGCAATCGCATCGACGCCGTTCTGTTTTGAAAATACTGTCTTTAAAGCACAAACGGCCCCTTGCGACCAAGGGCGCTGGCAATGATGCCAGCCAGAGTCTTCAACACGGTTACATCTTCTTCCGGCCAGGTTTTATGATTGATAACCGAGTCCAATCCGATATACCCGACTACCTGTCCCTCGTATATCATGGGTACTACAACGGCGGACTTGATATCCTGGTCTGCCAGTATCTGCTTTTCTATAGCTGCTTCTACCGGCATCTGATCCAGTGAGGGTATGTTGATTACATCCTTACTGCGCAGTATTTTGCACCACCAGGGGAAATCGCTTGTTGACATGTTCTGCAGAAAATCGATTTGCGGTGCGATTCCTTTATTGCACCATTCGTGTGTGTTGCTCATGGACTGCCAATCGTCGAAAAACAGAAACACGTAACTGCGGTCCACGTTGGCAAACTCACCCACATCCCGAAGTGCTTGTCTGATGCCCTGGTCTACCATCTGGGGCTGCATGTTGATAAAATTGGTGGAAGTGGCGCTTATCAGGCGTTCCAGACTGAGCCTGTATTCCAGAGATTTCTGAATTCTCTTGCTCTCAGCCACTCGGCTTAGGCGCTCGGCAATAGCGTTTAGAAGGCTTTTACCGGATTTGCACAAGCCGGCGCGCTCGTCCTCGCCAATTATATCCAGATCGCAGAAAACCTCCACAAAGCCTATCTCTTCTTTGTTGACACTGATGGGGCTTCGCTGGCTCCAGAGCGTCTCCTTGAACTCCAGAGTCGTGAATTCCATACGCTCCATTTTTATGCGGGCGTAAGTCGCATCGGATTTTCGCCAGCCCATGGGAATCAGTTGTGCTATCTTCGGCAGAATGACATCCAGTGGTTCCCAAGTCTTCTCGACCAGATTGGAAATGGCATAAAGGCAGTTCATTTCCCTGATGCGATCTTCCAGACTGCTAGTCAGATACGACAGTTCTTTCTCTGATTTCTCGCGATCATCTATATTTTCAAGCATGACGATCACGTATTTGGGGATGTCTTTGTAATTTTTTATCAAGGAGATATTTTGCCTGCCCCACATGTGGCCGCCGTCTTTTTTGACGCAGCGTATGTCAACCTGATAGCTGTCCTGCCTGCCGGAGACGATACTTTTGAACTGATCTTCTTCCGCTTTCAGGTCTTCTGGATAGATAAGATCGAAGAAATCAATGGCCTTGAGCTCTTCGCGGGAATATCCAAGCATAGACTTCGCGGCACTGTTAGTTTCGACAATACGTCCTCCCAGATTGAGGATGAACATGCCTATGGCTGCGCCCTCGAACAATGCGCGGAAGCGTTCTTCCGAGTCCTTCAGGCGGGTCTGCATTCTGCTGCGCTCGGTAATGTCCCTGATTTGCACCAGGTACTTTTCTTCATCTGATTCTGTCACTTTATCAAGAGACGTGACCAGGACATCCAGGTTGACGGCATGTTCCGAGGGGGATTCTCCTCCATCCTGAGTCTCCAGATCGTAAATCACCTCCATGTGAACCGAGCCGCCCGTTTCCAAATCCGAACGACCTTCCTGAGAGACGCCGAAGTTGTCAAAAAGGTTAAGCGATTCCAGTTTTTGAGGATCCTTAACGCCAAGTATCTTCATTGTCACCCTGTTGGAGTCGAGCAGTTTGCCGGTTTCGGAAAACTGCATGATACCTATGGGAGATTCCTCGAAAATGCGCCTGAATTTCTGTTCGCTGCGAGCCACTTCAAGAGCGCTGATCTCGACTTTTTCTTCAAGTCCTCTGCGATATCGCAGGCTTTCTTCTTCGAGTGATTTCACCTTGAGAGCCGATGAAATACAGTCTATCAATTCCGGCGCCTTGACCGGCTTTACCAGATAATCGAAAGCTCCGGCACGAACCGCCTGTGTTGCAGTGTCTATGGTCGGGTTGCCGGTAATTAAAATCACCTTGGTCTCGGGCGAGGCGTTGCGGATTTGCAGAAGCAGCTCTACTCCGCTGATACGCGGCAGTATGATGTCGGTCACGACCACATCGAAATTTTCCCGCTGCAACATGCCGATGGCCATCTTGGCATGACTGGCCACTTTGATATTGTAGCCATATTTCGCCAACGATTTCTTGAATGAATCTCTTACACCCTGTTCGTCATCTACCAACAGAATCTTGTACATCCATCTCTCCTTGGCATTCTCAAAAAACAAACAACGAAAGAAAGCAACTACACAAAAAGCTCTTATAAAAAATAAGTTTAAATATTAGCATTTTTTCTCTCAGTATCAAAATGGCGTTTTGATTTGTATGGTTTGCGGATAAGGGCAATCTTATCTATCCCCAGTTTAGTCCGAAACTTCATTTGGCACGAGTTGCTTGCCTTAGAGGAGCAAGAGTCTCGAAGGTCGGCACTCGGGATGAGCGGAGATACACGCTTGGCGCACTTGGGGTGAGTGGATTTGCCGCAGGTAATCGGTTTTGGTCAAATGAGATTTCCGTGAAACCGTGGACTGCTCAAGCGTCGAGCATCCGATTTTTTCGGCTTTTTGTTGAGATTACGGCACAATCTGTGCTAATTTCCACGGGAACCGAAGCTGATGGAGGTGATTTTATGGATTTGAAGAAATACGTGCGTACCGTGCCGAACTGGCCCAAGCCGGGCATCATGTTCCGCGACATAACCACCATCTTGAAAGATCCCGCAGGCTACAAGCTGGCGGTAGATCTGCTTCTGGAGCATTATCGCGACTTGGACTTCGATAAAGTCATAGCCATCGAATCGCGCGGTTTCGTCTTCGGATCGCTTCTGGCATACGAACTAGGCAAAGGCCTTATTATGGTACGCAAGCCGGGCAAGCTGCCCGCCGAGCGTGTGCGTAAAGAATATTCGCTAGAATACGGCACCGATGCAATCGAAATGCACAAAGATTCCCTGTCCGAAGGGGAGCGCGTGGTGGTCATCGACGATCTTCTGGCCACAGGCGGAACGGCTCTGGCTTCCGCTCAGTTGTGCGAAGAATTGGGTGCGAAAGTGGTCGAGATGGGATTCGTCATCGATCTGCCGGACATCGGCGGTTCCGAGCGACTTGAACGCGAAGGCTACAAAGTCTTCAAGCTGATAGATTTCGAGGGAGATTAAGTGCGCCTTTATCATTCTATAATCTGTGTTCTGCTGCTGACGCTTTTTGCATTGCCGGCTTTTGCCGAACAACCGCCGGCTGCGCCTGAGAACGAAGACGTGGAATTCTACGTCGATACCGAAAGGCCGCGCCCCTACAATATCAGCATCGCACCGGGCTACGGACTTTTGTACATTTACGAACTGGATGAAGTCCGTCAGGGATTCGGTGCCCGCGCCCTTCTGGGTTGGGAAGTTGTACCGCGCTGGCAGTTGGAAGTCTTGGTCGATGTCGGCGTTTTCGGCGGCGACAAGGACAAAGAAGAAGGACTTTACGGACAGGTCGGTCTTTTGGGCGGTTTCCGTTACACCTTCCTAGACGATTGGGTCAGGCCGTATTTGGCTTTGCATTTAGGCTGGATGCGCACCGAGCTTGACCGCGAAATTCACACCATCTGGGTCGAGCATTCGCTGGTGGCGCAGTTTGCAACGGGCGTGGTTTTCCACCTTGCCAAACACCACTATCTCGGACTGGAAGCCTCATTGGCCCCGGCGTTCTTCGGGGATAACATGAACTACTCCATGTCCTTCCACACGCTTTTGAACTACGAATTCAAATTCTGAAACACCGGCAGGTTTTGAAGACTTCGCTGTCAAGAAACCGCTCATGCCTCTATGACGGGAGTTCTCCTTTGTGTTTGCGGGTGTTTTGATGACTCCACAATTATAATCGATTGGATGGACGCCCTTTGTTGTCTGCATAAGGTTTGCAGGGGCGGTCATGCCACTCTGCTCTATCCAGCATATTGTTTGAGGACACGCCAGATTTACTACAGACAGAAAGCAAGCCGAAAAAATCATCAAATCCTCAATAAAACGACGTTTTTTGCCCATTTTGCGTTGCATCTAATAAATAATTTTGTTAGCATCCTTGCCGTTCGTGTGTCGCCTCCGGCGGCTTTTATTATTTATAAATACTTGCGTTTACAATAGGTATTGCGACCTTTCAATTTAGTCTAAAGTACATATCCTTATAGGAGGAAAAGATGGCCAAGAACGTATATTTCTTCGGTGCTGGAAAATCCGATGGCAACACCACCATGAAAAACCTGCTGGGCGGCAAAGGTGCCAACCTTGCAGAGATGATCAACCTCGGACTGCCTGTCCCGGCTGGTTTCACCATCACTACCGAAGTTTGCACTCACTTCCAGAAGGCCGGCGGAAAATTCCCCAAGACCCTGGAAAAAGAACTCAAGTCCAACCTCAAGAAGGTTGAAAAAGACATGGGTGCCAAGTTCGGTGACATCCACAATCCCCTGCTGGTTTCCGTTCGCTCCGGCGCTCGGGTTTCCATGCCCGGTATGATGGACACCGTTTTGAACCTCGGCTTGAACGACGTTACCGTTAAAGGTATCATCGAGAAGACTGGCAATGAGCGCTTCGCCTACGATTCCTACCGTCGTTTCGTCGCCATGTACGGCGATGTCGTTATGGGCGTCGAGCCCAGCAAAGACGGACTGGATCCCTTCGAGAAAATCCTGGCAGCCAAAAAGAAAGACCGCAAAGTCAAGCAGGACGTAGAGCTTTCCGCCAGCGATCTTAAAGAACTGGTTGCCGAGTTCAAGGCCATGGTAAAAGAAAACACCGGCAAGAAATTCCCGGAAGATCCGGTAGATCAGCTCTGGGGAGCCATCAAGGCCGTTTTCAATTCCTGGAACACTCCGCGCGCTAAAATTTATCGCCAGATGAACAGAATTCCCGGCGAATGGGGCACCGCAGTCAACGTGCAGTCCATGGTATACGGAAACATGGGCGAAGACTCCGGCACCGGCGTGGCATTCACACGCGACCCCTCCACCGGCGAGAACGTTTTTTACGGTGAGTTTTTGATGAACGCTCAGGGCGAAGACGTGGTAGCCGGTGTCCGCACACCCGAGACCATCGAACAACTCGAAAAATACGACCCCAAAGCTTACAAGCAGTTGGTAGCCATCCGTACGAAGCTTGAGAAGCATTACAAAGATATGCAGGATCTGGAGTTCACTGTCCAGAAGGGCAAACTCTACATGCTGCAGACCCGCAGCGGCAAACGCACCGGTATGGCCGAAGTCCGCATCGCAGTAGAGATGGCCGAAGAGAAGCTCATCAGCCAGGAAGAAGCCGTGATGCGCGTCGCTCCGGATTCACTCAACCAGCTTCTGCAGCCCATCTTCGATCCTAAAGACAAAGCTAAATCCCTGAAAGAGAATCTCGTACTGGCCAAGGGCTTGAACGCCGGTCCCGGCGCAGCATCCGGCCATGTCGTTTTCTCGGCAGACGAAGCTTTCGAGAAAGCCAAAGCCAACTACCCCGTCATCCTGGTTCGCATCGAGACTTCCCCCGATGACATCAAGGGTATGCAGGCTGCTACCGGCATCCTGACCGCACGCGGCGGCATGACCGCTCATGCAGCAGTCGTCGGACGCCAGATGGGTAAAGTCTGCGTCGTCGGTTGCGAAGCTTTGGAAATCGATTATGTCAAGCGCACCATCAAGGTCGGCAAGGCCGTTATCAAGGGCGGCGACATGATCTCCATCGACGGTTCCACAGGCGAAGTCATCGCCGGTGAACTCAAAACCATCCCGTCCGAAGTCATTCAGGTTCTGTTGCAGGGCAAGCTCAAAGCCGAGAAAGCCCCCAACTACCAGCTCTTCGCCAAACTGATGGGCTGGGCTGATAAAGCCCGTACCATGATGGTACGCACCAACGCCGACCAGCCCGACCAGAGCAAAAACGCCGTAGCACTCGGCGCTCAGGGCATCGGCCTGTGTCGCACCGAGCACATGTTCTTCGGCGAAGGCAAAATCGAAGCCTTCCAGGAAATGATCGTTGCCGAAGATCTGACCGCCCGCAAGAAAGCTTTGAAGAAACTCCTGCCCTTGCAGCGTAAGGACTTCGAAGGAATCTTCAAGGCCATGAACGACCGCCCGGTAACAATCCGCACACTTGATCCGCCTCTGCATGAATTCCTGCCGCACACCGAGGAAGACATCAAGAAGCTTTCCAAGTCCAGTGGCGTATCGATTGAGAAAATCAAGGAACGCGCCGAGCAGTTGGCCGAGTCCAATCCCATGCTGGGACATCGCGGTTGCCGCCTGGGTATCTACTACCCCGAAATCACCGAGATGCAGGCCCGCGCTATCTTTGAAGCTGCCATCAACGTCGCCAAGCGCAACAAGATCAAAGTCAAGCCCGAAATCATGATCCCGCTGGTTGGCCACGTCAACGAGTTGAAGGCTCAGGAAGAACTGGTCCGCAAAGTAGCCGAAGAAGTCTTCGCCAAGAAGGGCATGAAGCTTGATTACTTGCTCGGAACCATGATCGAGCTGCCGCGTGCCGCATTGACCGCCGACCAGATCGCCGAACACGCCGAGTTCTTCAGCTTCGGTACCAACGACCTGACCCAGACCGCTTTCGGTCTTTCCCGTGACGATGCGGGCCGTTTCCTGTCTCATTACGAAGAGACCGGCATCCTGCCCTTCAATCCCTTCGCCACGCTAGACACCGAAGGCGTCGGCCAGTTAGTCAAGATAGGCGTCGAGAAGGGACGCAGCACCAGACCCAATTTGAAGATCGGTATCTGCGGCGAACACGGCGGCGATCCTGCATCCGTAGTCTTCTGCCACAAGGCCGGACTCAACTACGTAAGCTGCTCGCCCTTCCGTGTACCGATTGCACGCTTGGCAGCAGCCCAGGCCGCCATCGAAGAAAAGCGCGCCAAGCCTGCCGCCAAGAAAGCAGTAGCAAAAAAGCCTGTCGCTAAAAAAGCTGTAGCTAAAAAGCCTGTCGCCAAAAAAGCTGTTGCTAAAAAGCCTGTCGCTAAAAAAGCTGTAGCCAAAAAAGTCGTAGCAAAGAAGGCTGTCAAGAAAGTCGCTAAAAAGAAATAAGCGATTGATCCAAGATCATCTCAAGGGGGGCGCGGCTTTCAGCCGCGCCCCCCTTTTTTGTGGCTGGTTGTCATTGCTGCAAGATTGCAATCCACTCTCAAAACAAGCAAAAG
>CAYTHG010000157.1:0-8573 GCA_964437525.1 uncultured Myxococcales bacterium | reverse complement strand
CTTACATCATGAGGTATCGTCCGTCGGAGCGGGTCTCCGACCGGCTCCGCACGTTTATGCGCCGTTGTAGGGTCAGAGACCCAAGCAAAAAAAAGTTCAGGTCGGGAGACCTGAACCAACGAAAGAAAACTTCTAGAAGGGCGGAAATATTAAGGAGCAGGCAAGGATGCCTGCTCCAACCTGAAACTGAAATAAAAAAAGGCTCCGTTTTCAGCGGAGCCTTTGTGTATCTTGCTTAGCTTATTTACGACGCTTTTTCTTCCTGCCACGTTTCTCGTTTATCATGCGCTGTATGGTCGATTTTACTTCGTGTGTCAATCTGCTTACCGCAACTCTGTCATCCGCCGCTTCCGGTCCGAACTGGTTGACGTATATGGGTTTGCCGAAGCTTATCTTCCACTTGGAAGGCAGTGGGAACAGGCCCAGCGGACCGGCAGCCGGGAAAGTCGGCGTTATGGGGAAGTATGGCAGCTTGAAAAGCTTTGCCACGCTGCGCAGATTTGCAAGGATGGGGTGGGTTTCCTCTGATCCTATGATGGATACGGGAATAACCGGAGAATCGGCCAACAGGCACAATTTGATGAAGCCTCCGCGTCCGAAGCGTTGCAGGTCGTAGCGTTTGGAATAGGGTTTCTCTATACCTTTGATTCCTTCAGGAAAGACCAGTACGAGTTCGTCTTCGGCTAAAAGACGCTGGGCGTTTTCCTGGCAGGCTCTTACCATCCCAAGGCGGGAGGCGATGGTTCCCAGGAAGGGTGCATAATAGATGAAATCCTCGACCAAGGGCCAGATGTTGCGCTTTTGCGGGTGTTCGCGCTGCAGTGCTGCGCGCACCATAAGGCTGTCGTAGGGGAATATCCCGGCATGATTGGCTACCAGAACCGCCCGTTCATCATTGGGGATATTCTCTATTCCATCGATTTCAACTCGCCAGAAGAAACGATAGAAGAACTGAATGAAAGGTTCGAGAAAACGCTGGTATTTTGGGTCGAAACCGAATTCCTCGCCTATGCCCGACTTTTCGGGGCGCAGTTGCTTGTAAGTTTCGGGGTACTGGGGAATGCTCAGGGGCGAAGGTTTTACTTCGGGTCTTTTGAATTCAGTTTCCCTTTTAGGAGCGGGCTTGGGCTTGGTTTTAGTTGCAGCGGGGGAGGGCGCTTTCTCGATTGCAGCTATTTTGACTTGCTTCTGCTCTTTGCTTGCCGTCTTGTTTATTTTGGAACTTGCGCTTTTAGCTGCTGTCGCTTTTTTGGTCTTGTTTATGGCTTTCGCCGGTTTCTTTTTGGCGGTCTTGGGCTTGACACTCTTGGAAGCAGCCGGCTTCTTCTTAGTTATGGTTGCCTTTTTAGTTGTTCTCTTTGCGCTTTTCTTCGCAGGTTCAGCTTTGGCTTTGGAGGTGCTTGCGGCCTTCTTTTTTTTGCTTTCCGATTTTTTAACCGGCTTGGCTGGAGCTTCCAGACCTATATCCTGAAATGGATCGCTACCGAGGACTTTTGTTGACATAAGTTAACCTCTATCTCGCTTTTGTTTCCTGCTGCGGCGGGCATCGTCTAAAGCCTGAAAGCAATCGAATTCCGGTATGAAGTTCAATTCCCGGACGGCTTTGCTGCCATCGGCTACCCAGGTGTATTTCAGATAATCCAGATATGCCGGTGGAATATCGAAAAGATGCAGCGCCCAGAAAAGTCTTGTCGAAGGCTTCAGCAGGCTTTCCGGCAGGCTGCCGGATTTGCTTTTCATGCGTTTTATGGCTTGGCTGTATCTGACTACGCCTTTGCCTACAATGTTGAAGACGCCGGGGTGGTCTTCTTCCAGCGCTATCATGTAGGCCTTGAAAAGGTCTTTTTCGTGTACGAACTGCATAATTGGGTCGAAGCCCGCTACCTTGAGGACTTTTTTGTTCAAGAGCAGTCTGGAAAGGTAATTGATGGCTGTCGGTCCAAGTGATGTGCAATTGCGCAGGATGGTGACGCAGCAATTCGCGTTGTGATTTGCATACTGCAATAACTGGCGCTCCATCTCCACTTTGTCGCGGATGATGGTTCCCTGCTCCTGTTCTTTTATGGGGCGGTCTTCGCGCAGAAAGGCCGGATTGCCGGGCTTGGCACCGTAGATGGCCGTGGTGCTTCTGACAATCACCTTTCTCACTCCCGCATCGGAACAGGCATCGAGAATATGCATGGTTCCTATGGCTTCCAACTCGTGAGCGAGAGTGCGATTGTGACTGAGAGTGTAGGAGAAGATCAGGTGCAGGAAAGTGGATACCTTCTCATTCTTGAGTATGGTCGCTAAAAGCAGATGGGCGTTGGGGTTGGTCAGGTCAACCTTGTAGAAAATCACTTTGGGATGGGAGATTTTCGGTTCGTGCTGCCCTATGACGACAATTTTGCGAAAGTGTTTATGTTCTATCAGCCGTTTGATTATTCCGGTTCCCAGATAGTTTCCCGCACCGGTAATCGCTACGGATTTGGTTTTTCTGGACATTTCAGCTAGAACGTCCTCGTTTTCATACTTCTAGTTTTGGAATTCAGGACGTGTGCAATCGCCAAGGCAGTATTTACCTGCCATTTCGCCGTCTTCCTGTTTGATGCAAGTGTAACCGCGCGGGCATTCCACTGTGCCGACATCCATTCCCTGGTCTTCGTTGGCAGCAGAAGTGCAGTCCCAATGGATCAGGCAGAAGTCACCCAGTGGGTTTTCGTCTTTGTCCTGCAATGACACACAGAAGTTGTCACCGAACTGGTTGCTTTCGCATTCGCCCTGAGAGTTGTCCGTGTCTGTGCATACGTCACAGAATTTCTGCGCGGCGTAGGGGTTCTTGCACTCGGCGGTGCCTTCGGTTTTGGGGTTGTAGCAGCAGCCGCGTTCCTCGGGAGGCAACGGATCGGCAGTCTGATTTTCTTCCGTGCACATCTCGGCGATGCCGCACTGGTAGGTTCCCTCGCAACCGACGCGTTCCTCGCATTCACTGCCTAAGCATTCGTTGTATGCATAGCAATCCTTGTCGTCCTCGCAGCCGGGGTAGCACTTGAATGTATCGGTGTTGCAGAGATATTCGATGGGGCAATCGTATTTGCTGCCGCAGTCGCCTTCTACGCAGAGTCCTTTGGAAACTACGCAGACCTGTCCGGGTACGCAGTCGGTATTGGATTCGCAACCGGGCAGGCAATGACCTGCTTTGCAGATCTCACTCAGACGGCAGTCGTAGTTGCTTTTGCAGCCGGGGGCGCATACGTGAGTTATCAGGTTGCAGACCAACTCGGCATCGGCGTCGCAATGATCGTCCGTGCAGCAGGGTTCACCCTGAGCGCCGGTAGTGGATTTTTCATCGAATACACACTGATTGGCACTCAATTCAGGTACCAGCTCGCATTTGTAAGCTGCGTCGCAGGTGTAATCCGGGCCGCAGTAATGTCCGCAGACTCCTGAGGGTAGGCAGAGATCGTTGTCGCGTCCACATTCTTTGTGGGTGGTGCAGGGTTCGCACAGACGCTTGCGCATCTTGCACTTGCCAAGCTCTACATCGCAGTATTCGTCCGCCAGGCAACCGGAGTCGGTGGTGCACTGTGGTACCCATTCATCGGTATCTTCATCGCCATCGTTCCAGATGATGTTGGAGTCGCCGTCTTCCTTGTCGCCGTCGGGTTCACCCTCGCCTTCACCTTCTCCTTCGCCCTCACCTTCGCCTTCACCTTCGCCCTCGCCTTCACCCTCGCCTTCGCCAGCTTCGCCATCGTCGCTGCCGCAGGCCACAAAAGAAATGGCGAAAACAGTCAGGATGAATGTAATCAACAGTGCTTTTTTCATGTCATACTCCTCGGATATTTTTTCAAAACTCTATTGCTTAATTGTTTACTTCCACTTTAAGTTTCTTGGATCCTTTTTTGCTCCCCTTGCCGGTTTTGTTTTGATCTCCGGCATGGCGTATGCCCATGTTTTTGTTTACTTTAGGATCATTCATCTTCGGCTTGGGTCTGTCGTAGACTATTTTGTCCTGGAACTCCAGAACGCCGAAGCGATCAAGCGTGTGAAAGTCGCCCACGTAGGTTGGAGACCACATGCTGGCAATAACACCACCTCTTTTGGGGCGTTCCATGCGGAAGAGATTCAGCCGCCATTTGTCGGCGCTAGATAAGGGGATATTTTTGTTGTCTTTTATCTCGTCGATGGGAATGGCAACTTCAAGGTCCCAGCCTTCGTCTTTGTCGTCGCGTTTGTTGACGGTACCATTAACGGATACTGCGGAGATGATTTTGCTGTCCCAAGCCAGATCACGGTTTTTGCGTCTGAAGGGGAAATAGGCGTCGTAGACTACATTTGTGGGGCTGACCTGAATTTCGTAGTAGGTCGATCCGCTGCCGTCGGCGTCTATCATTATTTCCAGGGCTTCTTCGCGATATAGAGGATCGTCGCGCTTGGTGTGTTTGCCCCAGGCGTCTTCGTCTTCTAACTTGACGCCGATGTAAAGATATTTGTCGTCGTAGAGCATCATGGCGCGGGTAGCCGGGCTGACTTTGTGCTCGCCGTAGAGATCGGAGAATTTTCCAGTCGAGGCTGCGGCCTTCCATTCGCGTTCATCCAGTTTGCCGTCGATGGTTATTTTGCTGGCGGTGCGGTAAACCTTGTAAACCTTTTTGGGAAGGTTCTGGTTCTGCAAGGGGAACTCGGCGGTCAAAAGTCGGTTTTCTTCATCGGAGCGCGCCGGGTCTATGCCCAGTCGAGCTTCGCCTTTGAAAAATCCGCTCCACAAGACAGCCTTGGTTCCGGGGAAGCCTTTGGCAAATACACCGTTGTATACATCTTTGATGATGTCGCCCTTGCGCCATTTGCTGGTCGGATATTTTTTTGAAGCGATGAAGTGGTCTATGCGGTGCCTGAAGGTCTGTTTGCCTTTGGGTTCCATGTGACCGAAGAATTGATAGTCTTCCTTGATGTCTTCGAGAGCTTTGAAGTACGAAGTCATCTTGAACTTCTTGCCGCGCTCCAACTCTTTGGGTTCGAGATCGAAACCGTGGAAGAGGATTTTGCCGCCTATTGTGGAATTGACGGGGAAGTCCACTTTGTCAGGCAATTTGTCGAGCATGAATTTTTTATGTGTGTCGCTGCCGTCTTTGCCGTTTTGACTAGCGGTGTTCTTCGATTCGTCGGATTTGCTGCATGACAGGCAGAGCGCAATTACTATGGCAACAAGAAGAATAAGGCGTTTCGAGTTTTTCATTTATATCCCTGTAGCTTTTTTATTTGATCGGATCTTCGCAACTGGCTTCGCCGCTTCCGTTGTCTACACAAACCTGATCGTCGCTTTCGCAGTTTTTGCTTAAGGCCCAGGATTTTCCATCATAGGAGCACCTTTCGAGTTTGTCTCCATTGCAGCGAAAATCTACCCATCCTTGACAGATGGCCTGTCCGTCGCAACCCGCCTGTATGCAGGAGTCGCCCACGTAATTGTAGCAGGTGCAGAGTTCGTTCTCGGTGCAAGTGTCGGAGGGCATCCACATTTCGCCGCCCTGGTCGCAGATCTCGACTACATTGCCGTTGCAGCGGTATTTGCCCGGTTTGCAGAAAGAATCAGATACACACTGACCTCGATCGCAGGTCATTCCCGAACACCATAAAAGATCCCATTCTGTGCCGTCTTCGTTGCAGACTTTGACAGCGGTGTCGTCTTCGTTGCAGACGCGCATTCTGGGCTGGCAGATGATCTTGTCGCCGCATTGGGCAAGGGGAGGCTCGCCAATGCAGGTGCCGTTGATGCAGGGGTCTTCGACTGTCCAGGATTGGCCGTCGTCGGAGCAGACCATGACCTGGTTGTCGTAGCATTTTTTCTCGTTTTCTTCGCAGACGAGTACCACTTCTTCATCGCCGTCGGCACCAATGCAGTGGCCTTCTTCACAACCGAATGGGCATTCCTGATAGAATTGCCAGATAGGAACGTCATTGACGTTTTTGCAGATCTCTACCAGATTGTCGTTGCAACGGACATCGCCCAGTTCGCATTCTCCGACCGGGTCGAAATCTTCTCCGCAGACGCCGTTCTCGCAGCCCTTGGTGCATTCGCGTTCATAGGCCCAACTGCCGTTGGCGTTGCAGGCTTCCACCGTATCGCCCGAGCAGCGTTTTTCGCCTTCTTCGCAAAGACTGATATCGCCGTCTTCTGATTCGTCGGGAGTACACAGGCCGCTACTGAGGCCCTCTTTGATGACGCAGATTTCGTCGCCGACGCAATCGGCGTCAATGGTGCATGATTTAGATGCACAAGTGCCGTTGATGCACCTGTTGCCGAAACCGCAATCCGCCTCGACGGTGCAGGCTTGCTCTTCTTCGTCCTTTTCCTCATCCTCACCGCCACATGCGATAGCCAGAATGGAAAGAGTCGCCAGCAGTATCAGCATCCCTGAAATCATCCAGAACTTTTTCATCTTTTACCTCCCAAGCCACCGTGACAAAACCGGCGGCCAAACGGCATAATTGGTCTCTAATATCTCAGTCTTACCATTGTAAAACGCGCTAACGGACAGGTCAAGGACTCGTCCGAATTATTCGCCGTGAATTTACTGCGGCTTGCAGATTTTCGATATTTTGCTCGTTTCGATATTTTTTCTCTTTCACAGACTGCAAAGTATGCTTTCGATAAAAAATCTCTCCAACTTCGCTAAATATCTTCAATTTTCAAGCCTCGCTACAAATCCCGGTGAATAATCCGGGCGCGTCAGTAGAATTCATTTAAAAAACTTTATGAATTCAATATGCTAGTTGGACCATTCACATTCTGTGACGCTGCCGTTGTAAACGCCGCCTTCAACGAAGCCGAAGCATTCTTCATCGCGCAGATTTGTCAGGTTGTAGTATTCAAAGCTCTCATCCGGGCATTGAATCACCACTTCATTCAGCAACTCGTCCAGACGGTAACGGCCCAGCAGTTCGCCTTCCATGGTCTTATATTCCAGGAATTCGTTCTCGACATTGGGTTCGATGTGATAGCAGAAGCCCTTGAGTCCGTAGGCTTCGTAAGTCCAGGGAGTTTCGTCTACATGAGTCATCCATGATTGACCGTCGGAGAAAATGAAGCGGTACATGGTAGCGCCGTTTTCCACATCTGGATCACCGTACTTGGAGCAGCTTGCATAAGATGCCGGAGGGTTGATTTTATCGAAGCAGGTGAACTGTTCCATCAGGCAATTGCTCTGGAAAAGATCACAGCCGAGTTTAACATGATCGCCGCCGTCTCCGTCGGCTTCGCCATTCAAGGTGCAATATCCTTCCTGGCATTTGAGCTGTGCATCGGGACAATCGCTGTCGCTGTGGCACTTTTCACATACATGAGTTTCGAGGTTGCAGAGTTTTGTGTCGCAATCTGTATGGTCCAGACAGCCTGGATTGGCGCAGAACATGTCGCCTTCTTCGTTGGCCAGACAATGATGATTGGCTCTGGAGCATTCGGCTTCTTCCATGCAGGATTTCTCGCGGCAAGTGTATTCCATGCAGTATTTAGGTTCTTCACAATCCTCATCTTCAGAGCATTCCACCTGAATGCAGCAATGAATATCCTGATTGCAAATGTTTCCTTCCGGGCAGTCTGCGCGAACGTCGCAACTCTGGCAGGCTACGCAAAGGCTATCTGCATTGCAGAGGGACGATCCTCCGCAATCTTCGTTACTTTGGCAGCTTTTGCCTATCTGGTCTCCGTTATTGCTTTCTTCATCGTCTCCGCCGCAACCGAATCCGAAGATAAGAGTTGAAACAAGCGTGAAAAGAACGAATTTCATACCTAGTTCCCTCATTTTAACGACCTCTTCTAAATGTTTGTTCCTGCTAATAATGGATACCTGTACATGGCGCTAAGGTCAAGCGTTTAGCTGTAGTTTTTAACCTTTTAAGTGCAATAATTGACATTAAAATTTCAATTATTTGTAAAAAACAGTATTTCCTTTCAAATCCGGCCCGTTGGACTGTATATTCCTTACATTGGGTGAACCATATAAGTACACCTTTCTGTCATAAATGAGGGGGCTCCCTGGGAGGAAAAGATGTTCTTCTTTCTGTCTGCGGCGACTGATTACGAAGTGGATGAAAGCTCACTTCAAAGCAGTACTGCCCATAAAGAAATATCCGATCATACCGTTAACTTCATTACTTCTATGCGAGCGACTGTCGTCAGTCTCGGTATGTATCCTCCGGGATCGAAAACCATCGAGAATGCAGTCGAAAAAGTATCGACAAATCTGAATAAAATCCTTCAAGTTCAAACCAGCCTGACTTTCTCTGAAATCAGCGGAATGTTGCTGGTCGATGGAAACCAACTTGATGACCGGGATAAAAAGAAAGAACCTGTTCTTGACTATGTAGCTTCACTGGTCGAAAGAAATATACAGAGTTGCACCTTCGGCAAGGGAACGACTTCCGAAGAATTGGTCAACTTTCTCTACATCATGTCCAAGAAGCCCAAGGAGCTTAAAACTCTTGGCCCTATCCCCGAACAGATGGGAAAATCCGGCATTGCCAATATTCAGCTTAATGAGCGGATTTATGTAGCTACGACACAGGAAGAGCAGGAAGAAGCCAAGACTCGTGAG
>CAYTHG010000156.1:0-8589 GCA_964437525.1 uncultured Myxococcales bacterium | reverse complement strand
CGTCTACACCGCTCAAGGCGGCCCCGGCGAAGTGGTTTTGGCACCGTCTTTGACAGGCGATATACAAAAGCACGAATTGAACAACGAGGCCATCGTGGTGCAATCTAAAAGCTGGCTGGGCAGCGGCCCGGGCGTCGAGCTTGAAACCTCCTGGGGTGGTATGAAGAGCTTTTTCGGCGGCGAAGGCTTGTTTCTCTTACGGCTCTCGGGTCAAGGCCCGGTGCTGTTTAATGCCTTCGGAGCCATACACGAAATCGAAGTGGACGGCAGTTTCGTTGTGGATACCGGTCATATCGTGGCCTTTGAGGAATCGTTGACATTCGATGTCACCAAGGTCGGCGGGCTGTTCGCCACCATATTTTCGGGCGAGGGGCTGGTCTGCAAGTTCAAGGGCAAGGGCAGGCTGTGGATACAGACGCGCAACCCGCAGGAGTTCGGTTCGCTGGTGGGCGGCAAGTTGCCCGAGCGCGAACAATAAAAGGAGGCTCAGATGAAATTCGATATTGAATTCTCGCCAGATTTCTCGATGTTGACCGTGGGCCTCGATTCCGGCGAAAGCATAGTGGCCGAATCCGGTGCCATGGTTTCCATGACCGGCAAAGTCGATATAAAAACCGCCGCCCGTGGCGGAGTGCTGTCGTCTTTAAAGCGCAAGGTTTTAGGCGGCGAGTCCATTTTTCAGAACACTTTCACCGCCAGCGAAAACGCCCAGCATGTCACCTTCTCCCCGCCTGTCATGGGAGCGCTTGAGCGCTACGAGCTTGCAGGCGGCGAGCTGCTGCTGCAATCCAAGGCATATCTTGCCTCCACCACCGATGTGGAGCTTGACACCAAGTGGGAAGGCGTCAAGGGATTCTTCGGCGGCAACGGACTGTTTCTGCTGAAAGTCAAAGGCACAGGCAGCCTGTTTTTCAACACCTACGGCGCGGTGCATCCCATAGAAGTCTCGGGCTCTTATGTGGTCGATACCGGGCACATCGTGGCCTTTGAGCCGTCTTTGACTTACAGGGTCAAAAAAGTGGGCGGCTTCAAATCGCTGTTTTTGTCCGGCGAAGGGCTGGTCTGCGAATTCGAAGGGCAAGGCAAGGTCTGGGTCCAGACCCGCAAACCCGGACGCCTGGCGGAGTTCCTGCATCCCTTCAGACCCGTCAAAGCCAAGAAAGACTGAGACGGAAAGTCGGAAACGCACATATCAAATGCATAAAACAAGCCGGTCATTTGGCCCGGCTTGTTTTTTTTGGATTATTATTCAGCAGAAGCAAGTATTAAAACACTGCTACCAGAAGCGCCAGAAGTCTCGTTTAAAAAGGCATTTCCCAGCGCGACATTATTTCTCTGGCGCGTCCCAATTCGTTTTCAGGAACCATGATGCGCGTTCCCGAAACAAAAGCAATCGACGGGATATTGCCCCCGGCGGCGTCGGAGAAGACGGCGGCATTGATTCCGTTTTCGCGCAGCAAGTCCAATATGGGTTGGGCCAGAACAGGATTTTTTGTCTCAGTAAGCTGTACAAGATCCGCCATGACAATCCCCCTTTCCCTTTTATGATAACTCTTTACGGCGATCTAAGGAATATAATTTCGTCTGGCAAGCACCGCCTAGTAGGGTAATCGCTGCATATCGGGTGAAACTTCCAAGCGCGGAAACCCACCCTTTTCAAATCTCAATGGAAGGTTTTGTTGGGGAGAATCTCGTCCATCTCGTGTTGAAGAACGGGCATCAGGCGCCTTACTGCCGGATGGTCGTTTTCGAATATGTTGAGGCTCTCCAAAGGATCGTTTTTCAGGTCGTAGAGTTCGAATACCTGCGACTGCACGTCGTAAAGTATTTTGTGATCTCGATCAACCACTCCTCGGACACTGCCCTTTCTGGCTTTGGCTACCCAACTGGTGGAGAGGAAGGCGGGTTGTTCGTTATACTGATCCGAGCCGAAAAACAGCGAGGCATAGCTGCTGCCCCTGAATTTGCTCCAGCCGTCGCTATATTCAAATAGATTCAAAATTGTGGGCATCAGGTCCATGTGATCGACGATATGGGGCAGGCGTTTTCCCACGAGGCCCGGAATCCACCACACCAGCGGGACATGCACGGCTTCCTCGTAGAGATTGTAACTGTGGAAGCGTTTGCCGTGTTCCCGAAATTCTTCACCGTGATCGGAAGTCAGGATAACGATGGTGCGTTCCCAGAGCTTGAGTTCTTCGAGTTTCTTGAACAACTGGTCGATCTGACGGTCTACGTAGTTAATTTCCTCGTCGTAACGGTCGATGGCCTTTTTACCGTAATTGAGATCCTTGTGATTCTGATAAGGTGCGTGAGGATCGAAATAATGAAGCCACAAGAAAAAGCGTTCATCTTTGTTCTCGTTCAAAAATTCCTTGCCGTAGGTGGAAACCAGATTGCCGGAAATCTTCTTCCCGGCACCCTCATCGACAAAGTGTTTGAAACCCTGATTCTGCCCCCAACGCTTTTTGTCCATAGTCCAATAGGCTGAAGTATAGAATCCGTGTTGATTTAAGACTTCCGCCAGCATGAGATTTTCACGTTTTATCGTGTGCGGAAAAGTTTTCGTGTCCCATTTGATGTCTGATGGATACAGACTGCTGTGAATCTGCGGAATAACCCAGCGTGTGGCGGGAACGTTGCAATATGCTCTATCGAAGACAAAGGCCTCGCGGTCCTTGATCCATTGTGCGATCTTTGGTGTGGTGTCCCGCTTGCTGCCATGCCACGAAACATTCCGGGCGCGGGTCGCATCTATGCTTATGAAAAGGACGTTGAAGTCCTTATCTCTGAAATCCGATGGCATATCAAAAGCCTGGTCCTGGTTGATATAGCTTTTCTTCGGTCGGTCGCCGCCGAAACAATTGTCGTCTATGCCGTTTCCGGGAATTTCCAATGCGTCGGGATACACTTTGGAGTCAAAGGGATCACAGTCGCCGCCGCCGAGAATCGCCGGATAGCCGTCGCGGTCTAAATCCACAACGCTTTTTGCAAAATTCAACAGATGGCCGCTCAAGGGGCTGCGTTTTGCAACAACGAACTGGGCCGAAGGATGTGTGGCCAACAGGGACATGCCGAGCCCTGTCAGTATCAATAAGATGGGCCAAAGATGAAATATCGGATCCATGGGAGTGACGCGGTTCCTGATCTGCCTCCAGACAGGTTGCAATATGATTAGGAGCAAAAGGATGCGGGCGAGAAACAGATAAAATTCGTAATCCTTGATCTGAATGATCGTTTTCCAGAAAACAACAAGATAAAGAGCAATGCCCAGGGAAGCTAATATGGAGAGCGATATCAAGGTGTTGTCGAAAGTGACTGTTTTGCTGCCCCGTGGTGTTTCACTGATTCGTGTCAACAGGCGAAGCAAGCTGGCCTGAACAGGAATTGTAATGGGAATTGCCAGCGCCGCGATACCCAGGGAAGCGAAAACGGTCAGCAATGCGGCCAGGGAATGGTTCTGAAAATTACTCCTGTAAAACTGTTGAAATACGAGAAGCCCGGCACTTGAATAAAGTACAAGCCCGAAACACAAGGCAAGCAGGCCTGAAATCGCCTGCACTTCGGCTGGCTTTCCGCCCCTGATCGGCATTAAGTGTGACTTGAACTTTTTGTACAGATTTTGTGTTTTTAACGTTCTATTCAGAACAGAGATCAGGACTCCCCATATCAGTCCAGCAAAGATGGCCATGGTGCAAAGGGTGCATATGATCAGAAAGAATACCGCGATCCTGGAAGAAAAGCCCGGCAGAGAATCCAGCACTTTCGCCGGAATCCAGATCCATTCCATAATTGCCGTGGCGCAGGCGACCAAGATAAAGAAAAAGATGCGGGAGGAGATAATTCGCCTTGGAGAGTTTATTGAGGAAGGTATGGAATAAGCCATTCTCTACATATTTAGTTTTACAATTAACAAAAAGATAGTCAAACCCTTCTACAACTTCCCCTCAAGTTTGTCAAACCGCTGACAGTAGAGATAACAAGAATACCTG
The DNA here is from genome assembly GCA_964437525.1 of uncultured Myxococcales bacterium. Lineage (GTDB taxonomy): Bacteria > Myxococcota_A > SURF-8 > SURF-8 > SURF-8 > JAKQSH01. The sequence continues at coordinate 4,597 of CAYTHG010000156.1, read as the reverse complement.
AGATTGGAAAGAGATCATTAAAAAGCGCTCTTGGAACCGGATACATTTTCGTTTGGCAAGAGCCGCTTGTGCTGTATTCTTGTATTCATCGAACTGGCGATGATAGATCGGTCACCCTGAAAGTGTTTCAGGGTCTTGCATCTGTTTAAACAGATGCTGAAACCAGTTCAGCATGGTAGCTACAGCTATGTTTTATGTGCCAGCTTTAAGCTATGGACCGTAGACTCACCTCCATGAGTCCGAAAGGGTTTTAGATGCGAATTAAGAAGCGCAGCAGAGAATTTGTAGAATATCTCAAGAATCGTCTCGGACCGGAAGATCGGGCGCTTGTGGCACTGCACGACAATCCAGACCCGGACTGCATCGCCTCCGGTCTATGCCTCAAAACCATCTTCGAGCGCGTCTACCATGTTCCGACTGTGCTGGCATACGATGGTCTTTTAGGGCGTACCGAGAACAGGAAGATGGTGGAAGTCTGCGGTATTGATCTTGAAAAGGTAGAGGATATCGACAAGGACTCTTTTTCCTTCGTGGCCACTGTGGACAGCCAGCCCTCGGCTGGGAATACCTTCGTGGATGATAGCTTCAAGGTCGATATGATACTGGATCATCATCCGCGCCTCAGCAGAAAACGCAATGTCCCGTGGGTGGATATACGCCTTAAATACGGAGCCTGCGTCACCATTGCGCTCGAATACCTGCTGGCTCACGATATCGAACCGGATAACGGGCTTTCCACCGCGCTTTTTTATGCACTTAAAAGCGAAACTCAGGATCTCGGGCGCGAGGCTTCCTCGGCGGATCGTCAGGCTTATTTTTACCTTCTTACAAGAGCCAACTTCAAATCCGTATACAGCATCGTAAACGCCGATCTTTCACGCGAGTATTTCCGCTCGGTTTTCTCGGGTCTCGATCATGCCAGAATACACAAGGACACTCTGGTGACATTCATAGATAAGGTGGAGACTCCCGATTATGTGGCCGAATCCGCCGACAGGCTCTTAAGGCTTGAAGACATAGCCTGGACGCTGGTTATGGGCCTGCACGACGACAACATGCATCTGTCCATCCGCACCGCCAGAAGAGACGCGGACGCCGGGGAGATCATGCACAGGCTCTTAAAGGGCATGGGCACGGGCGGCGGACACGAAATGATAGCAGGCGGCCAGATAAGCGGCGTGGATGGCGAACGATACATGGAACTTTATGAAAAGCTTTCAAAGCGCTTTTTAAACCTGCTGCACAAACGCGCACCCGGCTCGGATTTATTGGAAGAGGATTGAGGAAAACGAGGAACGCCGGATTATATCTCCAGCTCGACCTTGACGATTTCACCCGCTTTGACTTCGGCATTCTTTTCGGAAACTGCCAGCTTACCTTCGATCTTCGCTTGAACGCTGATGACGTGAGTGCCGGGCGCTATATGTGGCAAGGCCGCAGTGGAACCGTGACTGAGTTCACGTTGCAATTCCGAATTGAGATAAAGTTTCCAGCCTTCTTCACTTTTGTCGGCACCTTTGATCTGTACGTCAATCGCGCCGTGCGTCGGCTTTGAAAGCTCGTCCTGTCCTTTTTCCAGCCGGGAGGCCAGTTCCTTGAGAGATTTGCGGAATTCGTCAGCCCATTTTTTAAAATCTTCCTTGGAGATTTCGGAGATATCCGAATTCAACTTGCGGCAAACGCCAACTATGGCTAAAGCATCTTTACGCTCAGGTTGTCCATTGGTGGAACTCAATTTGCAGCTTTGAATATCGAATTGAAACTGCTGAATGAGAGAGTTGATTTGCACGTGGGATTCCACAAAACGCAGCCAGGAGGACGACCAGCCCGAGAATTTGTCGAAGGCTATCAGAATCCCAGCAACAGCCAACATGAGAGTTGAAAATAGTGGGTTTAAATCCAGGCATTCAAAATATTCGATTTGATCGCAGATCGGCAGAACTCCTGCCAGACTGGTAGCGATAATCAAACAATAGTGAGAGGTCTTACTGTTGGTACGACTGTATCTGGCCCGCTTTATATACCAATTGTATGCACTCTCCGCCTTGTCGTGTGTATGTTTGACAATAATATCCATCGACTTCGCCAGATTGGATTCGTCACACTTCAATTCAAGGATATCCTGTTTGTCATCATCGCTGCCGTAACAATGACTTGTAAGCACCATATCTCCAGATTTGCCCATAACCACTCCTCCCATCAAATGGATCTACACGGATACTGCCTGTTATTGAATTTTGTAAGTATTTTATGACAATATTTAGGAAAAATCAATTACTGGGATATCAGAAATGTCAGAGTATGTCAGCGAGTCGATTGTGCTGGCTTAGGTAGAGTCACACAGTGAACCCAGCTATTCCTCGTCCTCTTCGTCTTTCGGCAAATATATGGTCTGACGGTCCAGCGTGAAGCCCTTTTTGTTCTGCCACAGTATCACGTCTATGCACTCTTTCGATGGTCGGTAGTTTTTAAGCAGGGCTTTGCGGCAGTATTTTGGTATGCGCTCCGGTCTTATGACGACTGCGCTGTATGCCTTGTTTTCAAAGGGCTTTAAAATCTTTTGCAGGTTGTCGTCGTGCAGGCTCGCTTCATAAAGCGTGTCTTTGGCGGTACACATGTGCGCGCCGCAGGAATGCCCCAGGGGTGCTGTGAAATTGGGGTCGCGCATTACATAGACGTCGCCCGGAATCTTCGCCAGCGTGTCAAGCGAGTTTTTAAGTCTCTGTTCTATCTCGGGAGTCGGAACAAAACGGGCCGGGTTGTATGCCAGCGTTGCCAGTTGCAGGATGTAAATCGACAACAGCACCAGGCACAGGCGTCCGATGGTTTTGGACTCCGAGAACACAGCGGCGATGGACAGCCCGCACAAAAGAGAAACTCCGGCGTGCAGCGGTATCATGGCGTTGTCGGCACCGCCTACTTTTATGCGGCCCATAAATGCAGTGACAAACAGAGCGATGAAGAAAAGCGCGTAGAACAAATCTCCGCCGGAGAGCCAGTTGAGTTTTTTCCGTTTTCTGGAAAAATAACAAAGCGCGATCAGGCTGGCGGGACCGAAAGGCATCAGCCAGTCGTCGAGCCAAAAGGAACCCAAGCGCCGTTGTAAGATGCCATGCGAGGCCGGGACATGCAGCAGGTAATAAAAGAACCACTCGCCGTAAAGTGCGTACATAGCCGCCAGAGCCGCGCCGCCTATGACAATCCCGCCCAGAACGAAACCCGGCAGGGCGCGACGGTGTTTGAAAAGTATCCAGATTGAAAACGCCACCACTGCCAGAACGGCGCTTTGTTTGGCCAGAACCGCCGCCACGCACAGTGCTGCCGCCGCTAAGTCGTGATGGAGGCGCGTCCCGAAACGGACAAAATAGGCGGCCCAGAAAACCAGCGCCAGAAAAAGCATATCCACTCGCGCTAGGTCGAACCAGTAGGCGTTTATGGAATAGGTGGCGGCGAAGAGCCCTGCTGCCAGAATGCCGGGGCGAACCTTCCCGCTTTCGCGGTGTACGAATGCGAATATGGCGGCACAGACCCCAAGCGTTGAAAGGGTGCTGACAATGCGCAGGGGCATCTGCCCGTGACCAAATACGAAACTCAAAAGGGCGGACAGGTAAAAATACATGGGTGGATATGGTGCCGGTACAAAGTCGCCTGATGGCGGCGGATAGAGGTTCAAGCCCTCTATGACGCGCTGGGTTTGCTGGACCATCAGGCCTTCTATCCATTCGATGTCGAAGCCGAAACCGGCCCGCATGAAAGCCAGAACGACAAAGGCAGCCAAAAACCACAAGGCACCGCCCGTCGCCATCCAGTAAACCACCCGCCCCATAATATTTCCCTGCCCACGTAAATCTTTCATTCCAGTACCGGCTCCCTTTTCCGACCACCCAGAGAATAATTGTAAACCCGACGCCGCTTCTTGTTTCCTTGTCATTCCCGCGCAGGCGGAAATCCGGAATGTGTGTCGGGCGAACCTGCCCGTGCTTCTATGTCAAGTTACGGCCTGCAATCGGCGCAGGCAGCTTTTTCCCAGCCTGTTGGTATGGCCTCTTCGCAGTCGTCGAATCCTACGCAGTCGCCGGATTGCGTGTTGCGTATGGGGCCGTTATACCCTTTTGAGCAGTTGGCGGCGTTGCCGTGGGGTTCCGTCACCGTGCGGCAGGTCAAAAATTCCACATCTTTTACATCCTCGCAGGTCGGCTCTCTCTTGTCGTTTACCGAGCAGGAGTCGCCGTCCCACGCTATGGGCCACGAGAAAACCGCCATGCAATGCTGCGGGGGATTGTGCGTGGACAGGCAGGTGTGGTAGTCGCTTATGTCTTCGCAGACTTCGTCGCTTGCTGTTCTGTCTATAACTATGTCTATTGTGTCCTGTTCCCAGGATAGGCCGTCTTCCTGTTCGCACTCTTTAAGTTTGTACATATAACCGCCCACACCATGCCAGCCGGTCAGGATTCGATTGGTATTGCTACCGACCAGCACACCGAAACCCGGCCCCGGTGTCGAAGGAGTCATGGCATCGCCTCCGCTCCACGGAGCTTCTTCACAGAATACAGTCCAGCCCAGGGAGTGTCCGTACCACCAGTCTTCTTCCGAAGAA
>CAYTHG010000155.1:0-8664 GCA_964437525.1 uncultured Myxococcales bacterium | reverse complement strand
TGAGCAACTGATCCTCCCCAATGACAACCTCGCAGCTCAGGAAGTCGAAGTAAAGAACGTGGCGGCCACAGATGAAGATCTGTCTGCATACTCCGAAAACAGCGAGTGCGTACCGACCAGCATCGCCGGAACTTTGATGGGCACCATGGTTTCATCAAATCCCGAGCATTCATTCGCCATCATCCAGGTTGGAGACAAGGCAACAATGTTCGAGGTCAGGCAATCGCTGGGACAATCGGACGCCCATGTAGTTGCGGTCTTCAGGCACAAAGTCCTTATCCGCAACCAGGGTCGTCTTGAATGCTTCATACATGGAGATCAAGCCAAAACGGCATCAAAGAAACCTTCCAAAGCTACAGCAGGCGGTGAAGAGGGAATTCGCAAAGTCAGCGAAACAGAATTCATCATCTCTCAAGATGAGATCAACAAAGCTATGGACAACCTGAATCTGCTCGCAACCCAAGCCCGAGTAGTTCCCAGCTTCAAAGACGGAAAGAGCAACGGTTTCAGAATCTATTCCATCAAGCCGGGCTCGCTTTACAGAAAGATCGGCTTAAAAAACGGCGATATCCTTCAGCGTGTAAACGAAACCGAGCTTTCCAGCCCGGAGAAGGCGCTGGAGCTTTATACCAAGCTGCGTAGCGAAAAACGAGTGACCATCAATCTGCTCAGACGCGGCAAACCTGTAACCCTAGATTATACGATACAATAATGGCGCAAACGATGAAAGAATCAAAAGGAGACATGATGCGCTCTACGGTCTTTTCGGTTCTCAAACTGCTCGTTGTATTTGCTCTAATATCCTGGTGTATGCCACCGGATGCATTCGGTCAGACCGATGAGCCAGAGATTAAAGCTCCACCCAAAGCGGGCAATTCCGGCATGAGTTTGAAGAAATCAAACAAGCCACGCTCGACTGCGGACATCATGAAGGAAAAAGCGAAGGCTAAAGGTAAAAAAGGGGAAATCGACAAATCTCCTGCACCGACAGCTTCTCCTCGCGGAATGCTTAAGATGCCCAGCTTTAAAAGTGGCCCCGGCAACCTTAACAATGCTCAAGGCGACAGCAACAGGCAAAACCGCATCACAGCCAAACCGTCTCGTGGCGACAAGATGCCCCCGCATAAGCCCGGCATGGGCTCGAAGCTCGGGAAACCGAAAGCCGTTATCGAAGGTAAGGATAAATCTTCTCAAGGAGAAAAAAGTCCAAGCGAAGCGGGCGATGCTGAAAAGAAATACGCCGAGTTCCAGCGCGGCGAGAAATACCGCATAGACTACTACGATCAGGATCTGCTTGAATTCATCAAGTTGATGTCCGAAAAGTTCAAAGTCAACTTCATTATTTCCGACAAAATCAAGGGCGGAAAAATCACCATTGTTTCCCCCAATCCCGTCAGCCGCGAAGAAGCCTGGCAAGCTTTCCTGTCTGCAATGGAATCAAAGGGATTGACCATCGTCAGGGTCGGTCGCTTCTACAAGATCATCCAAATCAAAGAAGCCAACAACCACCCGATAAAAACTTATCTCGAAGGCGGCGAAACTTCGCCTTCAGACGAGGTCATCACCTACCTCTATAAACTGCAATACATAGACACCTCAGAAGTCGATAAGATATTACAGAAGCTCAAGTCCAAAGACGGTGAGATTTTCACCTTCGAACCGACCGGCACCTTTATCATCACAGATACCGCTGTAAATATTCGCCGCATGGTTAAGATAGTCAACGAACTCGACGCGCCTTCAGGCCGCGACTCGATCCACGTTATCGATATCTATTACGCTGAAGCACAGGAAATAGCAGACAAGCTTCAGACCATTTTCGGCGACAAAAAGGGAAGCTACAAAAGCAAATCCAAAAAAGGCGGACGTAAAGGAAGCAGCTCGTCATCATCCGACAACTCATCGGTATCCATTTCCAATATCATAGCGGATGAACGCACCAACCAGCTTATCGTCGTTGCACCGCGTTCGGCCATGAGCAAGATCGTTGACATGATAAACAGGCTGGATGTTCCCATTCCCGGCGACGGACAGATACATGTTTACTATTGCGAAAACGCCAACGCCGAAGACCTGCAATCCACATTGACGGGCATCACCGGCAAAACTTCCGGTAAAAGCAGCAAAAAAAGCAAGAAATCCAGCAAGAACGCCGGAGACATGTTCGAGGGCGAAGTCAAGGTCAACGCCGACAAATCCACCAACTCGCTGGTAATCACCGCATCAACCAAAGACTTCAAGGCTTTGAAAAAAGTCATCCAGATGCTAGATATCCGTCGCCGTCAGGTGTTCGTCGAAGCGGTCATCATGGAAATTACCATGAAGCGCAACGACGCCAAAGGAATGGCTTTTGCTGGCGGTGTCACGATAGACGTTGGAGGCGAAACTATCCCGATCTTCGGAGCGACGACTCTGGGAACCATGAGCCCGATAGCCATCGACCCCACTACCCTTTCGGGCCTGGCTGTAGGCTTGCAGGGACCGGAACTTGAAGGAACCGAGGGAATGCTGGGCAACGGCCTTTCCATTCCTTCCTTCGGAGTCCTGTTGCAGATGCTGCAAACGGACAGCGACGCCAACGTGCTTTCGACTCCGCATATTCTGACCACCGACAACGAAGAAGCCGAAATCATTGTCGGTTCCAACGTGCCGTTCATTACCGGTTCTTCCCGCGACGTAAACAATCAGCCCGTCCTCTCCATCCAACGGCAGGACGTCGCTTTGACAATGAAAATCAAACCGCAGATTTCCGAGAGCGATTTTGTAAGGCTGGAAGTTCAGCAGGAAATCACAGAGCTTATATCCATCAGCGAAACACTGGGACCAACGACAACCAAGCGCTCTGCAAAAAGCACCGTCATTGTAAAAGACAACCAGACCATCGTCATCGGCGGTCTTTTGCGCGACCGCGAAACATCGGACACCGAGAAAGTCCCCCTACTGGGCGACTTGCCTATTCTGGGTCGCCTGTTCCGCAGAGACAAAGACACGACGGAAAAAACCAACCTCTTGATTTTCCTGACTCCGCACATCATCAAAGACGAGCATGATTTCCGCCGCATCTTCAAACGCAAGATCGACGAACGTAACGAATTTTTGCGCCGCTTCTACGGCACTGAAGACGACTACGAATTCGAAGTGGATTATGCTCAAAAGGTTGGACCTATCGAGGCAATGCGCCAGAAGATCGACGAACAGGAAGAAATCGCCGACAAAAAGCGTAAAGAAATGGAAGATGAAATCATCATCAACGAAGAGTCCAAGAGCAGAGTTTACGAAATCGGTTCTACCGAAGGCGACCAATCCAGAACGGAAGAAGTCGGAGACTCAGAGCCGGATAGCGCACAAGCTGACGCTCCCAAAAAAGAAAAGTCATCCGGTCAGGAAATGATGGATCGCATGTTTAACAAGCCTTCAAAGGAAAGCGAGTAGGAATCAGTTATGCTGCTCGGTGAAATCCTTTTAAAACAAACCAGCCTAGCCGAAAGCGCTCTTGATGCAGCCTTGGCTTTGCAGGAAGAAAAGAAAATCCGCATAGGGGAATTGCTCGTAGCCCAAGGCACCGTTACAGAAGGAGAGCTTGCCAGAGCGCTGGCGACTCAGCTTGACCTGCCCTACCTGCAAGAACTCCCCAAGGAAATCGATATCACGCTCGTAGAGAAAATACCGATCAACCACGCCAAGCGTTTCCATTTCATGCCCATACAAAGGGAAGAAGGACTCGTCCATGTGGTCACATCGGAACCTCTGGAGCTGTTCGCCCTGGATGACTTGCGTTTGATCTTCGGCACGGACATCGCCATCGGCGTGGCATCGGAAACCCAGATCTCCGACCTTATAAACAAGGTCTACACTTTAGCCAGCGAACGGGACTTGGAAGACGGCGAACTCAATCCCGATCACAAAGAAGAAGACGACATCATCGACTTGATCGAAGTCACCGACGACGACGCCCCCATCATCCGCTTCGTCAATAACCTTCTATTGAGGGCCGTCAAAGAAGGCGCATCCGATATCCATATCGAACCCATGGAAAAGGACATGGTCGTTCGTTTCCGTATCGACGGTGTTCTCTACGAAGTGACAAGACCACCCAAAGCGGCGCAGTCTTCCGTTACTTCGCGTGTCAAGATCATGGGCAATCTGAACATCGCCGAAAAGCGCCTCCCGCAGGACGGTCGTATCAGAATCAAAATCGCAGGCAAAGATATCGACATTCGACTGAACACCCTGCCCGTCGCTCACGGCGAACGACTGGTTATGCGTCTTCTGGACCGCTCGGCTACAATGCTTGAAATCACGGATTTGGGTTTTTTGCAGACGGAATATCATCGATTCCTGCAGCTCATCAAGCAGCCGCACGGCATTATCCTCGTTACCGGCCCTACCGGTTCGGGTAAAACGACCACACTTTACACGGCGCTGTCAAAACTCAACAGCCCCGACAGAAACATCATTACCATCGAAGACCCGGTCGAATATCAGCTTGCCGGTATAGGCCAGATTCCGGTCAACCAGAAAATCAAAATGACATTTTCCGCCGGACTGCGCGCCATCCTGCGTCAGGACCCCGACATTATAATGATCGGTGAGATTCGAGACCTGGAAACCGCCGAAATCGCGGTACAGGCATCTCTGACGGGCCATCTTGTGCTTTCAACCGTGCATACCAATGACTCCACATCGACTATTACACGTTTGATCGATATGGGCGTGGAGCCCTTCCTGGTGGCGTCCTCCGTCATCGGTATTCTGGCCCAGCGCTTGATTCGTCTTTTATGCAAAGAATGCAAAGAAGCTTATACACCCAACGATGGGGAGCTGCTGAACCTAGGCATCAGACGCGAAGATGTAGAGAAACCTTTCTATCGCGCCAACGGCTGCCCGACTTGCCTCGGCAAGGGATACAAAGGTCGAAAAGGCATATACGAGTTGGCTGTCATAGACGAAGAGCTTCAGGCTATGGTTTTGCAGGGACAGGATGCAACGCGCATCAAAAAACGCGCCATGGAAAAAGGCATGTTTACCCTGCGCATGGACGGAGCCCAAAAGGTCAAGGACGGCTGGACCTCTGTCGATGAGGTAATCAGAGTCACCCAGGACCAGATAATAATGGACATGTAAGACTATGCCAGTATTTGAATACAAAGGCCTGAACGCAAAAGGCAAACCCAAAAAGGGGCTGATCGACGCCGATTCTACCAGAACGGCCAAGGAACGCCTGAAGCGCGAAGGTGTATTCATTCAGAGTATTCGCCAAAGCAACAAATCTTCGAATAGCTCCTCAAGCGGCGATGACTCAGGCAAGTTTCTTTCAAAAGAAGTCGATGTATTGGCCTTCTTCCGCACCGTCAGCCAGCAGGAAGTGACGATTATGACGCGCCTGTTCTCCAACCTGGTAGGCGCGCACATCACGGTAATCGAATCTCTCACGGCTATCATCGACCAGATAGAAAACCCGCAGTTCAAAAAAATACTCAGTCAGATAAGAGAAGATGTCAATGAAGGCGCTTCGCTTTCTGAAGCCATGGCAAAATACCCCAAGCTGTTTTCCCCTTTGTATACAAACATGGTAAAAGCGGGCGAAAGCTCGGGTTCGCTCGAAATCGTCATGAACCGCTTGGCCGACTTTACCGAGCATCAGTTCGAGTTGCGCGCCAAGGTTCGCGGAGCCATGACCTATCCTATCGTCATGCTTTTCTTCGCACTGTTTGTCATCGGAATTTTGTTTGTGGTCGTCATACCCAAAATGACCGCCATCTTCGAGGACGCGAACATCACTTTGCCCTTGAGCACTCGCCTCCTTATGGCAGGCAGCCAGTTTGCAGCGGATTATTGGTACCTGATAATTGCCGGGATCGTTGGGTTTATTTTCGGATTCCGGAAATGGAAAAATACCGAAAAAGGTCGCGAACGCTGGGACAGAATCAGACTGAGAGCACCGCTGTTCGGAGACTTGACACGCATGGTGGCGGTTTCCCGTTTCTCACGGACACTCGGAACCATGCTTTCATCCGGAGTTCCGCTTCTAACTGCCATGGATATCGTCAAGAACATTCTCGAAAACGTCGTTCTTGTCAAAGTGATTGAAAAAGCCCGAGAGGAAGTCAAAGAAGGTGAGTCAATCGCCATTCCCTTGCGCAACAGTAAAGAATTTCCGCCCATCGTAACTCATATGATCGCCATCGGCGAAAAATCCGGTGAGCTGGAAACCATGCTGGAACATATATCGAAAACTTACGACATACAGGTCGAAAGCAAATTGACCACGATGACATCTCTGTTAGAGCCCTTGATGATTATCGTCATGGGTATCGTCGTCGTATTCATCGTTATGTCGATTTTGTTACCGATCATGCAGATCAATCAGAGCATAGGCTAGGAAAGGCAAATAAACGAATGTTCAATATTCGAAAACATATCCTTGAAAAGGAGGTAGAAGCTATGAGACCTACGATAGGCGCAACCAGCGGTATGACTCTTCTAGAAATCATGGTCGTTATGGTTATCCTGGGCATCATGGCCAGTCTGGTCGGTGTTGCCGTTCTGGATCAGCTCGAAGAAGCCAAAATCAAAGCCACCAAAACTCAGATTCACGACTTCGGGCAGGGGCTCGACCTTTACAAGCTTGACTTCGGTTCTTATCCTTCGACCTCGGAAGGCCTTGGCGTATTGACAAGCCCGCCCGACAACAAAAAACCATACATGAAAAAAATCCCGAAGGATCCCTGGAGCCGCGAATATATATACATTTCGCCCGGCGTTCACAACTCCGACAGCTACGACTTTGAAAGCTACGGCCCGGACGGCAAAGACGGCGGCAGCGACGATATAGAAAACTGGGGCGACGATTAAATCATGCAGACTTACGGCGGAATAAAAGTATTTGTCGTGTCACTGTTTTCGGCAGGAATACTGCTGGCAGCGGCTGCGGGCATCATAATTGTCATGCCCTGACAAAAGGAATTCGATGGATTTGAAGACACCGACATCAAGGCTTTACTCTGCAAAAGATCGCACTTCCATGCGCTCATCGTCGGGGTTTACCATGCTTGAGTTGCTGATCGTTCTGGTCATCATAGGACTCATGCTTGCGGTTGCAGTACCTACTGTCAACAGCCTTACCGGTGTCTACCTTAAAACCAGTTCAGCGAAACTGGCAGGCAACATCAAATATCTTTACGACAAGTCCGTTTTAGACAACCTTTATTTCCGGCTCGTAATCGACCTCGACAACAAAACTTACCACCCGGAATCGAGCGAAGTGGCTTTCTTCCTTTCACAAAAGGCCGCTACCATCGATCAGGGAGCGATAGTCGAAGAGGAAGAAGACGAGGAAGAAGACGAGATCAAAAGTCTTTCCATAATCAACGACACCGAGAATCTGACATGGGACGGCTGGAACGAGTTTGCGGCTCGCTATCAAAAGAAAAAAGCCAGTTTCACGACATTCACATCCGAGCTTTCCAAGCGAGTCACTTTCCCGGAAGAAATTGCGATACTCGGTGTTTACACCCCGGCAGTAGAAGAGCCCGTCACCAGAGGCAAAGTTTACATTCACTTTTTTCCGCACGGCTACGTGGAACCGACTGTTATCTGGCTGGCGGATGCGTCCGATGTGGCAGCGGAATTACCAGAAGACGAGATGGAGGTATTTACAATTCTTATTCGCCCTCTTACCGGCAGGGCTCAGATCTTCGATTACAAGCACGATCTACCGGAGGTTATAGAGGATGAAGAAGAGTTTTAAATTTTTACCGCAGGGCGGTTTCACTCTTATGGAGGTGATGGTTGCCATAAGCATACTGGCAATCAGTCTTGTTTCGCTGCTCAGCGTGCAGGGCGGTTCCATTGCATTGGCCGGTCGCACCAAGTACCTGACAGTAGCGACTCTTCTGGCCCGCTCGAAGATGGTCGATGTAGAGATGGAGCTTTTCAAGGAAGGCTTCTCCGAATTCGGCGAAGAGATGGAAGGCGATTTCAGCGAAGAAGGCTGGCCGCAATTCAAATGGCATGCCGACATAACCAAAGTAAAGATCCCCCTTCCTTCAAGTATGCCGACAACCGGCGAGGACGGTCAGCAGAATGCATATGCAGGTATGATGTCTGGTTACGCCTCGTTCATTACCGACATGATTTCAAACGCCCTGCGCGAATGCACACTCGAAATCATGTGGATGGAAGGAAAAGAAGAACAAAGCTTTACGGTTTCTACGCATTTCGTTGAATACGCCCGTTCCATGCCTACCGAAGTTCCGGTAGGTGGCGTAGGCTCACTTAACAAAGTAGGAGGATTGAAAAACAATTCTTCAGGTTCCACAAGCGGCACCATCAAAGGCTCATCGACTAAAGGTAATTTCACCACAGGTTCCAGCAACCGCTTGGGAAGTACGACAACACGATGAAAAAACGCCTGAACTTCCCAGCATACAGCCGCGCTTGCTTCTCACTGATAGAAGTCATGGTGGCGATTACTATTCTCGGCTTGATTTCCTCGCTGATATACAGCTCTTTTTCGCGCAGCCTGGAGATTCCGCCGTACATCAGGGATATTCAGGAACGCTACCACAAAGTACGCATTGCCATGAACAGAATGGCCACCGAAGTGTCAATGGCCTATCTGTCTAAGCACGTAGACCCAAGCACAGAGGGCACACCGCGCTA
>CAYTHG010000154.1:0-8733 GCA_964437525.1 uncultured Myxococcales bacterium | reverse complement strand
CCAAAGCCTGTTCAATGGTCTGAAGCCAGATTGCTGACAAGTATATCTCTATGAATAGAACCTGAAAGACCCATGTCACCCCCGCGCAGGCGGGGTCCACTACTTTGATATTAATCTGGATTCCCGCCTTCGCGGGAATGACAATTTTCTCTGTACTTCTCAATAACTCTAAAATCAAGGTCTGCTGAATAATCTCAAGCTAAGCTTTTCGCTCATCGTAAGGTTCCACGTGAATCGTGAAATTAACGGGGTTGGAGCTAGAGTCTGAGACGGCTTCTTCCAGTTCGTCGGCTACGGCATGTCCCTGAGAGACGCTCAATCCGGGATCGACCAGTATATGCACGTCCAAGAATATCTCGCGTCCGACGCGGCGCGCCCGCAGGCGATGCCAGTTTTTGACCTCGGAATGTTTTGTCAGGCATTCTTCTATGGTCCGACGCTGTTTGTCTTCTATGGAGCATTCAGTCAAATCGCCCAGACAATCCAGGGCGATCTTTCCACCGGCAACCGTGACCATCAAGCCCACCAATATCCCGGCCACATGGTCGCCGTAACCGAATCCCAGCATGGCCGCGCCGACTCCCAGAAGTACCGCCACCGACGACAGTGCGTCGGAGCGATGGTGCCAGGCGTTTGCTAAAAGCGCCGGGCTGTGTGTTTTGCGGGCAGTCTTGCGAGTAGCCCGGAACAGAAGCTCTTTACTGACTATTGAAATGAAGGCAACAAACAAAACCGCCAGCCCCGGCGATGAAAGTTCACGATTGTACAAAGACAAGCCGGATTGATAGGCTATCAATCCACCCGTTGCAACCAAAACCAGCGCCACTAAAAGAGCTGCCAGTGTCTCGAATTTGCCGTGACCGTAAGGATGATTCTCGTCTGCCGGCAAAGCTGCCACCCGCGCTCCCACAAGCACCACGGCATCCGTCAAAAGATCGGAAATTGAATGCACGCCGTCGGCCACCAGCGCCATTGAACCGCCTAAAATTCCCACCGCAAACTTCAAGCCAGCCAAAAGCAGGTTGACGGCGGTTCCGATCAAGGTGATTTTACTTTCGGGATTCACGATATTTTGCTCCTGTCTGCTTATCCCCATTATCAAGATTATACGCACATAAACGGCTTGCAGCTAGATTTATCGCTATCTTGATATCCGACAAATGCTCAATTGACAAAGGTTCCGTATCCCTGAGGAAGCCCCGCAGGTATTGTCAGGAATTGTCAGGACAAATACCCATTTTACCGTAGCATCCAAACGTAGGGGCGCGATTCATCGCGCCCTTGCCCGAACTATCGCCATCATCGGGCGCAATAAATTGCGCCCCTACATCATTCATAGTAGGTAGGATGGGCAATTGCCTTGCCCATCTTTTTTGTACGGGGATGATTCTGCAATGATGAGCATGACAAATGCCCATCCTACTCTGAACTTGTTTGATATGAGAAAAGGTTTTGTTGACGTGTACCACGACCACCCATCAATGCTTTGTGGTTTAAGCTTCGTTACAAAAGCTTCTTGTACTCGGCGGGACTTATTTTTTTGGCGTGCAGCAATCTTTGAGCGATTCTTTCGCGGCGCTTTTTGATGAATTCACTTTTGGTGTAAGGCCCGTAACGGCGCGGATTTACTGTGATGGAAGTCAGGCGGATGATTTCTTCGAGACTCAAGTCCCGGCATGATTTTTCAAAATACGCAAGTGAAGCCGCCTCGCAGCCGTAGACGCCCTGACCCCATTCTATGTAGTTCAAATACAACTCGAAGATACGCGCCTTAGAGAGCCTGTGTTCCAAGGCCACGGTCAATATCAATTCCGCCGCTTTGCGGGAAAGATTCTTTTTGGTGGAAAGATAAAGATTTTTGACAAGCTGCTGGCTGATGGTCGAGGCTCCGCGTTTGTAGCGTCCGGCCTTGAGGTTCTGCTTGACGGCTTCTTTGAACTCGTGCAGATCAACTCCCGAATGGGAAAAGAAAGCGCCGTCTTCGGCCAAGCGCACAGCGTCTTTAAGGTTTTGCGGGATTTCTTCGTAGGGGACGAACTTCCAGCGCGTCTTGATTTTCTGCTTTTTTGCGGTGTATTCTTTACTGCGCTGCCGTATCAAGGCGGTGCCGTCCGGGTTTTGATTCTTCAACTCCCAGATATCCCAGAGATGAATCAGGCTGGGACCGATTGCGATTGCAAGGTATATGAGCGCCGCCAGAAATGCGACCGGCACAAGTTTCAGGAATATCCGCACGGCGAATTTCATGCGCACGCGCCTTTATTATGAGTAGGGCCGCTCTATTCGGCGACCACCTTCAAAAACACTCCGGCGTTGGTTTGCAAAAAGTACATTTCGCCGAATTCCACGCCTTCGCCTTCGATGGGTGAGGTGACTTCGGTCTTGATTTCCATGGCGTTGTTGATCCAGTTCAAGAAGTTATCGCCCGGATCGAGTCCTATGGCCTGAATGTAAGTCTTGCCGATGGTAAATTCGCCATCGTCCTGCATACGGCACTCTACGCTGTCGTTCAAACCGGCTATCGTCAGCGTGATAACACTGTTGGGGTCGTTGCCGCCCTGCCACGTAATCTGGAAATCGTTTTGGGGGTTTATATTGGCAACCGAGAACTGCATCTGCGGGTCGGGGGCGATTTCGGGCGTCAAGACCTGGAACTGGGCCGGGACTTCCAGCGAACCGGAAATAGCGCCCAGGCCCTGCGCGACATCACCGGCACCTGAGAGAACGTAGGTGGTATTGAAGCCGACTTCTTCTATCTGGCCGTCGCCCTGGCCACCTTCGGTATATGCGCCCGATTGACCGGCATTGTGCAGAAATTCCTTTTCGCCGCCGGGGAAACCCGAAACGGTGATGGATCCGACATCCAAAAGGGCTTCTATCTGCGTGCGGCAGATGTTGCCATCATTTATGTCGCAGTACTGCTCGGGAGCACAATCGGCGTCGCTTTCACATTCGGGACCGAGATCCTCGAAATAGCTGTTCAAGCGGCAGGTGTCGATGGGAATATCGCGTATGTCATCTTCGGCCAGGTCTTCGCGCACCGTCGGGTAAACGGTTCCGGTGGCGATATTGATTGGCTGCCCCATTGCCTCAAGGAAGCTGACCATAAAGGTGACGGTCAGGCCGGGTTTTTCCGGGTCGAATTCCGTTGAGGCTTCGGCTTCTTCTTCCTTGCCGAAGTCAAGCTCGGTCAACTCCATATCGCCGTCTTCTTTTTCCGTCATTTCCATATCGAGGTCGCCGTCTTCATCGGTGGTGCAATACTCGTCTAAAAGCTGGCTGCCCGCCTCGCGGCACATGGCCAGCTTGTCGCAGTCGTCGTTTTCGTTGAAGCAACGCATGACGCACAACTCGGAATTCTCCAGATAATATGTGCAGTCGCTCATCCAGTCGGCGCGATTCTCCACCGACTCTTCGCAGTCCAGAAGTTTTCCGCACAGCTTTTCATAAGAGGATTGCTGCTCGCCGTCGTCATCGTTGTCATCTGCCTGCTGTTCGTCATCGCCGCAGGCAAAGGCGAACAAAGCCAGCAATACCAACACAATAAAAAACGCCGCAGAGACAAAATTCGAACGCCGCATAACTCCTCCTTTATACAAGGGAACATCAAGGCCTGATAGAATACAAGCGACTGATGCGAACACAAGTGAAAATTTCAGGCTTTGAAAAACAAATTTATGCTGGCCCTATGCAACCACGAAGGCGCAAGGCGCAGTATCCACATCAAAAAGCGCGTCACAGCCGGGAAAACTATGTCTATCTTTCCGGCTTCTATGCCATCGAGTATATGCGCTGCCGCCCGATCAGCCTCCCACACCAAAAACATGCCCTTCTGCCCGGCTGTCATGGGCGTGGCTATAAAGCTGGGATGCACGGTCACATAACGCAGGTTTTCTTTCGGCAGGGATACCGCCAGACCTTCTAACGCGGCGGTCAAGGCGGCTTTGCTGGCGCAGTAGGAAGGCCAGCCCGGCAGCGCGCGGTAGGCCGAAAGACTGGATATGCCGACGAAGGTTCCCGATCCGCGCTTTTTAAAAGGCTTATAGAGTGCATCAATGACATGCAGCGCCCCGAAGAAATTGACGGAGAAAAGGCGCTCGAAGGATTCCATATCGAATTCGGACTTGGCTCCGAAGGCTCCCAACCCGGCGCTCATAATGGCGATCTGCGGCAAATCCGGCAGGTTTTCACAAACCTCGTGAACGGCGGCCTTGTCGGATACGTCGCAGGCAAAAGGCAGAAAGCGCTCACCCAATTCCGATGCCATCTCGTCCAGAATATCCTTGCGACGCGCAAGCCCGTAGACCGTATGCCCGCGCTCGACCGCCAGCCGCGACATCTCGCGCCCAATACCTGAAGACGCACCGGTAATCAAATATATAGCCACTTGGGTCTCCTTGCAGAATGTGTAAATTTTTCAATCGCGATTATTATACAGGAAAGAATTCGGGCGGCAAATTCGGGCGAGGTTGGGGGAAGTTAAGGTGGTGAATTTGTAGACAAAGGTAGGTCGGATAAATTCTTTATCCGACAATTCCTTATCGGTGTCGGGTAAAGGTTGTCCGACCCGTCTTTACCTCACTGTCTTGCAGCAACGAAAACCTGTTCTTTGGTCAATAGATTTGCCTTTGGAGTCAGCGGCTTTAGATTTCATGTCCGGTATGGCTAAGCCCAAACAACTGTTTGGGTAGAGATGACTATTTCTGCACTCACCAATACGTTTTTTATAATTTAAACATAGATCAGATTCACATCCTTCCGTATAGCGTTCCCCGGTGTATTCATCATAGCTTATCAATAGATCGTGGACTCTGAATCCCGAAACGCAGGCGTCATTTGCGCCTGTCTGAAGGTAACAGGCATTAATCTCTTCATCGAAATTTGCGCATTTCAGATGAGACTCATAGTCTTCTTCTACATTTTCTACCGGTATACCGTGAGGATAAACCAAGCATTTGGGGCCACGGCAAGCTATTGCCATTTCTTCACCTGTACAAAGTCTTTTACCGGCTGATTCACAGGCTAATAATGCTCCTCTGACCCCATCTTTATGCTGCCAAGGAAGAACCCCATTTACACTTTCAGGCGGGCTGGTATCATCTGTTCCAGCATCATCAGCGTCTGCATCTTGACGGGAATTCAGATAAATATCCATACAGACACCGCTTGTACCCAAAGGAACCATGTCTTCCGGGCATTCAAAATCGGGCTCGTCGTAATCGCATGTGGCAAACATTGAGTATGATTGATGATCTTGAGGCTTTTCTCCAAAAAGGTCCTCATCCCATCCTCCCACACAAGCTAATGCGTGTATAGGACCAGTACATTCATCTGTTATCGACTTACCTTTTTTACCTGGATATTTATAGCACTGGTATACCTGTATTCTTAAAAAGCTGATTATGCTGTCCGACAGCGCTTTGCATAGTTTTGGATTGTCGAAACGCTCGGCAATTGCCAAGGCGTCATTGCATGTGTAAAGCGGCAAATACGGAAAGAGCATGTAAGAATTGCAACCGCAGGCAACACGCAGGAATTCGGCGCATTCGGGAGTCAATTCTTCCCAGGGACCGGGAGCCAACGGAACTCCAGGATCTTCGGGGTTTTCTTCGATGTAATCACCAGACTCTTCATCTATATCCTGTTTTTCGATTTCATTTTCAATAGCTTCTATATCAAAATCTTCCTTGTCGAAGTCTGCCCCTAATTCAAGGTCCTGTTCTAATAGATCAATTTCGTTTAGTTCCGTGTCCACTTCCGGTATCTCTTCTCGGAAGTTTTCATTATCGAGATCGCAGTCTCCATCACCTGAATGACTGTCGCTCTCAGACTTGGAGCTGCAAGCGAAGATGACCACCAAACAAAAAAGCAAAATCTGCAGTTGAATGATTTTCCCCATCATGGCGCAACCTCAACGGAAAAGGGGCCCATATAACATCCAAAGATGCTGCTGTTTATTGAATCTACCCCTGTAGGCTCATCCGGCGGTGTATCCCAAGGTGGGTTGCAATATTCGTCAATAGTGGGGCGAGCCGACTTGCCGAAAGCGGCCATTGTAATATTCCACCCCCCTTCGACAGTCTCAATTCTGATTTGGTACCACGGCAACCTACTTATACATATTGCCGAACCCAGATAAAACCGTGCTTCAATATAGAAAGGGCAAGTGTAGTTGGTGTCAGTGCAATTGAACTCCGTATCTTCAAGCTCTTCTAATGTTATCGGCTCCGGGAATACTATGTGTAAGCCTAATTCATCTTCTCCATTAGGATTCCACCATCCCATTTCTTTAACATTACCCTCCTCATCAGTTCGCAAGACAAGACTGTGTATATGTTCATACCCCGGAGGCAGAAAGAGACCGGATAAATATCCAGCCATATGCAACAATCCCCATTCTTTGCCGCAACTGGATGTCCCGCGATGGTCAGGTATATAAAGCCTGTCGTATTGATTATCGGGTAACGGGGATTCAAGTATGGGTTCGGAAGCATTCAAGTTTCCGAACCCGGTAATGCATATAAAAAAAGTAGCGACAAAACAAAACAGCAATATCTGCGGGGTCTTCTCCTGCATAATCTTTACCTTACAAAATGATAGCCGATTGAGTACTAATGTTGATGATACAAACATAACTCATCTAAATCAATTATATCATGGCAGAAACATTAAGAAGGCCAAGTCGCATAGTCTCACGAGCGAAGCTCGGGAGGCTGTGCATTTTCTCTACAATGACAATCTTTTTTTATTTCTTAGAAAAGATTCCCAAAACCATTGTCACACCCGCGCAGGCGGGTGCCCACTCCCTTGATATTATTCTGGATTCCCGCCTTCGCGGGAATGACAATTTTCCACTGCTTGTCAATAGCTTTGAAATTAGAGGTTTGTCAAAGCAAAATATTACGGAGCAGGCAGGGATGCCTGCTCCAACACGGTAGTCCCTTATGTCGGAAATTGTCGGATAAAGAATTTATCCGACCTGCTTTTTTTGCGATCCGGTCTGCCGGAATAGTCACTTCCCTTTATCTGAGACCGCTTCTGTCCTTGGCCTCGACTGTAAAGCGGTCGATTTCCACTTTGTCTTTGGTGCGTATGGCGCGGAACTCGGCGGAGTTGTAGCCGACTTCGCCGGTGAGAATATGCAGGGAATTGTCGCCGGTTATGTAGTTGTCGCCGGGCAGGGCCGAATCGGGATTGAGTCCTGAGAGGAGCGCGCCTGCGCCGCCGGTGACTATGTAGAGGACGCCGTCCTGATCGAAGCGCTGATAGCAGTGGTCGTGTCCGGTCCAGACTACATCGACCTTCCAGCGTTTGACAACTTCATCTATGGCTTCCATCGGTCCTTCGTGACGCGAGGATGAAATGGAATATGTCGGGCGGTGCCAGGCGCAGAACAGATAACGGATGTCGGTATCTTCCTTGACCGTGCGTTCCAACTGCTTATCAAGCCATTCAAGCTGCAGGGAGTCTTTGCCCATCTCGAATTCCGAATCAAGCACAAAGAAGCGGGCATGACCGTAATCGTAGGTAAACGCCCTTGTCTGCGGGCGGTTCTCGTTGTCCTGCTCTTCGGGTAAAAAGAAAGCGTCGTAAGGCAAAATCGGTCCGTGGCCTTCGTGGTTTCCGGCGATGTGAACGCTTGCCATACGCGGCAGAACGTGAGAGGACAAAAGGAAATAGCTGCCGCGATACTGGCTGATGACGCCGTTATGAACGATATCGCCCAAGTGTAGCATCAAGTCGCTTATGTGCTCTTCCATGTGAGTCGTAACCTTGGCGTGTTCGCTGGGCAAGCCCTGATTGTCGCCGACAATCATCATGGTGAAACTCTCGCCCGGCAAAGGAGCGCTTGCAAACTCGCCATCTGTAAAGGGCTCGAAATTCATGTGGCCCATCAGCGCGTCGCCGCTGTCGGGAACAGGAATCTGGGCTTTGGGAATCGTAAAAGTATAGCGCGACTGGGCATCGAGGCCGTCAAGTTCTACGCGGAACATCCAGCCATCGTGGGTTTCTTCGAAATCTTCCGCATCGACTGTAATTTTGCTGGGAGTATCGACACAACTTACGGTATCGAGTTTGCCGTCCTTGCCCCACAAAATGAAAGACATTTCGTCATCCAGGGCTTCCCATGTCAGGGTGACGCTGTCGCTTTTAGGGTTGGAGGCATAAGGCGCGATCGTGTACTGGCGCTCGGGAATGTCGTAGGGATCGAATTCGTAAGGGCAGTTTTCGTATTTGAAGCCGACGGCTTGCTCGACTTCGTTTTCCGACACGTCGCCATCGGACGAATCCATATCGCCATCGTTATCCTCTGCTTCCACTTCGGTATCGTCGGTGTCGGAATCGCCATCGACCTGCGTATCGTCACCGTCCGGCAAGCTGTCATCGTCGCCGCCGCCACAGGAAATAAGCATCAGGGAAAACAGAATGAGAAAAATTAGAGAAAAACGCTTTGTATACATCAGTACTTCCTTAATAAAAACAGCTTGCAAAATTCTAACATGGAATAAATAAAATTAAAACCCGAAAAAAAGCGAATGTCGCGGGTGGGTGGGTGGGAATTGGCGCGGGATTTGCCTTTTGGACAAGGGCGCGATGAATCGCGCCCCTACGTTTCTCTGTTGGAGCAGCGCTTTAAAGCCTGCTCCAACCGTATCAAGCACAATCCAAAGAATCATAATTCGCAAATGCCGTGCCGATTGGGAACCCGCGACACTTGAAAGCTTGGCAACG
>CAYTHG010000153.1:0-8784 GCA_964437525.1 uncultured Myxococcales bacterium | reverse complement strand
ATCTGCCACCGGCAAAGACAGCGGAGAATCAGGCTCCTGGGGAATGTACATTTGTGTTCCGGCTGTAGAAGTTCCCGTAGTCACCGTTTCCGGTGGAATCTCCGTAGTCGTAGGCGAAACTCTGACGCTGACCGCATCTACTACAGATGACGATGATAGCGGCTATGACTGGACATCCGGCGATGACGCAGTAGCCACTGTTGCCAATGGTGTGGTCACGGGTGTGGCTTCCGGTGAAGTCATTATTACCGCTACAGGACAGGACACCAATATTTCCGGCAGCCTCGGCATTGTAGTTCTGCCTATGGAAGAGGATAAACCGCCTTTCTACGATATCTGGGCCGCTTCTGCTCATGCCGACAGTGCTTCTGAGGCATTTGTTCATTGGGATGAGGATGGTTCCATTCCGGCAGATTGTGCCAAGTGTCATAGCGAGACCGGCTACCTGGATTATCTGGGAGTAGATGGTTCTGCCGCAGGTTCGGTTGACGAAGATGCTCCAATCGGCACCGTCGTTTCCTGTCTTACCTGCCATAATACAGGCACTATAGGCAAGAGCAGTGTGATGTTCCCGTCCGGTGTCACTCTTGAAGGTCTGGGTTCGGAATCGCGCTGCATGGAATGCCATCAGGGACGCGAGTCCAGCGTCAGCGTAAATACCGCCATAACCGAAGCGGCCGCTGCCGATGCCGACACCCCGGATGAGGATCTCGGCTTCAAAAATATTCATTACTATGCCGCAGCCGCGACGCTTTACGGAAACTTGGTCATGGGCGGTTACGAGTACGAAGATAAGGGCTATGACGCCAAATTCGAGCATGTGGACGGATTGGCCACCTGTGTTACCTGTCATGACCCGCACTCGCTGGAAGTAAAAAGCGAATCCTGCGCCGAATGTCATGCCGCTACCGATTACAAAGATATCCGCATGGCCGGTTCTCTGATGGATTACGATGGCGACGGCAATGCCAGCGAAGGAATCTACTACGAAATAGAAGGCTTGCGGGAAAAACTTTACGAAGTCATGCAGGCATATGCCGCCGAAGTCGCTGGCAGTTATCTGATTTACGATGCCGGCTCTTATCCATATTTCTTCATAGACACCAACGAAAACGGTCTGGTGGACGATGGCGAGGCCAGCTTCTCCAACAGCTATGCATCGTGGACTGAGCGACTTGTCAAGGGCGCTTACAATTATCAAGTATCGCTGAAAGATCCGGGCGCTTTCGCTCATAACGCCAAGTATATGATCGAGCTGCTGTTCGATTCCATAGAGGATCTCAACTCGGCTTTGGCAACTCCTGTTGCCACAAGCGCCATGCGTGTCGATTCCGGTCACTTTGACGGTACTACCGATGCCTGGAGGCATTGGGATAACTTAGAAGCGGTTGAAGCCGATTGCGCCAAGTGCCACTCTGCCGATGGCCTGCCTTTCTACTTGAAGCACGGTGTCAACATCGAACAGCCGAAATCATATGGCATGTCCTGCGCCACCTGCCATGACGATCTTAGCGATCTTTCCTCCCAGTACATGGTAGGGGAAGTCGATTTCCCGAGCGGTTTGATGGTGGACAGCGGTGACAACTCATCCAACATTTGCATGACCTGCCACCAGGGACGTGAATCCAAGATGAGTGTCGATGCCTATATTGTAGAAATGACGCCGGAGGACGATAAGGGTTTAAGTGCGGGTGATACTGTAAATGCGGAGTTGGAGTTCAAGAATGTGCATTACTTTGCCACCGGCGCGACCCGCTACGGTACGCAGGTCAAGGGTGGTTACGAGTACGACGGCATGGCTTACGATGGTTTCTTCGATCATGTAGCTTCTGCCGATCAATGCACAGACTGCCATAACGCTCATAAGCAGTCCCTTAATTTTGGTAGCTGTCTCGGCTGCCATGAAGGCTTGACAACCGAAGAAGATCTCAAGGATATCCGCATGGCATCCTCTGCTGTGGATTACGATGGCGATGGCGTGTCCGACGAAGGTATCTACTACGAGATCGAAGGCTTGAAAGACAAGCTCTACGAAGTCATTCAGGCTTACGCGGCTGAAGTTGCAGGTACTTACCTGATCTATGAAGGCCACACTTATCCCTACATCTTCATCGATACCAACGAGAACAATCAGGTCGATCCGGGCGAGGCGATCTATCCCAACAGTTACAAGAGCTGGACGCCCAGACTATTGAAGGCTGCCTACAACATGCAGTTTGTCATCAAAGATCCTGGCGCTTATGCCCATAACGCCAAGTATGTCATCCAGCTTATGAACGACTCCATCATGGATTTAAACGACATGCTCTCGGTTCCATTAGAATTCATGGGCAGCCGTAACGACCAGGGGCATTTCGACGGCATGTCGGAGGCCTGGAGGCATTGGGATACTGCAGATGTTGTGGAAGTTCCTGCAAATTGTGCCCGTTGCCATAGCACAACAGGTATCGATTACTACCTTGCCAATGCCAGCGATACGCCGGATGCAGCTCCTGTTTCATGGGGCTTGAATTGCGAAAATTGCCATAGTGGCTTTAGTGCGGACAGCAAATACAATGCTCCTATCAAGTACGTCGCCAACGTAGTCTTCCCGGGCGGTGCTACGCTTGATAACGATGCAGGCGATCCGGACTCATCGTTCTTGTGCATGACCTGCCACCAGGGCCGCGAGGGTAAGGCCACTGTAGATGCCGCTATTGCAGACAGCGACTTCGGATTCAAGAATGTCCATTATCTGCCAGCCGGTGCGATGTTCTACGGTTCCGATGCTGAGGTCGGTTACGAATACGATAGCAAGACTTATGAAGGAGCGTTTACACACAGCTTCGCGCCGTCCAATTGCACCTATTGCCATTCGCTGGAAGCCGATGTGCATCACTTTGGAGCCAAGCTTGAAAGCTCCTGTGTGGGCTGTCATGATGAAGCCACCGTTGGAGATGTAAGCACCATCCGCAAGGCGCGTGCCGACGACTATGATGGTGACGGATCTGCCACCGAAGCTTTGGCTGATGAGATTGCAACGCTCAGAGATGATCTCTATCTCGCTATGCAGGCATATGCCAGCATCACGTTGAGCAGTCCCATCATCTACGAGTCCCACTCCTATCCTTACTTCTTTAAGGACACCAACGGAAACGGTCTGGTAGATCCGGGTGAGGCGATATTCCCCAACAGCTATACCGCCTGGGATGCTACGCTGATGAAAGCCGCCTTCAACTTCCAGCTTGCCAACAAAGAGCCGGGAGCCTGGGCGCATAACACCAAGTATGCCGTCCAGCTTCTGATCGACTCCATAGAAGATGCTGGTGGAGACATAAGCAGCTACACAAGGCCATAATCTGGTATTGAGTTTCAAAGGGACTGGGCCGATTGTCGAAAGATAGTCGGCCCGGTTTCTTTTGAGTTATGTTCCAAGTCAAAGAGAACAAACGAATTTCAAAGCAAGCCTTGTTGGAGCATGGCTTCCCAGCCTGTTCCAGCATTTTAGTTTGCAATGTAGCGGCGAGGCGCGAAGCCCCTTAATGGATTTCTACCTGCGCGGGAATGACACATCTCGTTTTTATTATTTGAAACATTGAAAACTACAGTTTTTTCAAAAACAAACCCCGCCTCAAAAAGACGGGGTCTGCATGTGTAGTTCGGGGGCAATAGATTGCAGTGTTGCCGCTATCGTTATTCTACCTCTTCCTCCGCTTCGCTCTCGGGAGTTTCTCCGTACAACTCGTCAAAGCTGACGCCGACATTCTCGTATTCCTCTATGCCGAGGTCTTCGCCATTTCTAAGCTCTTCGGCCCTGTCAGGCTCATAGCCGAGCGCTTTGTAATCCAGCAGCCCGCCTTCAGCGACATGGCAGGCCGTGCAGTTGAAGCCTTTTTTCTTGATGCCGTGGTTTAGGGTGATGGTCGCCATCTGGCGCATCCAGTGCGGCTCGATATTGCCGGGATAGTCTTCATCCAGCGGGTGGTCGGTCTTCCAGCCGTCTGTCACGCCGAAATAGGCGATGTATTCGTCAAGCATGTAGTACTTGAACATATCGCCGTACATGCGCCTGACCATCGGGTGGTTTATGGCTTTTTCCATCGACTTCCTGGAATCGCCGGTCTCAAAATAGCTCTTGTAATCGAAAGGCAGGATCATGCAACCAAAGGGGCCACAAATATTGTTGTCTTCCAGCATGTAAGCGTTGAAAAGATGGAAAGGATGAATTTTAGATTTACCCTGCTTTTGAGTGGGAAGAATATTTTTGGCTACCATCTTTCCGCGTTTGGCTATCAACTCGTCCGACATCTGGCTGATGAAGTTGTTGTCCTTGACGCCGCCGCCTTCGATCTGCAATCCGGGAACACGCTTGTAGGAAGACAGCACATCCATGAGGGGATTGTATTTGCCGGGGTTTGAAGGATTGTCGCCGAGCGCGTTGGCCAGATACGAGCCTGTGCCGTTGTACCACAAATACCCTGCGGCAATGCGCATATCGCCGGATCTCAAAATCGGGTTGGGCGTCCAGATGCCCTCTTCTTCATTGAAAACGGGATTGACCCAGTCTATCAACACGACGCTGTTTTCAGTCAGACTCGTAATATGGCAGGCTTGGCAGGAAACGCTCTCGCTATGCTCGTTCAAGACATCCGCCGCCGGGCTTTTGACATGCGCCTCCGCGCCGTGGCAGGAAATACAGGAGACATCCACATCGGGCAAGTCGTTTGAAATCAGGTCGACACCGCCTTTTCCACGGGCGATCTTGTGACCGGAAGCCTTGTGGCAGTCCAGGCATTCCACTCCGGCGCGGGAATGAACATCCTCTTCCGGAGAATAAGCTGTTCCGCGTTTCGACCAGTGATGCAGCAGGCGCGGATTCTTATGGCCTGTCGCTTTGGCGGCTTTGTTGTTCTCGTATGTGTCGCCGCCCATGTTGTGCTGATGGCAGCGCAGGCACGAATCCGAATTCGGATTGCCGACGCTCAGGGCCGATTTCAAACTTCGATCCTGATTCCATCTTTCGCCTACATCGTCTTTCACAACATATTTTTCGTTCATGTCGTAAACGTTGGCATGGCAGATCAGGCAATCTACGGCCTCTTCACGGTGCTTGTCGTCTATGGCCAGGGGCATCATTATGTCGGATGGCGGGCCGTAGCTGCCGCCGATATGACACTGACCGCAACCTTCAGAAACGGTATGGGGCTTGCCATGTGCGGGTTTGGCCTCGGCATGAGCTGCCCAGCCGGTCCAGGAAAAGCTTCCCGGAATCCCGCAAGCTCTATCTATCTTGCCCACCGGGATAGCGCGCCCCTCTTCGTTGACACGACGCCCGTCGTATCCGATTGTGCTGAATCCCTTGTCGCCTTTAAAGAGCTTGAAATGCACGGAGTCGAGTACGTCTTCCATAGTATCTACTTCACGCAGGCCGCCATCGGGGTCGGTGACTTTCATCTTGTCGTGACAGGTCAGACAGGTGGACGGACCTTTATATTGTTTGATGCCTGCTTCCCGGAAATATTCTATATGCTTGTAGGAGCTTTTGTCTCGCACCGAATCAGCCGAGGCTAGAAGTTTCCTTTTTGCCTCTCGGTATTGCTCGTTCTCCTCGCCCTTCACTTTGCTATCCACATATTCGGCGGTCTGGGATGCGATCAAAGATCCTGCTATCTGCTCAAAAGCTTCACCCGTAACAGGCTGGGAGCTTTCATAGCTTGTCGGGCCGGTCTTGTCGCCGGTGAACCAGCGGAAGAAAGCAGGATAGCCGTAAGTCATTCCGGTATAGAAGACTCCAGCGATAACAAACAGAATCAAAAGCGCAAGCTTGACAAATCCGGCGTCTTTTACGGCTTTATTTTCCATCCGACTCTCAGAAGCAAACGATTTCAAGACCATAATCAAACTCCAAATAGCAGCGAAGAATAAACGTAATTTAGAACGAGCCTATACTGGTATACTAATACCTGTATTCCTATATGCAATCAATAAAATTCTTTTTTTCAATATCAAAATCTTGCCACCGAATATCGGTAACATTCCCTAGTGGTTCAATATGTTCCCTGGCCGCTTGTCATTCTGACATGCTTGAGTGGCAATCATTTTATATTTGCATTTCCACAACTCATCAGTGTATCTTTGTAAACAGAGGGGATAAGAATTTCATCTTTAAAATCAGCGTGTTGTAAGTTGTATCGCAACTTTGAGGGACGAAACACGATTTAACAAAATGGCGACTGCGTATTGGCACATGGATTGCAATAAGTACCTGTTTGTCGTTTCTTCAGCCCGGATTATTCACCGGGTTTTGTAGCGAGGCTCAGAAATTGAAGATATTTTATGAAGTTGGACTGATTTTTTTCTCGAAGGCATACTTGGCAGTATGTCGAGAGGAAAAATCGAGAAACGAATGAAATATAGAAAATTTATGGGCCGCAGTAAATTCCCGGCGAATAATCCGGGCTAGATGGAGTGGGTAAATAATAATCATGACTGAAATCAGAATATTGAAGCTGATGCTCTTCGTGTTTGCAGCAGTCCTGTGCAGCCAGACTTTTGTACTGGCCCAGGAATCCGCCGCAGTCGAAAAGCAGGAAGGCGTTACAAACGAGAGTAGCGAGCAAGATATCGCTCCTGTGCCCGAAGATGACGAGAGCTGGTACTTCAGAGTGTACGCCGATCAACAGTATCGCCTGCGGACCTCGACCGATCCCGGCGAAACAGACCAGGACTTGCGTTTGTACCTGAACTTCGGAGCCGCCGATCCCTCGGATCATTTCGGAGCCGATTTCTCCATGGGATTCTGGTGGGATCTGGACGGCGATCCGAACGAGACCAACAGTACCTTCGTTTCAGCAATGGACAACGATCCGCCTGTCTGGCTGGATGTCTACAAGCTGTCTGTCGATTATCATTCCGACGATATTCTGCGCCTGGCCCGAGTCGGACGACAGGTAACGCTGATAGGCAAAGACGCCACCTTCGATGGTGCCACACTGGAGATCAGCCCGGTTTCACCTTACTTCGATATCTTTTTGATGGGTGGCCGCAGCGTGCATTTCTTCGAGCTGGATCAGGGCATATTCGAAGACTGGATGGCCGGAGCCGGTTTTGTGGTCAGACCGTTCAGGGATCTGCGACTGGAACTGGATTACCGCTTTACCATGGAAGACTTCTACATCAGAACCACACCAAGCGGCATGGAGAAAGAAAGTCAGGACATAGACGAGCATTCCATCGGCTTAGGTGCATGGTATCGCTACGACGACTGGTTCCGCCTGCACGCCTTCATGCGCAGCTTGAACGACGCCGTTTCAGAGGCGGGCGGAGCGACGCACTTTGAATGGCTGGCTCAGGAGTTGGGTTTGGATCTGGCCGCCAAAGCGCAGACAACGTCACTAAATGAAATCAACGAAGCCGAAGACGCCTATGCCAGTCTCTTGGGCGAAAGCCTGCCCTACGTGAAGTTCAGCGCCGATGCCTGGAAGGGCTTCACCAGCATCCACGGCACCTACGGCCTGCATCTCGGCTACGAAGGGCGCTACTTGACCGAAGACGATGAGACCACCTTCAACAGAAACTCAGGCAGAGTCTACTTCCTCTTCACTGCAAACGATATTGGCGTCAAGGGACCGTTTATAACGGCGGTCTTTGAACGCTGGGCCGATGGCCCCGGACTGGACAGCGACGGTTTGTGGTCGGGTGGAGGCTCGGTCGGTTACGATATAGATGTCTTCAGAGGCGAAGTCGGCAGTCATTTCCAGCGCTTCAAATACGATTACTACTTAGACGTGGACGAACGTTCGGACGTGCGCACCGTCTTTGTAGATCTCAAAGGGCGCGTGCTTGAATGGCTCTATATCAAAGGACGTTACGAATTCGAGCGTTTCGACCGCGATGTGCACACAGTGACCATCGGTCTTAGCCAGGTGTATTGAGGTGATGACAATGAATAAATCTAACAGAACATATAAATTGCTGGCGACCGCTATAAGCCTGTGTGCCTTCCTGCTTGCCGGTCACGCGCTGGCGCAGAACGGAAAAATCTTCTCGCACAAGCTCCACATCGAAGAAGGAGCAAGCTGCGAGGACTGCCACGACAAGACAGCCGACAAACCGGCAATAATCAAGGATTCCTGTTCGGGTTGCCATGACGAGCCGATGACAGGTGCCAAACCGAAAAAACTCACAGGCAAACTGCCGATGAGTTTCCCGCACGTCAAGCACGCCGAATCGTTGGAATGCTTAGACTGCCACAAAGCCACGGCAGAAGATAGCGCCAAGCCGGGCAAGCCTGTTCAAGGCTATGACGACTGCCAGAAGTGCCATAAAGAAAACGATGTGAAGACCGCTGCGAAAAACTGCGCCATCTGCCACGGTGCCGATGCCCGCAAAATCGCCCCTGCGGATCATGCCGTAGCCTGGGAAAGGCGTCACGGTCAGGAATCCAGCTGGCGGGTTTTCAACGATCACGGCAGAGATTGCAAATTGTGCCATCAGGACAACGCCTGCCAAAGTTGCCACCGTACGACCAAGCCCAAGAACCACGGCGGCCTGTGGCGTATGCGCACACATGGCAAAGCGGCGTCATGGGACAAAAACTCCTGCAAGACTTGCCATGAGACAGGAACCTGCATCCGTTGTCACAAGGAAACCAAACCCACAAACCATGCAGGCAACTGGCGTTACATTCACAAAATGGCAGGCAAAGCCTCCGGGGACAGTTGCAAGGTTTGTCACTGCACCTGTGAACCTAGCTGTGTCGAATGCCATAACCGTTAGAAGCGATGGAAGAGAGTATAATGAACC
>CAYTHG010000152.1:0-8796 GCA_964437525.1 uncultured Myxococcales bacterium | reverse complement strand
CCCTACGGCATCTTCAGAATAGTCCTCGGGCTGGTCAAGACATTCTTCTATGCCGGGCTGCTGTATCCCATGCGCCAGAAAGTCCCCTCAATACTGGACGGCATGAGCCTGTGGCATATGTACTACATGTTTTTCATCATCGTCATTGAAGTATATTTCCATTTCGGGGGATATACCGACATCGCCGTGGGAGTCTCGCGCATGTTGGGATTCCGCATGACGGAAAACTTCTATCTGCCTTTCTTCAGTCCCAACATAGGCGAATGGTGGCGGCGCTGGCATATTTCTCTGTCGTTCTGGCTCAGAAACTACGTCTATCTGCCATTGGGCGGCGGACGTTTCCATGCCTACCGAAACTACCTCGTCACCTTCGTTATCTGCGGAGCCTGGCACTATATCTCCTGGAATTACATCATCTGGGGAGCCATGCAGGGCATAGGGCTGGCAATACTGAGGCTGTGGAAAATATTCTGGTGGTTGACCGACAACCGCAAGGGCTTTTGCGACTGGCTCAAACCGCTGGTCGGATTTATGAAACAACATCCTCGCCTTTCATATGCTTTGGCAACCATCTTCACGATTCACTATTTTTGCCTGAGCGGCGCGTATTTCATCTTCGACGAAGACATGGCCACAAAAGTAATCGTCAGACTTCTAAAACTGAGTTTCTTTTGATACTCTTGTTGACCAAGCAAGACGAGTATCATAGAATCATTTTCATTCGAAACACAATGGCGAAATCTGAAGCCATTCAATTGTTGCGGTAGATGTGAGGTAAAAGGGTCATGTTGGAATTGACAATAATGGGCGTGGGTTGCTCGAAGCATAGAAAATTGTCGAAATTGACCAAACAAGCGTCAGAAGAGTTAGGATTAGAGTGCAGTATCACCCATGTGCGCAATCTGAATCTGATTATTAAAGCCGGAGTCAAACTGACACCGGCCCTGCTTATAAAAGGCGATATCAAATCGCAGGGCAAAGTTCCCACCCTTGAACAAATAAAAGAATGCCTCAGCAACGCCTGAAAGCTCGAAAGGTCAAAACATGAGATTGTTTTCCAAATCATCCTTGGTTGTTCTCATGACTGTATTTGCATTCCTGATGACTGCCGGATTTTTGCTGGCACAGGAAAATACGGCTCCAGCCAAAGAAAAAGCGGAATCTGAAAAGCAGGTCGTATCCACAAAGACTCCCGAATACATTTTTTACTTTTTCCACGTCACCAAAGAATGCGGCTTCAGCAAGCGCATTGAGGCCATGGCAAAAGACTGCCTTGATAAAAAATTCTCCAAACAGGTCAAAGACGGGCGCCTTCAATGGCGCAAATTAAACACCGACCTCAAAGAGAACAAGCATTTCATAAAAGACTACAAGCTGGACGGCAAAGCGATAGTGCTTGTGGAAACAGCCTCGAAAAAGGATGCCAAGCAGAGATTCAAGAATCTTGAAGAAATGTGGAAACACGTCAAGGACGAGCTTGAATTCAAAAAGTTCATCGCTGCCGAGCTATCCCTCTTCATCGGCGGCAACAACACTAAAATGAAATAAATGCGATGATTTAGGGCAGGCATGTGAGGCAATCTGAAATCCCTTGCGCGCCTGAATCCCTGATGATAGTATTCAAGTCTAATTGTAATTACTCAAGTAATCGAACACTTTCGGGGGTGTGAAGATGATAAAATGCTGGCAATGCGGTAAATTGAACCCTGAGAACTTCAATTATTGTTTGGAATGCGGAGCCGAGCTTCAGCCGGAAGCCTCTCATTCTGCCGAATCCGATTTCCTGATCGAGATTTCTTCCAAATCTCCTTCGGATGAAAAAGGCTCGGAAAAACCAGATGTGAAGATTGACGAAGCCTCCATTACAAAAGAATCCGAAGATCCCCAACCGGCAAAAAAAGAAGAGCCTCAAGCTGAAAAGGATTCGGGAGAGCAACCTATCGAACTAAGCCCCATGGATCTTGGAGACGAGCCGGTAGTGCTGTCCGAGTCCGAATCCGACGATCTTTTAACACCCATCGAAGACGACATTGTTATCGATGAACCGGAAGTTCAGGCCGAAGAGGACTCCGAAGAAGAACTCGATTGCGCCAACTGCGGCACACCGCTTAAACCGGGAGATAAATTCTGCAGCAATTGCGGAACGCCGATAGGCTCGACCAAACCTCAAGCGGCAGGCAAAACCATGTTCCTGCACGCCTCACAGGAAATGCCCGCCAATACGCTCAAGCCTCGCGCCAAATTGACCGTCATAGACCCCACCGGTGGCATGGGCATGGTCTATAACATCATGGAAGGCGAAAACATCTGCGGCAGAATCAACGGCTTGATAATAGTCGAAGACTCCATGGTATCCCC
The DNA here is from genome assembly GCA_964437525.1 of uncultured Myxococcales bacterium. Taxonomy (GTDB): domain Bacteria; phylum Myxococcota_A; class SURF-8; order SURF-8; family SURF-8; genus JAKQSH01. The sequence goes on along the minus strand of CAYTHG010000152.1, from coordinate 6,438 downwards.
CAGTCATTGCGAGTTCGCCTTCGAAGACGAAGGTCTGATTATAAAAGATCTCGACAGCTTAAACGGCGTCTATACCAAACTGCGCGGCGAGATGGAAATTCCTTCAGGAATGGTATTCCGTATCGGACAACAACTCCTGAAATTCGTTTCGGCAATCGAGTTTGAAGAAGTCGTCAAAGAATCCGACGACGGAACAGTATTGCAGGGCAGCCCGACACGCGGCATCTGGGGCAAACTCATAAGAGTCGATTCTCAAGGACAGCAAAGCAGCCATTATCTTTTGAACAAAGAGGTGACGGTAATAGGCCGCGACCAATGCGATATCAGCTTCCCCGAAGACGGCTTTCTGTCCAGTTCCCACATCAAAGTCAGCAACCGCGACGACAAGTTTTTCCTGACCGACCTCGGCAGCAGCAACGGAACATTCTTCCGAATCTGGCAGCCCTCACCCTTGAAGAACAACGACATCGTATTGATAGGCCGCACCCTCTTGCGCGTCGAATACACCTGATAGGCCGCTATATATCAACCGGACACCGTAAGGGCGCGATTTATCGCGCCCTTCGTTTATCAGATTTCGATTACTTCGAGACTCTTTTTCGGGAGTTCTTTCTCGGGAGGAATATCTGCGGGAGCTTCTTCAATCTTTTCAGGAACAGGCTTTTCCGGCTCGGCGCTCTTTTTTGCGGCTTTGGTTTGTGCAGGCGCTTTGTAGCCTTCGGGTCTCAAGCCTTGATATTTTTTACAGGAATAAAAGTCCAGCGTGCGAATAACGCTTGATGTGCGGTGGATTTCCAGAGTATCCAGCTTTTCGAGCTTGCCGCAATTGTAGAGGCTCTCAGCATTGGAGGCTGCATCCATGACGATAATGCCGTCTTTACCCAGAGGTGAAGGCAGATCGAAGAAATCGTAGGCATCCGTGCTTCGGTTGAGGCAATTGACGGGCAATCTGCCCTTCAACTGATAAGCGAGCTGAGCGCAGTATGCGACTTGGTCGCTTGCCACAAAACCCGAAAGAGCGTGGCTCTGGCTTAAGGCTTTGACCTTATCACCCGTCTCGCTCCAACCTCTAAACTGCCCGGAACGATCAACAGCCAGACTGTCTTCAGGAATAACGCTGGATAAAAGATCGGTTGTCGAATGCACCAGCAGACCGACATCTATCAGCAAGGTCAAGGCAACCGCCACAAGCATTCCCCAATATACGGCGCGGTTATTGCGCCAACGCGTAAACAGATAACCGGCCACAGGGAAAAGCGGCAGACAGTACAAAAGCGCCCAATGAGTCTCCAGAGCTTTAGACCAGGCAGCCAGAGTATAGGTGGCAAACATTACAGGAATAACGAACCAGAAGACAATGGATACACGACCCAGTTTTCCCCTGACGAAAGACAGCATGAGCCAGGCGGCAGCGATAAGCAATAGGGGAAAGACAAAAGACGCGAGATATAAAAGCTGGTATCCTGCAAACTCCAGCAGGTTCTCGGAAGCGAAACCGGCGGCGGCGTGTCGTTCTGCCAGATAACTGAAAGATGCCCAGGAATTGCCGAAGTTCCAAATAATCATGGGCAGCAAAGCGGCGATCAACAAACCGACAGAGATCAATATTTTTTTGGACCATATCAGCTTGCGACCGTCGTGGCTTAAAACAAGAACAATGAACATCAACGGAATCAGAAGCAGGGCGCTGTAGTCTGAAAGTATCGCCAAACCGCAAAAAGCAGTCGAGACTATCAGGGCCAAGCTACTTCTGTCGTTTATGGCCACAAACAGAAAATACAAGGTCGCCAGCCAGAAAGTTATCAAAAGCACGGCGGGAACGGCGAGAAATCCGTAAACAAAGCTCAATGGCGATATGACAAACAACAACGCACCCCAGAATCCCGCAGCGGGAGAATTTAGGATACGCGAGCCAATCAAATAAACCAGAAAGATAGCGCCGTCGAACAGCAGAATACTGATGTTTCTGATGGCAAAGGCGTCTTCGCCCCACAATCTGACTCCCAAATGGATCAGATAAGCAATCAAGGGCGGATGCTCGTAGTATGACAGGGAAAGGTTCTCGGACCAGCCGTAATAGTATGCCTCGGAGTCGCTCAAACCTACACGCGATGCAAAAAACCAGCGCAAGGCGGTGACCGCCAGAATTATCAGACCGGTACCGAAGAAGTATTTCAATCCGCCATCGGATGAATCTTCGTCCTCCCCAGGATCTAAATCTTCAGGAATACGGCCCTCTTCCCAATCGAATCCTACAGACTTTTTGTCTTCGTTGTCTTCTTCTTCTACGTCGTCGTCACCTTCGTCGTCTTCAACAGGCTCTTTTTGCACATCTTGCAAATCGGCCTCGGGAGTCTGCTCTTCGCTGTCTTCTGATTCAATAGAAGATTCTTTAGAATCGGAGGGTTCGTTGATATCGTCGTTCAGGGAAGGTTGTTTTGAAGCTTCGTCTTCGATGCAAACTTCTTCTTTGTCCGAATCCTTTACAGGAGACGGGGAGGCTGGCAATCCTTTGTTTTCGATATTTTCAGGATCACCGGAAGAATTGCGGCGGTCTTCGCTCATTCCTGCGCCTTCTGCTCCTCGTCCTCATCGCCTTCGGGAATATCTTCCATCTCCGGCACCTGCGGTTCCTTGAAGCTGGCAAGCATAATGATAATACCGAGAATGAAAAAGACTATCCCGATCAGCTTGTAAGCCCCACTGAGCCCGTAAACCATGCGGGCGGCGGTTTCTTTTTTCTGCTCTTCTTTGGTGAGCTTGCGCGCTAGCTGCTCTTCAATCGGCTCGGGTGCATCCTGCTGAAGCATTTCAGCCGTCAACTCCAGCTTGTCTTCAACTATATGCGGATAAAGCTTGGCGTATTTATCGTGCTGGAAACTGGCATACATAAAAGTAAAAATTCCGACCGCAATTACAGCAATCCCGGCTTTGAACCACTTACGCTTGTATACGGGAACCGCCATTTCAATCCTCGTCGTACTTGATATTCAATTTTACGTTGTTCTTACTCTTTTTGGAGTCGGTCTTTTTTTGGGAGTCGGTCTTTTTTTTGTCGTTTATATGCTTGAAGCTTATCTCGGCGTTGACTTCCACTTTCATCTGCGAAAGCGCCTTGACGATTTCTTCCGAGATATCAGTTGCATCAAGAAAGCGACTGAACTCTTTGCCAAACCTGCTGATGATTTCCTGATAGGCTTTGTCGGCCTGATTGACAAACAATAGCGCCAGATCTTTGGGCAGGGTCAAAGCGGACAAAGCGTTCTTGACTCCCTCTTCAGGCTTTTTCAAGGCTCCCATTCCTTCACCGATCAGACGCCTTAAAATGCTGGAACTTCCACCGTCCATGTTTTCCATCCGCTCCTCCTGAAGATCCTCGACTTTTTTCTGCGGTCTGGTTTTGGTCGAGTCTTTAGAATCGTTCTTGTTGCTTGGCATATTCCACTCTCCAAAGATTATTCCAGGCGTGCTTCCACGCTTGTGACACCACGGGTATCGTAACAGGTGTTTCCGTCAAGGTTATTGTCGCTGCACTCTTCCTGAGATTTTATATCGCAGTCGTCAAGCTCTATCCGCTCGGGATTATCCATAAAAACAGCTTCTATCCGGCTGCAATCCCCCTGCTCGAATATTCCAACCGGGAGTTTTTCCACGCCGCTGCAATAGACTCCCAGACTTTCGCCATCCACGGAAACTTCAACCATATAAGGGCTTAAATTAGTCAATTCCAGACGGTATTCGTTATCGACAGGAGCCCATAACTGCTCACGGTCTGAAATACAGTAAGTATCACAAGCAAGGCACAAAAGCAAACAGGCCAAAACTCCCGACAGGAGCGCAAACTCCCTTTTTACAAGCCCTATCCGCAAGAACCGCAGCCCAAAAGAAACCCGCGTCAAGCCGGGAATACATGTATTCTCTTCCAGACGCGGGTATATTTTTTTATCGGAACAAATGCCTTTGTTTAAAGCAACCCCAGCCAAGGCCTTTACTCGCGGAAAGGGTTATGTAATACCATCGAGTCGCCGCGCTTGGGACCGACAGAAACGAATGATACTCCGACGCCCGACAGATCTTCGACACAATGCACATAACGCTGAGCAGCTTTGGGCAGTTCGTCGAAATCTCTGATATCGCCTATGGGCTCGCTCCAGCCGGGCAATTCTTTGTAAACAGGCTCACAGCCGTTCAGAACAGCATCGGAATAGGGATAATCGTCGTAGACTTCGCCGTTATACTTGTAACCGACACAGACTTTGATTTTGGACAGGCCGCTTAAAACATCCAGCTTGGTCAAAGCCAGGCTGTCTACTCCGTTGAGTCTGACGGCGTAACGAAGCGCAACCGCGTCCAGCCAGCCGCAACGACGCGGACGGCCTGTGGTGGTACCGTACTCTTTGCCGACATCACGCAGATGCTGACCCATATCGTCGTCAAGTTCGGTCGGGAATGGTCCCATGCCGACGCGGGTTGTATATGCCTTGCAGATACCCAAGACTTTGTCTAAAGCTTTGGGACCGACTCCGGCGCCTGTGCAGGCAGAACCTGAGAGGGTGTTGGAAGAGGTTACAAAGGGGTAGGTGCCGTAATCGAGATCCAGCATGGTTCCCTGGGCGCCTTCAAACAGCACACTGTGTCCTCTGTTGATCTCGTTATGAATGAACAGCGAAGCGTTTTCCATGAAGGATTTCAGCTTTTTGCCGTATTCGTAAAGATAATTCAGCTCTTCTTCCACATCGAAAGCTTCGCCCTTGAAGTACTGGGTGATTTCGAAATTGACAAAATCCAGATTGGTTTCAAGCTTCTCACGCAGAACTTTCTTTGTCAGAAGATCCTTCATGCGTATGCCCTTGCGGACCACACGCTCTTCGTAACAGGGGCCGATGCCGCGACAGGTCGTGCCGATTTTCTTTTTACCCATCGCTTCTTCGCGCAGCATATCAAGCCGCTTGTGATAGCGGGTAATCACACCGGCGTCGAAGGAAACCCTGAGCTGTTTGGGCTCGGTCATTATTCCGGCCTCTTTAACGCTCTCGATTTCCTGCCAGAGGACTTCGGGATCGATCACAACGCCGCTGCCGATAACGCAGCTTTTGCTGGGATGCAGAATTCCCGAGGGGATCAGGTGCAGGACTGTTTTTTGTTTGTCGATGATAATGGTGTGACCGGCATTGTTGCCGCCCTGAAAACGAACCACCAGATCGGCGAACTTGGTATAGATATCTACAACCTTGCCCTTGCCTTCATCGCCCCACTGCAAACCAACAACTACTACATTCGGCATCAAGATTCTCCTCAAAGCACGGGGACGCAAATGCGCCCCCGCGTAAAATTCAGCTTATCTACAAGTTTTAAGTGTACACCGATGCGGTTTAAGCGACTAAGCTTTTTTTACCGCATCTTCGTTCAAAGCGTTGCGCAACTCGCCTTTTGTAAGGTAATCGGCTACCTGCGATGCTCCGGCGATGGCCACATTATCCTGAGCTTCTACAGTTGAAGCACCGAGGTGAGGAGTGGCGATCACGTTGGCGAGCGTCAAGAGCTTATGCTCTCCGGGAGGCTCCTGAGCAAATACGTCCAAGGCAGCGCCTGAGACTTTACCGGAAGTCAATGCGTCGTAAAGATCCGATTCATCAACGATACCGCCACGGGAACACTGGATCAGGAAAACGCCGTCTTTCATCTTGGCAAAGGCGTCTTTGTCGATCAAACCGGTGGTGTCCTGATTCTTCGGAACGTGCAGCGTGATGTAATCGGAACGGGACAGAATATCGTCCAGCTCGACCATTTCGACGCCGAGTTCTTTAACTACGTCTTCGGGAACCGGGAAGGGATCGTAGGCGATTACGTTCATACGCAATCCCTTGGCGCGATCCGCGACCACACGACCGATTTTGCCCAGGCCGATAACGCCGAGGGTTTTGCCTGTGATTTCACGACCCTGGAGCTTGCTTTTTTCCCAGCGCCCGGCTTTCAAAGAAGCGGTGCCCTGCGGAATGTTGCGGCTCAAAGCCATCATCATCGAGATGGCGTGCTCGCCGGTGGTAACGGTGTTGCCGCCGGGAGTGTTGGTGACGTAAATGCCCTTTTCGCTGGCTTTTGCCACATCGATATTATCGACACCGGCACCGGCGCGGGCAATGACTTTGAGTTTGTCGGCGACTTCGAGGATTTCTGCGGTGGCCTTGGTAGCCGAGCGCACGATCAACCCTTCGTACTCGCCTATGATTGCTTTCAAATCCTCAGGGCTCAGACCTGTCTTGACATCGTATTCAAGACCCTGATCTTTATAGCCGTCGAGAATCTCATTGGCTCTGGCGGACATTTTATCGCTGATGAGAACTTTCATGTCTATTCTCCCATGATCTTAGCTGCGACACCGGCGGCCTTGCCTATCGGTGTCTCGTGGCCCATTTCGTTGAGAGCTTTTTCAACTGC
>CAYTHG010000151.1:1386-8859 GCA_964437525.1 uncultured Myxococcales bacterium | reverse complement strand
TGGACATGTACCTGATCGAAGGTGCGAAGGTCGTTCAGGAGCGCAGTCTGAAGGTTCGCGCAAAGAATGTCGTTGAGGAAAACGAAAAGCTGATGCGTGTCATCATGCATTTCACCGCTCCGGCGGATATCAAAGGCACTTCGTTTTTGAGCATGGAACGCAAGGGCGGCGACGACGACCAGTTTTTGTTCTTGCCAGCCTTGAGCAAAGTCTTGCGTAAAGGCGGTACAAGCGGCAAGGACGAGTCCTTCATGGGCACGCAGTTCACCTATGGCGACATGGAAAGCAAGGAAGTCGATAAGGCTGTCCACAAGTCGTTGTCTGACGAGAAGATCGGTCCGGTGGATTGTTATGTTGTCGAGTCTATCCCCAACGATCCTAAAGAAGAGGGCTACGGCAAGTACATTACCTATGTAAACAAGACCAATTTCGTTCCCATGCGCATCAAGCTTTTTGATCTCAAGGGCAAGCTGTTTAAGGTGATGATGACCGAGAAGGTTGAGAAAATAGACGGCAAAGACACCATGACCACTATGGTTATGCTGAACGTGAAGAACAAAAAAGCCACGCGTATGATGCTGCACCATATCAACACCAAGATCAAGCTGAGCGACTCGGACTTTACCAAAGAGCGTATGACCAAACTCTAGCCCCTTGTAAGGCGCTTAAATGCGGATTTCTATAATTATCCTTGCCTGTCTGCTGGTGTCGGGCGGTAGTGTTTTTGCTCAAGAAGCGGAATTGCCGCCACTTATGGTTTTGCCTGATGCCGGTGAGGTTGCACCCGAACCTGTCGCGCCTGCGGCGGATGCTGCTGCCAAACCTGAAGCGAAACCAGAAGCTGAAAAGCCGGCAGCGGAAGAAGCTGTAACAGAAGCCCAGCCCGAGCCGGAAGCCCAGCCCGAGCCGGAAGCGCAGCCTGAGCCAGAAGTGCAGCCCGAGCCCGAAGCCCAGCCCGAAGCCCAGCCCGAGCCTGAAGTGCAGCCGGAACCGGAAGCTCAGGAGTCACAGAGTTACAGTGATCCCGAATTCGGCTTTTTGCCTCCGCCTCCTGAATCTACAAAATCCGCCGAGATTGAAGAACAGGGTTTCAAGCCTTCCTTCAAATACGGTGGTCAGGTACGGACACGGCTTGCTTTTGATCTAGTCAATGACGGTGCGCTGTTATTAAAGCAGCCTGGAGGCGTGCTTGAAGATGTGGGCAAGGAAGATGTTATCGACTGGCGCAGCAGCGTAGATTTTTATGCTCAGTTTTCGATTATCGAGCATTTAAGCGTCAAGCTGGATGTCTATGCCGAGCATTTTATTACAGGCAAGCGCAATGAGGATTATCCGACGATTATCTTCAACGGCAAGGATTACAAGCACGATTTCAGATTCGAATTGCGCGATGCATATTTGGATTTCTTTTACGGCCCATTCGATCTGCGGGTCGGCAATCAGATAATCTCCTGGGGTACGCTTGCCTCCTCCAGCCCCTCGGATCGTATTAATCCACGTAATCCGCAGGCTTATTACTGGGCCGACATTTCCGGTTCAAAAAGTCAGGTGATGGCGGTCAAGGCGATTTATCATGTGTCCGATGTCGCCTTAGAGGCAATCTGGATGCCTTTCTGGACTTCGCCCAGTCTCGATCTTTACGGCGGCGATTACTCGCTCTTCCGTTACGGTTCGGCTTACGGTTTTACGACCTATCCCATTCCTGATATGGATTACTACTTCGATAACTCCATGACGGAAGGGGCCAACAGCTTCTTTCTCAGCACAAAAAAACCTTCGGCTTCGCCTGTGGACTCGCAGGCCGGTGCTAGAATCTCGCTCACCAAAGGTGGCGTAGATTTCGGTATTTCTTATCTGTTCGCATACGAAGAACTGCCGCAAATGGAAGCCGATCCCATGGTCAGGGCCATGTTGCAGGCCGGTCAGACCGGCAATGACAATCTGGTAACTGCCTACGTGCAGAAAATCAAGGAGCGCATCGAGTGGGGCGAACCTGTAGATAATCTCTATAAAAGCAAATACGCCAGAAAGCATTCGGTGGCAATGGAATTCGGTGCTTCGCTGTGGGAATTCGGAATAAAAGCGGAAGCGGCTTTCTGGCCCTATCGCACCTACTATTCGGACAATTTGGAAGTCGATGAATACCACACGCTGGTTTATGCCGGAGGGCTGGACTATATCAAGTTCGACAAGTCCATCTTCGACCAGATCTTCATATCGCTTGAGTTGTTCGGATCGGTGGTGTTCGGCGTGCCTGACGGTCAGAACCTGTATTTCTATACCGACCGCAACTTGAGCATGTATACTACGCTGCGCTTTGCATTCCTGGATGACAAGCTTGAGATCGAAGGCGTCAACCAGATCAACTTCAGCACGAAAGATTACGTGGTCGTGCCACGTATTTCTTACGAGGTCTATGACAACCTGCGCCTTTCAGTCGGTGTGATGATTCTGGATGCATGGGCCAAGGAACCGGCAGGCTTTAAGCGCTATGCCACCGACAATGCCCGTAAAGACACCTTGTTCGGGAGCTTCTCCGACAACGATCAGGCATTCGTGATGCTCAAGTACGATTTCTAGCCCGGATTATCTGCCGGAAATTCACTGCGGCGACTGATTTAAAACACAAATGTTATCATCTGCTTGGTGGACATTGATGTTTGTGTGCCTACATTTATTTCATGGATTGCGGACGAATGCGCGGATAAATGATATACATGGAATATCTTTTGTATCTGGAATGTTGAAGAGAAAAGGAAACTGATTTTTACCATGGCCAAGCGTAAGAAAAAGGTGAAAAAGAAAGAAGGAAGCAGTTGGTTTGTTAAACTGATCGTTGCGGGTTTGGTAGTTCTGGTTTTGTGGGCCGGAGGGCGCTTCCCTTGGGAAGGAAAGACCGTCTATCAACGTGCCGATGCCGCTATGGGTGTCAAAATCCTTCAGCCGGTTTACAGCGCTATCGCCTCCATGGTCGGAGCCACCGCCGAAAACGCTTATGAGGCGCTGCCGAAAGCCGATAGCGTATCGCGTCCGAAGATAGACGAAAGCGGAGATCCCTTGGACAAAACGACCAAAGAAGACCAGAAGGGTCTCGATGATCTGATTAAGAAAAAAAGCAAAAGCGACTGATTCAATAGATTTGTTTATTGAAGTTGAACCAGGGAGAACGACATGAGATTTCAAAAGATACACGCTAAATATTTATTTGTAGTTTTTGCATTGATAGTAATGGCCGGTCTGTGGATGAACTCCCCGGCGGGAAAAGCCGAGGCCGGACAGGATAAAATATATTCCGAAGGAGAACGCGACGGGAAAGCCTATATAAATCCGGCTTTCAACGAAAGTCTGGTGAATTTGTCCGAGGTTGCCATACCGACGGTGGTGTCCATTGCCGTTTCGCAGAGTGTCAAGTTGAACATCCCCTCCGGGCAGGACGAACCTTTCAACGACTTCTTCGATCACTTTTTCCGCAGGCAAATGCCAAACGGCCAGCCCTTCAAGCGCAGGGGCGTCGGGTCGGGATTTATTATCAACCCGCAGGGCTATATTCTGACCAACAATCACGTCGTCGAGGGTGCAGACGAAATCACGGTGCGGCTTTCGGATAAAGAAGAATATCCGGGCAAGGTCATCGGCACAGATGCCCGCACCGATATCGCCTTGATAAAAATCGAAGGCCCGAAGAACCTGCCTTATCTGAAGCTGGGAGACTCCGACGCCTTGCGCATCGGTGAAATCGTGGTGGCGGTCGGAAATCCGCTCGGTCTTTCGCACACCGTCACGCAGGGTATAGTCAGTCAAAAAGGTCGCAAAGATATCAACCCGTCCGGCAAAAACATCTATTCCAATTTCATCCAGACCGACGCCTCCATCAACCCCGGAAACTCCGGCGGACCGCTCTTGAACATCTACGGCGAAGTGATAGGCATCAATGCTGCCATAGCCCAGGGAACCGGCATAGGGTTTGCCATCCCCATAAACATGGCCAAGATTCTTTTGCCGCAGCTTTTAGAAGGCAAAATCAGCCGCTCCTGGATAGGCGTTCAGGTTCAGCAGGTAACGGAAGAGTTGGCGGATTCACTTGGTATGAAACGTCCTTTAGGCGCGCTGGTGGTATCTGTTGTTCCAGACGGACCGGCAGCCAAAGCCGGTGTTGAACCCGAAGACGTGATTCTGGAATTCAACGGCAAAAAGATAGAAGACTGGAGCGATATTACCTGGTACGCCTCGACCGCCGGAGTGGGGTCGCAGGCCAGTCTGAAGATCTGGCGCGGCGGCAAGGTCATAAAAAAATCCTTGCTCTTAGCTGCCATGCCCGACGGCGAGCAGGTTGCATCAAATACCGACAAGGAACAGGTTGAATCGAAACTCATGGGTTTGACGGTTGAGAATCCTTCCAGCCGCCAGTTGAAAAAGTCCGGCATAGGCGATGGCAAAGGTGTTGTTATTACAAGCCTTGAACGCACATCCGCTGCCGTTCTGGCAGGTCTGATGCCGGGTGATATCATCCGTAAGATCAACCGCAATATCATTAAAGATAAAAAAGACTTCGAGAAAGTCTCGAAGAAAATGAAGCAGGGCAGAGTAGTCCGTATGCTCATCAGCCGCAATGGTAACGCTCTTTTTGTCGCTTTCCGCATCTGACGACATCTCGGATACGGTTAGAGATTGACCGAGACGGCGCGGCTTTAAGCCGCGCCGTTTTTTTTGTTTTTGAATAAGAGTGCCAGTGGCGGAAAAGTGTGGAACCGAGTTGGATAAAGCGGAGGGGACTACTGTCGTGCACTCGGGATGAGCGGGGGTAGAGAATGATGAACATCAAATGCGGAAAATAAATCTGAGGCTGAATCAAATCAAGTTGTCCCGCCCGGCTGAATTTTATAGGTCAACCCTGTGAATAATCCGGGCAAAATGCCCCCTAAGCTGCTATTATTACCTGCCTTATTTTGTAGTTTCTGGAGCATCCATGAGTGAACCGATACTTACAGAAGGCGTCGCTGAACAGCCTATGCTGCCGCCTGTCAAAGGCAATCCCTTTTCTCGCGGTATCGTAAATTATTTCAGGCATCTACGACGCTTCAACCACAATATACGCTGCCTGCTGGCCGGTTCTTTTTTGATGAGCCTGGCTGCTGCGTTTTTCAATCTGTTGCAAAATCTGTATTTCCAGAAGGCGGGTTTCGGCGAGTCTTTCATGGGCTCTGTGCTTTCATTTATCAGCTTGGGCATGGTGTTTTTCGCTATTCCTATTTCTCTTCTGGTTGACAGAATAAGCTTTAAGAAGCTGTTGATTATCGCTAACTTGAGCCTTTCCGGGGCGGGGATGCTGTTTCTGGCTTCTTTCAGCAAGTACCTGCTTTTCCCGGCAGCCTTTGCCATAGGCGGTGTGATTACAGTGCAGGCCGTTATTGCTGCGCCTTTTATCATGCGCAATACCAGCGAGAAAGAGCGCATCTTTGTTTTCTCCATGCTGGGCGGAATGCAGGTGCTTTCCAACTTCGTCGGTTCTGCGGTCGCCGGAGTGATGGGCGAATACTTTGCCGGAGTGATGGGTGATGCAGTCCTTGGGTATCGAACCACTTTGGTTATCGGCTTGACGCTGGCTCTTTTTGCCTTGATACCTTTCAGCCTTATAAAAGAGAACCTGATTCGTAAAGAACAGCCGCGCAGCCTGAAAAAATTCTTCAAGACCGATAGCTGGCCGACCATGATCCGGCTGGCGATTCCCACCATGATGATAGGCATGGGGGCCGGGCTGGTGATTCCTTTCATGAACGTCTATTTCGCATCGACTTTCAATGTCGGTGCCGACGATGTCGGATTCTACATTTCCTTGAACTTCGCCTTCATGTTTCTGGGGATAGCTTTAGGGCCGGTGCTTGCCAAGCGCTTCGGTATTGTGCGAGTTATGGTGGCCACCCAGCTATTGTCCATTCCTTTTTTCCTGGTGCTGGCTTTTACCGGAAATCTCGTTCTGGCGGTTATCGCATTTTTAGCTCGCGCCGCCTTGATGAACATGAGTTGGCCAATGGGTCAGAATTTCAATATGGAAGTGGTCAAGCCCAAGGATCAGGCGCTTACCAATTCCATAATGATGCTGTCGTGGAATCTGGCCTGGATGCTCTCTGTCCGCTTCGGCGGGGCATTGATAGAATGGGCTGGGGGTTACAGTGAATCCATGTGTATTGCTGCCGGAATCTATCTGCTCTCGGCGCTTTTGTACTTTTCTTTCTTCCGAAAACCTCGCTATATCGAGATCGGCAAAGAAACAGATTAGGTCAGGTTTTCATCAATAGACACGCAAAACCTTGACGCTTTGCTCGACAGAACCTAATATTAATAAGCAGAGGTGAATACTAACAAAAGGCAAGGGGCCGATAAATGAGCCGCAATCCCAAAGATCCATACAAGACACTTACGGAAATCCGAGAACGCATCAATGAGCTGTTCGAGGAAGGCGTTCGCCACTCGCAAAACCCGGTAGGCGATATAGCAGCCGAACGTGGTGGACAGCAGCTTCTTGCCGACATGCTGGATATGGAAGACAGCGTCGTAATCGTGCTGGAGATTCCCGGTGTGGAGAAAAAGGATATCGATATCCAATTAGTAGGGAATGATCTCCTGGTCAAAGGAGAAAAGCATCACGGTCCTGTCGAGGCTGTAACCGTCTACCACATGGCGGAAAGATTTTACGGTCCTTTCCAGCGCCGCATCAGGCTTCCCGAGCCTGTCAAACAAAGTGAAATATCTACCAACCTTGATAATGGCTTGCTTGAAATAAAAATAAAGAAAACCAAGCCGAAACAAATCCCGATTACATAAGGGACAATAAGAGGTATCGAATGAAGTATTTTAAGATTAAGAGTATTGCGTTGTCGCTCTTTGTTTTCTCGCTGTTGTTTATTGGTTCTTCGGTATTTGCCGCCGATGCAAAGCCCGATGCAAAGCCCGCAGCAATCGACAAGCCAGCCTTCACACTCGATTGGAAAGTTTTAAAAGTCGAAGGTGAAGCCGATGCTGTGCAAGTGAATATCAAAGTCAAAAAGGGCCACAAGCTCAACAAAGAATTTCCGACCAAGGTTAAATTCAAAGCGCCGGAAGAGATATCTTTTGCAAAAGAGACACTCAAGATGGTGGACTTTGAAAGCTTTACCGAAAAAGAAGCGACCGTCAAAGGCGTCTACAAAAAGAAAGATGTCAAAGTCAAAGCCGAAGTCGAAGTGGACTTGCGCTTTGGAACCTGCGCGGTAGCGGACGGTAAGACCAAAAGCTGCATGTTGCAGCATGAGAAGGTCAAGGTGATGATTCCATAGAGGATGTAAGTACTGAATTGAAAAGCCCGCGCAAACTATAGGTTGCGCGGGCTTTTTTTGTAATGCACTAAATAAAAGAGGGGGCGCGGCCAATGGCCGCGCCCCCACAGCAATGAAAAAACCCACACCCCCCCAAAGAGAAAAAAGTAGATTCGCGGTA
>CAYTHG010000151.1:0-1376 GCA_964437525.1 uncultured Myxococcales bacterium | reverse complement strand
TTTTGTGGGGTTTTTTTTTTTTTTAATCATAAAAAAATTGGGGGGGGCGGGGTCTGGGCCCCCCCCCCCTCTGCATTGAAACAACCCTCTCCCCCTCATTGAGAAAATTGTCTATGCTCTGTAAATGCTAATCCTGCGGACGCTCGAACAGTCCGGCTGCGCCCATGCCGCCGCCGATGCACATCGAGACTACGCCGTAGCGACCGTCGCGGCGCTCCAACTCGTAGAGAAGCTGCGTGGTCAATTTGGCGCCGGTGCAACCCAGGGGATGACCCAGTGCGATTGCGCCGCCGTTGACGTTGATGCGGTCCATGTATTTGTCGATGCCGAGTTTGCGGACGCTGTAGAGAGCCTGCGAAGCGAAAGCTTCGTTGATTTCCCACAGGTCAACATCATCCTGCGATACATTGGCTTTTTCCATCAGTTTCGGAATGGCATAAGCCGGTCCGACGCCCATGACTTCCGGGTCTACGCCGACTACCTGGTAGTTTACGAAGTAAGCCATGATCTTGAGGCCGCGTTTTTTTGCTTCTTCTTCGGACATTACCATCACGAAAGAAGCAGCGTCGTTCATCTGCGAAGAGTTTCCGGCGGTGACGATACCGTCGGTTTTGAACGGCGGGCGAAGTTTGCCGAGGTTCTCCATGCTGGAGGCACGCGGGCCTTCGTCTTCTTCCAGGAGTCCTTCGACCTTTTTGCCGTCTTTCCAGGTGGTGTAAGGTATGGGAATCAACTGGTCCTTGAAGTGACCTTCTTTTTGGGCATTCAAGGCGCGGTTCTGCGATTCGAGACTGAACTTGTCCAGCTCTTCGCGGGTCAGGTTGTATTCCTCGCCCCAGCGCTCGACCACGTTCTCTGCGGTGTTACCCATGTTGCAGAAGACGCCGATGTTTTCGGTGTCTACTACGTTGGGGTTGCCGAGGAACTTGTTTCCGCCCATGGGAACCTGACTCATGGTTTCGACGCCACCGGCCAAAACGATGTCCTGGTATCCGGCAACAACGCGGGCACATGCCATGGCGATGGTCTCAAGACCGGACGAGCAGAAACGGTTGACGGTAACGGCCGGTACGGATTGTCCCAGGCCGGAATGTAAAGCGATAACGCGACCGATGTTCATGCCGGTTTCGGCTTCGGGGAAGGCGCAACCTACGATCAGGTCGTCTACTTCTTCACCCTTGACACTCGTGTCTTTAAGGATTTTTTCGATGACCAGTTTAGCCATGTCTTCAACGCGGGTGTACTTCAAGGATCCGCGATTGGCACGGCCGACCGGAGTTCTTTTGGCGGCAACTATGACAGCCCTTCTCATTATTCAGCTCCTTTATTCAAAATATTGGTTATCTTCTTCATCAAGCCGTCACGGTTAGTTGCGC
>CAYTHG010000150.1:0-8863 GCA_964437525.1 uncultured Myxococcales bacterium | reverse complement strand
GACAAACCTCTAATTTCAAAGATATTGACAAGCTGTAGCAAGTTGTCATTCCCGCGAAGGCGGGAATCCAGAACAATATCAGGTGAATGAACACCTGCCTACGCGGGTGTGACAAAGGTTATGGGAATCTTTTTTAAGAAATTATACTTTGTCAGCAATCTGGCCCGGACTATCGCCATCATCGGGCTCGTCCTCGGGCGCAATAAATTGCGCCCCTACTTTCTTTTGTTTCTTGCATCATGAAGTATTTTACCCTCGACTTGTCTGAAGAGGAAGACTACTCATAAGCCAAGAAAAGCCTGCTGCAAATATTATTCTTCCACAACATACCGGCTGTGTTAGAATTCCCCAATCTGCGATGGGAGCGAAAACCGCTCGTCAATATTGCAGACGATCTCAAAGCTTATTTGTAAAACTGAAAACGGGAATTTCGGCATGGATGTATTAGACATTGTATTGTGGATGACCGGAATCGGTCTCGGCTGCGCCTTCATCTTCATTATCTGGAGCTATGCCAAGGGGCTGCGCGGAGCGCCGCGTGAGTTGTGGATACTCTTTCTCACAAAGGTAATCGAGTACACCGCTTACGGCGCCATGAACATGGCCTTCATTCTGTATCTTTCCGCCGACTGCGGGCTGGGCGATATCTCCGCAGGTTCGTACATCGGCGTCTGGTCGATGCTGGTGACCATCACGACCATGATGGTCGGCGCGGTGGTCGATGCCATAGGTATCAAGAAAACCCTTCTGATCGGCACGATAGTATTGCTGTTCGGTCGCGCTTTCATGCCCTTTATGGACAATATTTATTTTGCCACCATCCTGGGATTCATTCCCATGGCGATAGGCATTGCCATCATGGGGCCGGTTCTTTCGGTCGGTATCAAGCGCTATACCACCTCCGATAGCGCCGCCTTGGGATTCGGATTGTTCTACACACTAATGAACGTCGGCTGGGCCCTGGGTGCCATAGTGTTCGATGCGATTCGCGGTACTTTCGGTGAGCACGAAATGGTGACTCTGCCAATGATAGGCGTCGACATTTCCACTTATCAGATCATCTTTTTGACTGGCTTTCTGTTGACGATTCCGACTTTCATCATGGTTTTGATGATGCGCGACGGTGTCGAGATGACGGATACCGAAGGTGTCAAGATAGATCCCATCAAGAACGACTTTGAAGGCAGCGTCATCAGCGTTTTCTTCCAAGTCGCCAAAAAAGCCGCCATCGACACAGGCCGCATACTCTCCCAAATAGTGCGCCAGAAGGATTTCTGGTACTACATGTTCATGCTGGGAATTCTGGTCTGCGTCAGGCTGGTGTTTTACCATTTCCATTACACCTTCCCAAAATACGGTATCCGTATCCTGGGCGAGGGCGTCAAGATCGGCAACATCTACGGCGTCTTGAATCCTACCATCATCGTCTTTTTAGTTCCGCTGGTGGCGGCTTTGACGCGCAAAATCAGTTCCTACAAGATGCTGATGATAGGAACCACTATCTCGGCTTTCTCCATCTTCATCGCCTCCATGCCGGGTAAGTTCTTCGATCCTTTGATGGGAACCTGGGTGGAAGAACTGGTCTATAACCGTTGGCTGGGACTGGCTCCCGAGATGCACACACCGCTGGTGCTGGCGCTGGTTATCTTTGTAATCATCTTCACCATAGGCGAGGCCATCTGGTCACCGCGCCTGATGCAGTTCGCCGCCGAAATCGCTCCTGAAGGCAAGGAAGGCACCTATATCGCCTTGTCCTACCTGCCGTATTTCGCAGCCAAACTGGTAGCCGGGCCGCTCTCGGGCTGGTTGTTGCATACATACGTACCCGAAGGCGCAAGCTCATATCCCAACCATTTCTTCGTCTGGCTCTGGATAGGCGGAATGGCAGTGCTGTCGCCCATAGGACTTGTGGTCTTCCGCAAGCTTTTCTCCGCTGCCGAGAACAGACACCGCGAGACTAAGGCGAGCGAAGCTTGATAAATTGACAACCTGCGATTCAAAAGCAATCCGGGCGGCCTTTGGCCGCCCGGATTTTTTATAGACCACTGACAAAGTCAACTCCTTCCAGAAGTCTAAGGGTAAACTTCCGTCACACCCGCGCAGGCGGGGTCCACTCCGATGATATTGTTCTGGATTCCCGCCTGCGCGGGAATGACCACTTGCTGCTGCTTGTCAATAGCTTTGAAGTCAGAGGTTTGTCATTAGACTCGTCAGAAAGAAACTTTGCCTAGAACATATGCCTGCGCGAGTAGATGTTGAGCATCAAGGCCACCGACATTATGGATATCACCAGCGATGTGCCACCGTAGCTCATAAAGGGCAGCGTCACGCCAACCACAGGCAAAAGCCCTAAGACCATACCGATATTGACCGTCATCTGACAGAAGATGACGGCAGTCAATCCAAGGCACAAAAGCGCCCCGAATTTTTCTCTGGCCTTGGATGCTATGTGCAGACCCGAGAGTATCATCGCGGCATACAGGATCAACAGTGATATAGATCCCACAAAGCCCTGTTCTTCGGCCCAGACCGAAAATATGAAATCGGTGTGCTGTTCCGGCAGGAAGCGGAGCTGTGTCTGTGTGCCGTTTCTAAATCCCTTTCCGGAAAATTGCCCGGAACCTATGGCGATGATGGACTGGCGGCGATGATAGCCCGAACCGCGCGGGTCGGACTCGGGATCGACCATGGTCATTACGCGCTTTTTCTGGTAGTCCTTCAAAACGAACTGCCAGGTGATCGGCAATGCTATCAGGATCAGCAATACCAAGGCGGCAATAGTTTTCAAGCGCACTTTGACGAAGAGTATGACGGTGGCGGCTATCATGCCTATCATCAAGGCCGTTCCGAGGTCCGGTTCAAGCAGAATCAATATGATGGGAAGCCCGGTGATGGCGAAAGGCTTGATCAGGCGTTTTATGCCGTAGCCCTCGCGTGGCGCCATATCGTGATGAAAGAAGCGGGCCAGCGCGGTAACGATGACGATTTTCATCAATTCCGAAGGTTGCAGATTGAAGAAGCCAAGATCCAGCCAACGATGAGAACCACCTATGGAGCGCGTGAAAAACACCGCCACCAGAGCGAGAACTACTAGGCCGTAAAAGATATATGCCAGCCGCTCGTATATGCGGTAGTCGATCAGGTAAGCCACCAGTGCCGCAACCACGGCCACACCGCTCCATAAGAGTTGTGAGAGAAAATAAGGCCGATTGGCGCTGGTGCCCGCTTCAGATGCGGAATACAGGTTTATCAAGCCTATGGTCAAGATAGCCAAGGTGACAAACAGCAGAGGCCAATGTACCAGTTGCGAGCGTTTCATGTCGACAAGCGATTTCTAGTCGGTTAAAGAGTGAGATGCTTGTACATCAGCCTGTTGAATTCGGCCACGATTTTTTGGGAAAGACGCGAAAGAGTCTTTTCGCGGGCATCGTTGAGGTTGTTTGCGCCGTCACGATAAGAATGCTCGACCGATCCGAAGACCTTGCCGTTGGAGCCATCTTTTAAGGTCAGCCTGGAGTTGAACTTGGCAAAGACAAAGCCCGTGCCGCTGTTCTGGTTGGTCTCCATGCCCTTGACTTTGCCTTCTATAACGATGTCGGCTTTGTCGCCCTCGGCCACCGAAAGCCGCCCGTTATTGAGACTGGCCACCACCGCGTCGTGTACGGCTTCGGCTCCGTCGCCGCTAATGGATACAGAGATAGTGATTTTTTCAAGGGCGCGGTTGAGCTTGTCGTTCAAGTCCGAGCTTGTTATCTCGGCGCTCAAGCCCTGGCCTGTCGGGTTGATGACCGAAAGCTGGTTGTTCTTGATTTCGCGTTCTTTCATAAACTCCAAAGCTGCCACCAAAGGACGTAGTTGCGACACAACACCCTGACCTTCTTCGGAGCGCTTGACGTGATTGGCTATCTCGCGATCAAGATCCAAGACGCGCATCTCAAGCCTTTTGCGGGCCGGGCTGCGGGCCAGTACCGCCAGAGCGTAAATCGTCTCGGATTTCTGCGGGTCTTCATAATACCCGACTATTTCCATGCCCTCTATGGTTTCATCCACATAGGTCTTTGTCAGCTGGGACACACTGTTTTTCAAAAGCCAGTTGCTCTCCGTCGAGCCTTCCATGCCGGTGTACTGGCTCAAAGTCGTCAAAAGAGTATCGACTTTGACGCGGAACTGCTTGGCGATTTCTGCTCGGGCCTTGGCCGCTGCGTCCTCGCGCGCTGTCGCCATACCGACGCCGTGTATGTATTTCACCTGCGGATAAGCGCCGGGCTTACCGTTCACCCAATCGGGAGCGACAGGCAGTTTTTTCGCACAGCCTGAGAGCAGCAGTGCGAATACAATGACCGTCAAGGATATTTTAAGAGCATTCATTTTCATCTTCTTCCCCTTTCGATTTGAGGCGAAGTTCAGTCCGCATTATTCACCGTGAATTTACTGCGGTTTGCAAATTATCTATATTTAACTCGTTTCGAGATTTTTCCTTTCGACAGACTGCAAAGTATGCCTTCGAGTAAAAATCTCTCCAACTTCGCTAAATATCTTCAATTTTCAAACCTCGTTACAAATCCCGATGCATAATACGGGCTAGTCGTTTATGAGCATAGACACCGGCTGCCGACGTTTTTTGATGCTGCGCGTCTTTTGCTTCGGTGTGCTTTTACGCTTGTTCCATATGGGCTTGGGCGATGGATCGGGGCGCTTGCCTTCCGGATGCGGCTCACGTGAGCGCGTGACCCAGAAGCGCGTCTGACCGGCTTTGATATCAAAGCTTATCACCTGACGGTCCAGCATTTCCCAGCCCGAGCCGAGAAAATTGACGCTGACGGTGTGGTGTCCGGGCTTTAAATACATACTTGCCAGCCCGATCTTATCAGGCAGGCTCATCCACGAGCGTGTATCGGCCTGCATAAGCAGATCGGCCACGTTCAAAGCGATATTGGCTAAAATGGAAAGCGTCTGCGTGGTCTGGCTCTTGGAATGCTTGGCCAGTTTTTTCGTGACTTTTTTGGCGGCATACATGGCTATGGCCTTGACCACGGCGCGGCCCTTGACCTGCGAGCTTTTTTCATCCAGCGTTTTTTTTGCAAGCGATGTCAAGTTGTGGGCGGGCTGGGCGCGATATTCCTTGCCGTCAACGCTGACGGTCACATGGCTTATACGCGACTTGCCCTTGCCGAACTTGGGATAATAGATCACAAAGGTATCCAGCTCCGGGTCCGGAATGATCCACTTGGCCGAATACTTTTGCGCCACGCGACCGACCGAGCTTATCACCACCAGCCGGCCGTGGCTCTCTACAAAATTTACCGGGCGTTCAGGAGCATTCGGGAAATTCTGTTTGAACTCCAGATAGGCTTCATCGTTACCGGCGCGCATTGCCGCCCGCATCAAATCGCTGCGCAATGCCGGTGGCGCGGCTATGCCGAAATCCCGCCCGGTCTGCAAATACCCTTTGTAGGCATCCCGGTAGGACAGCAGCGCGTCGTTGTATTCGCCGCTGGCTTCCTGTATCATGCCCGCCAGATATTGCGCGAAGGGATCTTGTGTGTATGAGGTCTTGACCTTGTTGGCGGCCAGCTTGTCGGCATAGACCTGCAACTTGTGGTTGATCTGCCGCGCTTCAACCGCAGCCTCGTCGAGCAGCCCCATTTGCAGGTAATTAAAAGCCGAGAGCATATGCACCATAACGCGCTCGAACTCCTCGCCCTGATAGGCGCGTTCGGTATCGTTCCACGCAATGGCGGCCAGCTCGTCAGAGATATCCACGGTAAAATAGCCGTCTATCAATTCCTTGGCGCGCTCCAACTTGGCGTTGGAGCTTTTGTAGCGGCCTTCAAGATGCAGTATCATAGCCTCGTCCATGACATCCATCAGGACATCTTTTTCGCGCTCGCCAGCCAGATCCGCAAGTCTTCTCTCGGCATTTTTGTAAGCACCGCAACGTACATCCGTCACCATCTTGCGGCGAACTTCAGAATGAGTCGCGCAGGCGCTAAGTGTAAAAAAGACGAGCAGGGTCAGAATCGACCCCGCCCGCCGGTATTTGCCAAACATCGAAACTCCTACCACTTATGATTGCCCTTGGTGATGAGCTTCTTGATCTTGTGTTGTCCGATCCAGACGACTTCGTTGGTCGTTAGATCGTGCAGTTCCATATTGACCTGATACCAAACCGCACGTTTTCCGCCGAGTTCATCCAGAATAGTATTGATGGAACCCTTCATCATGAAGTTGGCGCCCATCTCCTGCCCTACTCCGGCACGAGTGCCTTCCGACGTATAGCCCGAATGCTGATCCTTGCGCTCCTCGCGCAATTCTCCGCGTTCGGTGCGTGAAGAAACGAAGCGCACCTTGCGGGAGTTGATTAAAGAGGACTGCATGTCCTTGACGAATGTCTGCACGTTAATGTGTTCGTGGCTTTTGTTGGTAATCTTGCCAATGATAACAATAGGTTTTTTTCCGCCCTTGTTTTCTTTCCACTCAGGCAACCAGCCTTGAGCCAGACAATCCGTCACCACGGTCTGAGCCACCTGCTGCGAGTCGGTGTCGTTCCAGTGACCGGACAAGTCGGTGATCTTTCCCGGATCGATGCGCTTGACTTCGCGTGTCGTTGCACAACCTGCAAAAAGAAAAGCTGCCATTGTCAAAACCAAAATAAATGCCGTACTGCGGCGCATATCATCCTCCATTAGTGTTGTCAGGTCTTCTATTTGCCTGCCTGATCCGCTTCATCTGTGGCTTGATCCGCTCGCTGTTGCACCGGCTGCGGGTCGAATTTTTCAGGCTCCACCTTTTTGGCACAGCCTGCAAAAGCCAGTGCCGCCATAATAGCCAGTGACAGCAATATGGTTTTCCACTTCATGACTATTGTCCTTCGGCTGCGTTGCGCTCTGCAATTTCATCCAGCTGCTTAAAGGCATCATCGGCGTTGCTGCGTACAAAATCGCGCACTTTGCTGGACAGCTCATTGTTGTTGTTGATGAGTTCGTTGAACTTACCGAAGTCGATGACGGCCTTTGAATAGAAGGTTTCGCTCTTGACATCGAAGTAACGATCTTCAATAGCGGCACCGACCACGTTCATTTTAGTGAAGATGCGTGTGGCCTGCATGAAGTCCTGCTCTTCCGAGACTTGGCCGTCGGCTGCGGTGGAACGCTGATATTGCTTGAGCAGGTTCTCGGTATAGGAACTGAAAATCTTGGCGATTTCGGCGCGGGCCTGTCCGTCGGCGTTGGCTCTGGCCATGGCCGGAGATTTAATGCCCGATACAGCTCCTACTCCCACCACCAACTTGCCGCGATCAGCATTGATAATGACGCCGGATGTCTTCATACACCATTCGGGCATCTGCGGCTCGGCTGGCTTGATGTCTTTACCTCCACAGGAAGCCATCAGCAGCATGGCGAACAATGCAAAAAACAGCGCGATATTCTTACGTTTCATTCTCTTCTCCTTGAATCCTGGTTTTTGAAAAACTTGTAAATTACAGGGTCCGCACCCCTTGTTAACAGTAGAGATCCTTTAAAATCCTTTTTGCTTGCGAATGCGCTTGAAGTCGTTTTCAAGCTCGCTGCCCATTTTCTCAAGATCATGCTTCATCTTGTCAAGATCCGATTCAGTATATTCTTTTCCGGGCAGCAGTTTGGATTTTACTTTAACTTTCTTCGCCACAGGCAAGGCGTCGCCCTTTGCAAGTGTTTCAGGCTTCAAGCTTACCTCGAACTGCCCGGCCTTGATTGTCTTCAACCATAGAAGCGCGGTATTGGAAGTAAGAGCGAACTGTATGCCCGTCAGCGCCAGTCCGTCTTTGGCTTTGCGGGCGATCATCTGGTTAATGCCTATCTGTTGCCCGTCGTGGCCTATCAACGGCCCGCCCGAGTTGCCACGGTTCAAGCTGGTCTCCATCTGCCAGACATCGCGCCCGGCGGCACCACCGAAGTCTTCCAGCGTACCCGAAATTGCGCCGGTGGTCAGAGTCCAGCGCACGCCCTGCTCGGGATGTCCGATGGCGATGGTCGGCTCGCCGATGGGAACCTTAGAGGAATCAGCCAGCTTTAATACCGGCAGATCGGCAGGCGGGTTTTCTATTTGTAAAAGCGCCAGATCGAGTTCTGCGGAACGGGATAAAAGCCGCGCTTCGTACTGTCGCGCTAGATCGTCCTCGTTTTTTCCCGTCACCTTCGCCGGTTTCAAAAACACCAAAAGCCGCATGGCCGGGGCATTTTTCAGATCGTCCCAGATCACATGATCGCAGGTCAAGATCAAGCCATCCTTAGAGATTATGGAACCCGTGCCGGACTTGACACCGCCTTCGTGCATAAAGGCTGCGATATAGGTTACAGCCGGAGCGGTCTTTTTGTAAATATTGGGATGGTTCATGTATACCTGTGCCGCAGCCGTGCCGGAAAGAGCAAACACGCAAACCAAGGCCAGCAATAAATCTATCCTTTTTATCCTCATTTCCTCACCCTCGTATTGCCCAGCATACAGAATAATCGTTAATTACTTATTCTAGACCATAGACCGCTTCCGTCAAGCCGGAGAGCTATGTTTGTAATATTTATTCATAACTTGAGAAGTTGTCGGTTTAGGATACTACCCGACGCAAGGCTCATCATTCACCATTAGGCGCTTTCATGTTGGAGCAGGCTGGGAAGCCATGCTCCAACAGAAGAAACCGTCGCGGGTGGGTGGGTGGGAATTGGCGCAGGATTTGCTTTTTGGACAGGGGCAGACTTTGCCCGAAGTCGGAGTAGGGGCACGGCATGCCGTGCCCCTACTGATCTATTCCAAGCACAATCAGAAAAATATAATCTGCAAATGCCGTGTCAATTGGGAACCCGCGACACTTGAAAGCTTGGCAATG
>CAYTHG010000149.1:0-8934 GCA_964437525.1 uncultured Myxococcales bacterium | reverse complement strand
TTCGCCTTCGCCTTCGCCTTCGCCTTCGCCTTCGCCTTCGCCTTCGCCTTCGCCTTCGCCTTCACCTTCGCCGCTGTCGTCGTCGTCGTCTTCGTCGTCGGTATCTTCAGTACCACAAGCGGTGGTGAATACCATGCCGAGAGCTACGATGAGCACCAACATAAACAACAATACTTTTTTCTCTTTTGACATCTTTTTCATTTCTCCTTTTGATTCGTTAGATTAGAGATTAACCTAAACTCAATGCGTTTGACCTTTTTCCGATTATATTAACCTGTTTACCGGATAGCACTCTTCATATTAAAACATCGGCACCCTATTTATACGGCTTCTATTGATTTTATGCCCAGTCCCCAATAGTGTCAAGCATTTTCTAGCCGACAGACACTGTGCATCTAGCTGAAATATTTACGACTTGCTTTCTTCTTTACTATCAGAAACTTCACAAAGAAGATGTCCCAGTTTGGTTTTTTTGGTCTTCAGATAGTCGTAGTTGCATTCATTGGGAGGAATTTCAATCTGTACGCGCTCGACAACTTCGAGACCATATCCTTCCAAACCGATTATCTTTTTAGGATTGTTGGTCAGCAACCTCAGTTTTTTCAGCCCCAAGTCGCGCAATATCTGGGCTCCGATTCCATAATCGCGCAGATCGGCCTTGAAACCCAACTCGTGATTTGCCTCAACCGTATCGAAACCGTTTTCCTGAAGATTGTAAGCTTTGATTTTGTTAGCGATTCCAATACCGCGTCCTTCCTGACGCAGATACAAAACAACACCACACCCTACTTCGTCTATCATGCGCATGGAATTCTGCAACTGGGAGCCGCAATCACAGCGTAGGCTACCGAACACATCGCCGGTAAGACATTCAGAATGAACCCTTACCAGAATCGGCTCGTCACCACTGATATCACCTTTGACAAGCGCGACATGGTCATGCTTATCAATGTCGTTGCTGTATGCATAAAGTTTGAATTCATTGCCGAAAGCCGTCGGCAGAGTGGCTTCTGCCACACGGTGAACAAAAGATTCCTTATGCAATCTATAAGCGGTAATGTCAGAGACCGCAACGATCATCAGGTCATGTTCTTTGGCAACAATTTCAAGATCTTTGCGGCGGGCCATAGTGCCATCGTCATTCATGACTTCACAAATGACAGCAACAGGATTCAAACCGGCCAAGCGTGCCAAATCAACCGAGCCTTCGGTCTGTCCGGTGCGCACTAAAACGCCGCCTTCTTTGGCGACCAGCGGGAAAACGTGACCGGGAGAAACGATATCTTTAGCAATGGCATCCGGGTTTGCCGCAACTTTGATAGTGTGCGACCTGTCGTGGGCGGAAATACCGCTGGATACACCGGCTGCCGCTTCTATGGATACCGTGAAAGCAGTACCGAAGCATGTATGATTTTCTTCACTGGGAACCATCATGCGTAAGCCGAGTTTCTCGGCCTGACAACGATCCATGGACATGCAAATCAAACCACGACCGTACTTGGCCATAAAGTTGATAAGCTCGGGGGTGACTTTCTCAGCGGCAAAAACAAGATCGCCCTCGTTTTCACGGTCTTCATCATCAACCATGATGACCATGCGGCCTTCTTGCATTCTCTTGATCGCTTCTTCAACTCTGGTCAATTCGACTACCATAATTACCTCATTTCTTAAAGCCGTATTGTTCAAGCAGGGCCATGCTAACGCCTCCACTTTTTGAACTATCAACGGATGCGAGAATCAATCGTTCAATATACTTTGCAATCTGATCGAATTCAATATTAACTTCATCGCCGACCGCCATCGACTCCAAGGTTGTGTTTTGCAGCGTGTGCGGAATAACCACAATAGAAAAGCCGGAATCGAACAATCCGGCGACGGTCAAGCTGATTCCATCTAAGGACACCGAGCCTTTTTCGGCCAGGTATTTCATGTATTTTTTATCGACACCGAAACGCATTTCAAGAGATTCACCACGACTTGTGCGCTCAAGCAGACGACCTACGTCATCTACATGACCACTGACAAGATGCCCACCCAATCTGTCACCCAAGCTCAAAGCCCTTTCAAGATTGATTTTTGCACCTGACCTGATTCGGGCAAAAGTAGAGCGTTCCAGCGTTTCGGAACTGAGAAAAACCTTAAAGCTGTCGGAGAACTTTTCAGTGACCGTCAGGCAGACTCCATTGCAGGCTACAGAATCGCCGAGCTTGATTTCAGACATAGGCAAGGTTGAGCGCACCTGCATAACAGCACCAGCGTTTTCTCGCCTCATCTCAAGCAGTTGCCCAATATTTTCTATCAAACCCGTGAACATTATTTACCGTTCTTCTCCAATTGAGAATCAAAGACTGGCGTACCCTCATAGAGCAAATCACCATCAAGCATTTTTACCGAAACATCTTTCAGACGCCAGGCATCTTTTATGGAGTTGAAGCCATTGCCTCCCACAACAGGCACTTCTTGACCGCCTAAAATCATGGGTGTCATAAAGAACATAAAGCGATCTATAGCTGCTGCGTTCATGAAAGAAGTGAATATCTGACTGCCACCTTCGACAATCAGAGAAGCTGCTCTAGAACCAAGTCTTTCCAGTAATTCATTGATATCAACGTTACCGCCCGGACCTTTCATCAGCCACAGCTCGGCTCCGCTGGCCTTAATGCCCTCGCGCCAGGAAGACTCGGAAGCTCTTGTTGTAACGACGATTGTTTCCGCAATACTTACATCAAGCACATTTGAAGATAAGGGGATATGCCCTTTGCCATCCAGGACCACACGTAAGGGATTGGAAGCCCTGCCTCGGGCCATACGAGCTGTCAAATACGGGTTATCGCGAATTACCGTTCCGGCTCCAACCAGAATAGCATCCAATTCGTGACGAAGACGGTGGACCAGACGATGCGAAGCCTCGCCCGACATCCCGCCATCTTCCTGTCCGCTGTCTCCTCTGGAAGTGGCGATCTTGCCA
Organism: uncultured Myxococcales bacterium; assembly: GCA_964437525.1. Taxonomy (GTDB): domain Bacteria; phylum Myxococcota_A; class SURF-8; order SURF-8; family SURF-8; genus JAKQSH01. The sequence goes on along the minus strand of CAYTHG010000149.1, from coordinate 5,966 downwards.
TCTATGGTAATGGCGGCCTTGCCGACGACAAATGGGGTTTCAGTGATGACATGCTTAATGAAAGAGCGGTTAAACTCACGGCATTCTTTTTCCAGAATTCCAACTTCGACATTGATACCGGCATTTAAAAGCTTTTTTATACCCTTACCGGCAACTCTTGGATTCGGGTCGATCATACCGACATAAACGGCATTTATTTTAGAACTTATGAGAGCATCGACACACGGAGGAGTTTTTCCGTGGTGCGAACAAGGCTCCAGGTTGAGATACATATCGCAACCGGAAGCTTTATAATCTATTTTCTTCAGCGCATCGACTTCGGCGTGATTTCCTCCGTATAGGTGGTGATAACCTTCGGCGACTATCTTTCCACCACGCACGATAACAGCACCGACCATGGGATTGGGAGAAACGAAACCAGCACCTCTGCGAGCTAGTTTCAAAGCCCTGCGCATATACAGCATTTTTTGTCGGTTTGTCGTCATTCCCATGGTGATTCCTTGCTTATGGCCTATGCAAAATCATCTGCGATGTTGCTTTTTTCTTTTGCTCTGCAATTCTTCAACGTGCCGTGTAAATTCAGATATGTCACCGAAGCGCCAGTACACCGAAGCAAAGCGTATATATGCGATATCGTCCAGTTCTATCAATTCTTCCATAACAAAATCCCCGACGATCCGGGAAGCCAGTTCATCGCGGTTGTAATCCTGAACTTTTCTGACGACACGACTTACAGCTTCTTCGATCTGCTGTGTCGAGATATCGCGCTTCTCACAGGCTTTCTGGATACCGGAACGCAGTTTATCGCGATTCAGCGGTTCTCGCCTGCCGTCGCCCTTGATAATCATCGGCGGACGATCCTCGGCGGCGCGCTCGTATGTAGTGAAACGATGCTCACAGGAAGGACAGGCGCGACGACGCCTGATCTCTTTGCCTTCTCTTTTGGAGCGGCTGTCTATTACATGTGTGTCGGGATGATTACAATTGGGACAGTTCATGCCTGTGCCTTGCGGCTAGCCTACTTCGCCTCGAACTCGGATATTTTATCGAGGCGTCTTTGGTGCCGGCCGCCCTCGAAAGAAGCAGCCAGCCATTTTTCGACGATATCGCGAGCAATCGACTCGCCCACGATATCCGCGCCCAAAGCCAGAACATTGCTGTTGTTGTGGCGTCTGGAAGCAACAGCCGAAAATCCGTCATGCACCAAAGCACAACGAACCCCCGGCACTTTGTTAGCCGAAATGGAAACGCCGATTCCGCTACCGCAGATAACAATGCCTTTTTCGGCTTTACCTACAGCTACCCGCTTACCGGCTTCAATGGCAAAATCAGGGTAATCGGCTGATTCGGTGGAATCACAACCGACATCCTCGAAGCGCTCGCCCATTTCATCAAGCCAGCCCTTGAGTTTTTCTTTCAGCGGATATCCCCTGTGGTCACTTGCCAAAACGATCATTTATCGCTCCTGTTGGTTCGGACTCAAAACAGGCAGAAAACTAATACCGCTCAAAATACTTCCACACGCGGTGACGAGTTCAGTCTATTCTTCTTCGTACTGAACGACTTCTTTACCTTTGTAGAATCCGCAGCTCGGACATACGCGGTGAGGACGCATTTTCTCGGCGCAGTTCGGGCAGTTGATGAGATTGGTTGCGCTCAAAGCGTGATGCGAACGACGCATGTTTTTGTTTGCTTTGGAAGTTCGTTTTTTCGGAACAGCCATTTTGCCACTCCTTTCAATTTAGGTTTTCGATTAATCGGATTATTTACAGAATCGCTCTTTCACTTCAGCGATTCCTTCTTTCCACTGCTTATTGACCTCCGGCTCAACTTCCCATTCTTCTATCACATCGACAGAACCTGCCTTGCAATTTTCATTGTCAGGACAGGAGGGAGCCAAAGGCAAAGCCATTCTAATATGGTCCACGAGAACTTGATCTAAATCAATATCCCGCATATTCGTAGATTCCCAGGTAACGTCACCGATGGATTTAACTTCAAGACTACAATCTACGTAATCCTTATCCTCCGGTGTTACCGATTCGTTGACAACTACTTTCAAGACCGATTCCTGCTCTTTCAGACAGCGGGAACAGACAAAAGAGAAAGAAAACACCAAGGTTCCATTGATACGAACACGACTGCGGGACTTTTTCAAGACCAGATCGTATTTCACATCACCAATCGGCTGGCAGACATCGCACTCATCAAGTTGAAGCAACCCGCTCAACCATTCGGCCGTTTTGGTTTCGGACAACTTCAAGCCGCCCTTAGATATTTCAGTCAATTTTATCTTCATATCAACAAATCCCAAACTCGCTTTAATTATCGGGCGAGGCGGCAATATACTATATGATAACAGTCGATTGTCAAGAGAAACCGTCACGATAGTTTTCAATAATCCTGAGATTTCAACCAGAAAGGATTAAAGAAATCAGAACTGCTTATGGTAACGTTCCTTGCCACCCTCCAGGGCTGTTTTTTCTATCCAATAAGTGCTTTCCGCGCTACTTATTTTACGCATTAGAGCATCTCTTCCGGTAAGCTTGAAAAACAGGGAGATCGGCGTAAACAGCAGATAGAAAATAATTCCCAAGAGAATCCGGGTATTTATCCAGCCAAGAACAAGACCGATGTATGAAAACGCAATGTATACCGGCCTAATCGATGCAGGCACTATCGCCAGCGAGAAGAGCCCGTATGCGGCCAGACCGCCGAGGATATAAGTGGCGATCATATTCCCTTTGCAAAAAGCAAGCGAACCGAACCCGATGGTGAAAATCATCAGGACCAGGGAGAAAACTCTGTAATCGCGTTTTGAAGGATTTTTGTTAATCATCTAAATGCACCCTATCTAGTCCAACTCGAATTGTTTGCGCCAGTCAATTGCTTCTTTCCATTCCGGCTGCTTTTTCTTGTCCAGCAGGATATTCCCCAAAACAAGATAATCCATATCCGTCCGCATAAAGCATGTATAAGCATCATCCGGCGTACAGACGATAGGCTCTCCACGGACATTGAAAGATGTATTTACAATCACGGGACAGCCGGTTTCTTTATAAAATTCCGAGATCAAGGCGTGATAGCGAGGATGGTCTTCACTGTTGACCGTTTGCAGCCGCGCCGAATAATCCACATGCGTCACCGCCGGAATGGTCGAGCGGGGAATATTGAGTTTCTCGATTCCGAACAGCTTTTGCTGTTCTTGTGTCAATTCATGGCAAATCTCTTTTTTCACGGGGGCAACCAGCAGCATATACGGAGACTCGCGGTCGAACTCGAACCAGTCGGAGACCGTCTCAGCCAAGGCCGATGGCGCGAAAGGCCGAAAAGATTCTCTGAATTTGATCTTGAGGTTAAGCTGCCTTTGCATCTTCGGGCTACGGGCGTCACCTAAAATACTGCGACCGCCCAAGGCACGAGGTCCGAATTCCATACGGCCATCGTGCCATCCTATGATATTTTCATTGGCCAAAAGCTTTGCAGCTTTCTTAGGCAGATCTTCCTTTGCCAACTCTTCATAAGGCAGGCTTTTGGATTCCAACCACGCTTTTACCTCTTCGTCGCTGAATTCCGGCCCGAGCTTGGAACTGCCCTGTATGGACTTCCCTTCCCCGAGAACCGTGCGTTCTTCTTTGAGGTAATGGTGCCAAGCAGCAAAAGCGGCTCCCAGCGCTCCGCCTGCATCTCCGGCAGCAGGTTGAATCCAGATGTCATCGTACGGACCTTCACGCAGGATTCTGCCGTTTGCAACGCAATTAAGAGCAACGCCTCCGGCCAGGCACAGGTTTTTCATTCCGCTTACCTGGTGAACATGACGCGCTATGCGCAGCATGACTTCTTCGGTCACTTCCTGAATAGAACGAGCCAGATCCATCTCTTTTTGCGTCAGGTCGGTCTCGGGCTTGCGAGGAGGGCCGCCGAACAGCTTATTGAAATGCCTGCTGGTCATCTTGAGACCGCCGACGTAATCGAAGTATTTCATGTTGAGACGAAAAGAACCGTCGTCTTTAACGTCTATCAGGTTTTCCATGATGAGATCGACATACTTGGGTTCACCGTAAGGAGCCAGACCCATCACCTTGTATTCGCCTGAGTTGACCTTGAAGCCAAGATAGTAGGTAAAAGCCGAATACAAAAGCCCCAAAGAATGCGGGAAGTGAATTTCGCTGAGGATGTCTATTTTGTTGCCACGTCCGACGCCATAACTTGTGGTGGCCCATTCGCCGACACCGTCACAGGTTATGATAGCGGCTTCTTCAAAAGGCGAAGGAAAAAACGCGGAGGCGGCGTGGGATTCGTGATGCTCGGTAAACAGAATCGGGCCATCGTAGCCTTCAAGCATTTTTCTGATGTTCTTGCGAGCGAACATCTTCTCACGCAACCAGACCGGAATAGCTTTTATGAAGGATCTATATCCTAAGGGTGCAACGGCAAGATAGCTTTCCAGCAAGCGCTCGAACTTTATCAGCGGCTTGTCGTAGAAAACCACGTAATCAAGACTCGACACATCTATACCCGCTTCTTCCAGACAATAGGAAACAGCGTGTTCGGGGAAAGACGAGTCCTGTTTCTTTCTGGTAAAACGCTCCTCCTGCGCTGCGGCGACAATTTTGCCATCGTCAAGCAGGCAGGCTGCGGAATCGTGATAAAAAGCAGATATTCCCAATATTTTCATTTGAGCGCTTCTCTCATTGAAGTTTCAATCGGTTGGTTATTATATTTAATATTTACAGAATAATGAAGCAAATTGGGTTAAGAAGGAGCGATATTTTACAAATTAGATTTAAAATGCTTAATAATCCGTTCAAGCAGCCTGTCAATACGCGCTCCTGTCACCCTCGAAGACAGCATCAGCAATATCCCGAGAGAAACGACAAGAACCAGAACCCATTCCTGAGGCGTCATCTGTTGCCACCTTTCTTCGCTTGGGAACTTACGTTTTGAACTACGGCCTGCTTTTTCTGCGGCCCGTGTCCCGGAGATGCGCCTGAAGATTTGACAACTCTCTGCGGCTGAGAGCCCGCTTCCTGCCCCTTGGTTTTGACAATTCTTCCAAGTTCTCTATCAATCAAATCGAACTTGGCTCGCAACTCCACCAGATTTTCACGACGGTCCACCATAATCGTTACGTCGCCTTTGTATAAACTCTTTACCTGCTTGGCAATCACAGCCATGCGATCCAGCAGATATGGGTCACGACCTTTTGTTCCAGGCAGAGCCATCAAAACCGATTCAGCTTTCATCTTGCGAGAAATCTTGAGGATGTCCTCTCCGACCCTGACAAAAGCGATATTGTCGAATTGCTCTGCTGAACCAAGACCGTATATAAGCACACGCCTTGCAGTAAGATAAGTATCGGAATTGGTCAGAAGCTTCTCGCCCATGCGCCCCTTGAAGGATTCATCCATAAGGAACTGGGACAATTTGCCGCGATAACGCCAGTCAGCCAGACCGTTCAAGCCCTTTAGAGGGCGTTCATCCTCGAAGAAAGTGAGAACCACAAGATCGTGATTCCAAGAATCGAGATCCTCCAATGTCTCCGTACTCAATGTAATGGAGGCCATCTATCAGTCCTTATCGACTCCCTGCGAAATTTTATCCAGCACCCCATTTATAAAAGAGCCGGAATCCTCGGAGCCATATTTTTTACCCAACTCAATAGCTTCGTTGATAGAAACCCGCTTGGGAACATCTTTCAGATAGATCAACTCATAAACGGCAATCCTGAGAATATTACGATCGACAGCAGCCATCCTGCCCAAACGCCAGTTGCGCGAACTGCTTTCTATTTCTTTGTCGATATCGTCTCGCCTGTCCTTCACGCCCTTTACAATAATATTTGCAAACTCCAGAATTTCTTTTTGACGAGCGGCTTCGCCTGCCAGCAACTCGAAGTTATCCCAGAAAAGTCTGATGGCCTGCTCGACTTCAACAGGGTTCGATTCCATCTGATACAGTATTTG
>CAYTHG010000148.1:0-8945 GCA_964437525.1 uncultured Myxococcales bacterium | reverse complement strand
GACATCATCAATGCTATGTAAGGAGCTCTATAGGCATATTCCGAACCGAGTGTTGTGCCCCCTTTTTTATTCTGGACTGCATACATCGCATTGATGATGTCTTCCGGGCTGTTTGCTTTGGGAGCGTCTGTTGGAGCTTCCTCGATAGACCTGCCAAGGTTCGGTGCCGGTGCCGCTTCTTCCGGCGGTGACGCCAGAACTTCTATTCTGCGAGCGCGGGGTATTGTCGGTCCTTTGTGTTGATTTACCTGTATGATTACGGCCTCGCGTCCCAACTCGGAACGAACCTGGCTCAAGCATTCAGATACGCTTTCCGCATGATAATGTCTGACATCCATGATTTTCTCCTCAGACTGCCACTGTTCCTACCAATTTAATTTCGGTACTCGGGTCCACCTCGCGGTGGGAAATTACTGCTATATCGGGCATGAAACGCGCAACGAAGTTTCTGATAGCGCGCCTGATTTCCGGGGAAACCAGCAATACCGGCTGTCCCATGGAAACCGAAGCTTCGCTCACGCGCTTTTCGACGCCCTGTAATATTTTTTGTGCCTGATCCGGCGACAAAGCCGCCTGTATGTCGTCGTTCTCGAATTGCTGTGTGTTTCTGAAAATATCTTCCACCGTGCGGTCGAAGGTTATGGCGTAAAGACGATTGTCCATCGACTTGTGCTGGTTGGTGATTGAGCGTGCCATCTTTTGACGTACAAGTTCGGTCAGGACTTCCGGGTTCTTGGTCTGACTTGCATAATCTGCGATGGTTTCGAGAATGTTTCTTAGATCACGGATTGAAATCTGTTCACGCAGCAGGTTTTTGACCACCCGCAGAAGTTCGCCCATGGAAATCTGTTCCGGCACGATGTCTTCCACCAGTTTGGGATTGGCCTTGGCCAGGATATCCAAAAGCTGCTGCAATTCCTGACGCCCCACCAATTCGTGTGCGTGCTGTTTTATCAACTCCGAAATATGGGTGGCGATCACGGTCGAGCCGTCTACCACGGTGTAACCTAAAGCCTCTGCGCGCTGGCGTTGCTCGGATGTTATCCAGCGGGCGGGCAGGCCGAAGGCCGGTTCCATGGTATCGACGCCTTCGATTTCCTCGCTGATGTCGCCGGGATTCATTGCCAGGAAGCGGTCTTTCATTACTTCGTGGGAAGTCAATTCCATGCCGCGCAACAATACTCTGTAAGTACCCGGCGAGAGTTGTAGATTGTCGCGTATATGTACGGGCGGGACTATGATTCCCAGCGAGCTTGCAAACTGCCTGCGCAGTGCCGTGATGCGCTCTAAGAGTTGTCCGCCCTGTCCTTTGTCCACGATGCCTATCAGGTCGTAACCGACTTCTACGCCTAGAAGATCCAGAGAAAGCAATTGCTCGATTCTGTCCGATTCCACTTCGTGCAGGGGAATATCGTCGGCTCTTTTCTTGGCGGTGGCGACTTTGACCTGTTTTTCTTCTTCTTCCGTGTCTGTACGCTTACGGCTGAAGTAAGTTGCAAGCAACATCAGTCCGCCGAGAATAAGGAAAATAATGGTCGGCATACCGGGCAGGAAAGCCAGAGAGATTATTACCACGCTGACGACTCCCAGGGCTTTCCAGTAGGCGAACAATTGCTTGAAGAGATCCTGACCCATATGTATTTCGGTCGCGGTACGAGTGATTATGATACCGGCGGCGGTCGAAATGATCAGGGACGGAATCTGCGAGACAAGGCCGTCACCGACTGTCAAAATGGTATAGGTCGATGCGGCTTTGGCGATGGGTAGACCCTGTTGAGCGACGCCGATGATGAAACCGCCGACGATATTGATGGCTGTAATCAGCAGACCGGCGATGGCGTCGCCACGCACGAACTTGGAAGCACCGTCCATGGCTCCGTAAAAGTCCGCTTCCTGCTCGACTTCGCGCCTGCGCGCCTTGGCCTGATCTTCGGCGATGATTCCGGCGTTCAAGTCGGCGTCGATGGCCATCTGCTTTCCGGGCATGGAATCCAGAATGAATCTTGCGCCGACTTCGGCTACGCGGGTCGCGCCCTTGGTGATGACTATGAAGTTGATGGCGACCAGAATCAGGAAGATGATGATACCGACAACATAGTTGCCGCCTACCACAAACTGACCGAAGGACTGGATGACATCTCCTGCTGCATCCTCTCCGGTGTGGCCGTTTAAAAGGATAAGTCTTGTTGATGCGACATTGAGACCTAGACGGAAGAGGGTGATAATCAGAAGGACGCTGGGAAACACAGAGAATTGCAGAGGCTTTTTAACGTAAATTGATACCAGCAGGATTATCAGGGCAATTGTGATGTTGATGCCCAAAAAGGTATCCATTATAAATGGAGGTACGGGCAGGATCATCAGCATGATGATTCCGACAACCGCGAAAGACGAAATTACGTCCATGTGTTTCGCCAACTTCCCTAACATATCCATTACCTCGCCTGTGAGAAGGCCGAACGCAATCCGGCACGCTTACGCAATTTAAATACGTGCGCCAGAATCTCTGCGACAGCCTTATAGAGATTTACAGGTATAGTGTGTCCGACTTTGACTGAACCGTACAAAGCACGGGCTAAAAGCTTATCTTCTACAATCTCGACCTTGTTTTCACGGCCGATAGCCTTGATGCGCTCGGCCCAGAACCCTTTGCCTTTGGCCAGAACGCGCGGCGATTCGTCTTCGTTGGTGCGATAGCGCAACGCGATGGCAATATGCGTCGGGTTGGTGATGATTACATCGGCCATGGGAACGTCTTTGATGAGTCTGTTGGCGGAAAGGTCGCGCATACGGCTTTTCATGCGACCGCGCAACATGGGATCACCCTCGGACTCCTTATGCTCGTCTTTCATTTCCTGACGAGACATGCGCATCTGTTTTTCGAGTGAATACCACTGGTATGAGAAATCGATGACGGCCACTATAATGAAGAACAGTGCCGCCACCGCTAAAATTTTGAGGATGCCGAGTATGATCGCCTGTGATGTGTACATGGGGGTGTGGTAAATCAACTCCGGCAGCAGTCTTACCTGGTCCATGATGATCCAGATCACAGCCGCTCCGATGATGACGACCTTTAGTACATTGACGGTTGTTTCCGAGACGATCTTCATGGATAGAAACATCTGCTTGAAACGCTTGAAAGGATCGACTCTGCTGGGATCGGGTGCCACTTGGTTCCAGGCTATGATGATGCCGCGTGTCTGCATTACGTAGCCAAGGATGATTACTACGGGAATAGCCAGAATCAACGGGGCCATCACTTTGAAATACTGAATCAGGTTGGTTAAAAAGAAGCCACTGAAGCTTTTGTCGTTCAAGTCGAAGGTTCCGGCGTTTTTGAAGTTCCAGATGAAAATGGTGCTTATATTTTCGTAGAACAGATTTCCACCCGCATAAAACACGAGCAGAACAGTCAGAAAGATTAATACAGAAATAATCTCTTTGCTTTTGGCAACCTGACCCTTGTCGCGGAACTGTTGCCGCCTTCTAGGGGTTGCGGGTTCTGTCTTGTCGTGCTGGTCTTCGCCGGGCATTGTTGTTCCTTCGCAAAAAAACCTAAAAACTACTGCGGGTGAATAGAGCATTTATCGGGCCAACTTTGGTTCTGTTAGATAAACGAGTAATAACTGCTGTTTACAAATTGAAGGGGAAAAGCCATATTTTGAAAACATCGAAGTTCCGACACCTGGCGTCAGGAAACCGCCGACTCGATAAAGCTCCTGCGGAAAAAATGATCCCCAGGCTAGGCAAAAATTGCCGAGTAGGATGTGTGCAGGCAGGCGTAAGTGTGCGATATTGGAGTATGAATCGTACATTCAACTACATCGGTCCGGGCTGTTGCTATATATTTAGAATAACTTGGTGAATATACAGAGGTAATCCGCCTCTGTCATGTTCCATAAGCAATGTTTGTCGATTATATTGCTCATCTGGAATAGGTAGTAGAACTTATTGGCATCTCCCGTTTGACATTCTATACGATATTGATTATTCTAATACCAAGTACCAACAAGTGTTTTCGCAGTAATTTGTTTTGAAAGGGAGTAAAGTCATGTCCAGATTCAGGTTTGCAGTCTTTATCGCTTTGACACTCTTGCTTGTGACGAACTGTTCCGACTCTGATCTCAGCAAAATAGATTTCAGCGAACAGGTCTGGAATAATTGCAAAAGTTTCTGTGATATGGCAGCAGCCTGTATTCCGGAGGGCGAAGATTACCAAGCCGATTGCCGCGACGCCTGCGACGATATGGACAGGGGCTGGGTCGGCCCGATAAACGTCATTACAGAAAACTTCGCCTGTGTATCCTCCGAAGATTGCGATGAATTCCTTGAGTGTATTAGCTACGAAGGCGATGGTGATCTGGAAGGCGATGGTGATTCCGAATTGGTGGATGAAGCCGACTCGGAGGTCTTGCCGGAAGGCAACGCTCCGGCTCCTGTCATAGAAGTCAGTAAAGAAGATCCCGAGCCTCTGGATGTTATCCACCTTGACGCCAGGAATTCCACCTCTCCCTTGGGTGATGCGCGCAAGCCGTTTATGTACTGGTGGGAGTGGGCCGAAGGCGGCAAGCCGGAAAGCGGCGAATACGCTTACCTGATGGAATCCGATGGCGATCCGGGAAACTCACCGTCGATTATTTACCAATGGACCGAGGAAGCTTACCCCAAATTGTATTTGCCTGTGACAGGTACTTATAAGCTTCGTATGAAGGTTCGTGACAACACCGGGCAGGAAAGCGGGCCTACGCAGGACTGTGCAGACTGCCCCGTCTGGGCCGAAGTGGAAATTGAAGTTAAAAACGAAAAGCAGTTGTATGTCGAGTTGCTGTGGAATCGTGGTCAGGGTGTAGATATGGACGTTTACCTGGTGCGCCAGCGCGATAACGGCACATTAGGAGTGTCTAAAGCTCAGACATACGTGATTCAAGCCGATCCTCCCGGTAACATGAAATGCGCGGAGGACGAAGACTGTCCTGGATACTTTACCTGTGGAGGAAACGATTTCTGTAGAAACACCTGTGATAGCGATCAGCAGTGCAAAATGATAAATCCGGGTTGGATCTGCAATGCCGCCAATCAATGCGATATCAATCCCGGTGGCTATATTGACTGTGGTGCCGACTACGATTGTCAGGGCTTGGGCTTCTGCAACCCGGTCGATATGGGCAGCGATGGCTGGAAGATGGCCTGCACCAGTCTTGATGGCGAGGCGATCAATGATACCTGTCATTTCCTGAACAATAATCCCCGTTGGGGAACCTACAGTGAAATAGAACTCGGATGCTCCAGTCATGCCGAATGCAATGGAGAATCGAAAAATTATTTCGAGTGTATCAACCAGCAATGCCGCTTTGAATGTACTTCCTCCAATCAATGCCTGTCGGCTTCGGGGGATTATCTGTGCGATCCTGTAAGCGATGAATGCGTTGAAAACGATGCGATTGACGATCCAAGTATGGACATAGATGATGTCGGTGGCTTTGGGCCGGAAATCATATCTGCAAAAGATCTTCCCAGCGGACGCTATCGTGTCGTGGTGCGCCTTTATGCCGACCCGGAGGACGTTGTAAGCTCCGGCCCGTTGGGACGAGTCAATGCTCATGTAAATATCTACATAAACGGCGAGCGCATTCTTGAGCAGGGGTTTTCCCACGAATTTTTCCAGTCCGGCACCTACTGGAAAGTTGCCGATATAGACTGGCTGCGTAACGAGCAGGACCATTATACTTCAAGCGGTCATGCTACGCCCATCTGTGCCGGATGGACGCAGACGAAGTGCTCGACCTCCAATGACTGCAAGAACTGGTTCGGCGAGCAATACGAATGTCAGGAGCGTTCATGGGGCAAATGGTGCTCGACCTGTCCCGGCGGTAATTTGCCCGAAAACTGCAATCCTCAAAAACCGTGTTCGAGCGACAACGATTGCAACACACTTGGAGATGCTTACACCTGCGAAGAACTTAGTGGCAGCTTCTGTATCTGTAAGGGCTCCGGCGAATTCGCGGAATTCGAAACCAATCCTTATGCCAATCCCTTCCGTACCTCATTGACAGGCGCTTTTATTCCCTACGATGAGACCAACCCGCGTTCGATCTGGTGCGATGCGCCGGAGGACATATATAAAGGCACCACAACTTGTGAATCTCTTTATGAGGAAGAGGAAGTTGAAAGGTAATTGACAGTTATCGGTATCAGAAGAAACAACAATAAAAAGGAGGTCGCGTTATGAGGGCAGCAAGGTTTATATTATTGGTTGTATTGTTAGTGCTTCTGTCTGTTTCCTGTCTGGATTCGGATGATGATAACGAGCAGGAACAGGATGCCGAAGATTGGGAAGACTGTGATGATTTTTGCGAGCTTGCAGTAAAGTATATTCCGGGTGCCGAGGAATATAAATCCGACTGCGAAGATGCCTGCGAGGACATGCGTGAAAAGAAAATCGGTCCCATCAACGTAGACACCAAGTATTTCGAATGCGCCGATGCCAACGATGAAGATGATTTCCTGAAATGCATCGGATACGAGAGTGATGGGGATTTGGAACCGGATGGGGATTCCGATTTGGAAGCCTTACCCGATGTAAGCGCTCCTGTTCCCGTTATTGAGTTGACAAAAGAAGACCCCGAGCCCCTCGACCAGATTAACCTCGATGGACGTAATTCCATTTCGCCTTTTGGAGAGGAGCGTAAACCTTTCCAATATTGGTGGGAGTGGGCTCCTGACGGAAAACCTGAATATGTTGAGGATGTTCATCTTATCAAGGTTTCCGATTCTTTCGGCAATCCTACTTCCATTATGGGTGAGTGGTCCAGCGAAGGTTTTCCGAAAATCAAATTCCCGGTCGGTGGCGAATACAAAATTCGTTTGAAGGTCCGCGATGCGATGGGAGTCGAGAGCAGTCCCACTGCTGATTGTCCAGAGTGTCAGGAGTGGACGCAGGTTGATATCAAAGTCAAACCTAAAGAAAAGCTCCATGTCGAGTTGTTGTGGATGCGTGGTAAGTTTGTTGACTTCGATATCTTCCTGGTACGTGAACGTCCGGATGGAACCTTCGCCGTTCATTCCTCCAGTCAGGATAAAATTGATGCTGATCCACCCACTATGGGTCCATGTGATACCGATGCCGATTGTCAGGGGCATTTCTCTTGTGGATCAGGTGGTTTTTGTGAAAACACCTGCACCGGCGATGAACAGTGCAAGGCCATCAACCTCGGCTGGATCTGCTCGGATCGTAGTGAATGCGACACCAACCCCGGCGCTATTATAGAATGTGAAACAGATGAGGACTGTGGCGACCTTGGCTTCTGCAATCCCGCCCAAGTCGGCTCTGACGGTTGGAAAATGATCTGTAACCGACATGACCGCGAATCAGTCAACGACACCTGCTACTTCTCCAATGGAAATCCTCGTTGGGGCGATTACGAAGAACTTACCGTGGAATGCGATTCCGACAACCAGTGTAAAGGCGGCGTAGAAGAGTTGAGCTTCAGTTGTGATTCCGGTATCTGCGATTACTCTTGCGATTCATCAAGCGATTGTCTGCAAGCTTCTTCTCAGTACATTTGCAGCGCCGATTCGAATCAGTGTGTCGGCAACAACCCGGAAGACGATCCGACTCTGGACCTCGACGATGTTGATGGATGGGGGCCGGAGAATATCTCGCTGGAAAACCCGCAGACCGGGCGCTATCGTATCATGGCTCGCTTCTTCGCAGATCCTATGCAAGTTGTATCCGACGATAACCCCAATGCTCCGGTGCAGGTATATGTGCAGGTTTTTATCAACTCTGAAATAGCTTTGGAACAAGAGATTTCCCACGAGTTCCACACTCCGAACACCTACTGGAAAGTTGCCGATATCGACTGGGTCAGGGATGAACAAAATCCCGAAGATTCCATTGGCACGGTCAAGCCAGTCTGTGCCGGATGGACGCTGGCCGAATGCTCGACTTCTGATGAGTGCAAAAACTGGTTCGGAGATGAGTATACCTGCGAGACTCGCTCCTGGGACAAGTGGTGCTCCAGGTGTATCGGAGATCAGTTGCCCGGCGATTGCGATACGAGAATTCTTTGTTCCTCGGATGCGGATTGTTCATCTCTCGGCGGCGATTATAGCTGTAACGAAATCAAGGGTAATTTCTGCAACTGCGGAGGTTCCAACGAGTTTGCGAACTTCGATGAAGATCCTTATGCCAACCCCTTCTGGACCAGCTCAAGCGGTAGTTTTATCCCGGGCGATCCGGCAATCCCGCGTTCGATCTGGTGTGATGATCCTTCCGATAAATACAACGAGACCGATAGCTGCTCGACGCTTTATCAATAAGGTCAAGTCAATCATTAAAAAGCCCCTGCCATTATTTGGTGGGGGCTTTTTTTGTTTACCTGTTGGAGCATGGCTTCAGGTGCCTGCTCCAAATATTGCAATCTGGCAACGTAGCGGAGAGGTGTCAGGCCGCCGTCCCAACGTAGGGGCGCGATTCATCGCGCTCTTTCCCGGGCTATTGCCGGGCGCAATAAATTACGCCGCTATGGGATAATTTACCCAACGTAGGGGCGCGATTCATCGCGCCCTTTCCCGGGCTATTGCCGGGCGCAATAAATTGCGCCGCTCTGCACGTTTATGCACCGTTGTTGGGTCAGAGGCCCAACCAACGAAATGGAATTGTCGGCTAAAGAATTAGCCGACCTACGGGAGGTGCTTTTGAGAGTGCACAGGGATTTTCAGGACAAATGTCCTTTTTACCTTAGCAACCCAACGTAGGGGCGCGATTCATCGCGCCCTTTCCTGGACTATTGCCGGGCGCAATAAATTGCGCCCCTACGCCTTCCGTTGGAGCATGGCTTCAGGTGCCTGCTCCAAATATTTCTTGATTTTAGATATCAGTGCTACATCAAAGGAATTGTCGGCTAAAGAATTAGCCGACCTACGGGAGATGTTTCCAA
>CAYTHG010000147.1:0-9038 GCA_964437525.1 uncultured Myxococcales bacterium | reverse complement strand
TGTCCAACTACGCACCCGGCAGTCACTATATGGTCAGAGCGCTGCGTTCTGCCGGAGATCGTGACGGCGACGGCTTTTCGTCATGGATGGGCGGCGGTGACTGCGACGACGCCAACCCCGATGTTTATCCGCTGGCAATGGAAATACCCGGCAACGGCCTTGACGACGATTGCACCGGCGGCGACGCTCCCAAGTTGAGTGCCGATTCCAAAGAAAAAGACAAAGACAGCAAACTGGACAGTATGCTGCAAATGCGCATAGACAGTCTGGCCGACGATTACAACATTTTCATTATTTCTCTGGATGCATGGCGGGCCGACCGCGCCGGATTCCTGGGAGCCAAGCGCGACCTGACTCCCAATATAGACAAACTGGCAAAAGAATCTCTGGTTTTCAAACGCGCTTATGTGGCCGGGCCGACTACGCCGCAATCCATGCCGTCGCTTGTGACGGGCAAGTATCCCTCACAGATACGTTGGGACAAATATACCAACTTCCCTAAGATCATGCCCGAGACGCGCACCATATTCCAGGAGTTCGCCGACGCCGGTTATTATGTCGGTGGTGTGTTTTCACACTGGTATTTTTCCAACCGCAATTTAGATAGAGGCGCTTCCCACTGGGATAACCGCGCCTTTAGAGAAAACGGTCATTCCGAATCGAATACCACGAGCCATCTCCTGACGGATCACGCCATCGAGCATCTGTCCCGCATGGAAAAAAGGCGGCGCAAGGTCTGCATGTGGATTCATTATTTCGATATCCACTGGCTTTATCTGCGTCACTCCGGTTTCGATTTCGGGAACAGTACACAGGATCGTTACGATTCCGAGGTGGCTTATACCGACCATCACCTTGGGCGCCTGCTGGATTATCTGCGTCAGTCGCCATACTGGGAGAAGGCAGTGGTTATCATAACTTCTGACCACGGCGAAGAATTCGAAGAACATGGCCGCAAATTCCACGGGTCTCAGGTCTACGAAGAATCCATACACGTTCCGCTTTTAATCAGGCTGCCGCTTATCGCTCATAAAGAAATAGATACGCCCGTCAGTCAAGTAGACCTGGCACCGACGCTGTTCGATCTGGTAGGTCTGGAAAAAACTCGCCTGCCCTTGCAGGGCAATTCTCTGCTGCCTTTGATTTTGCAGGGACCACAAAACTACAAGCATCCGGTCTTTACCGAAAAGCTCAAGTCGCCGGTGTTCCCCTGGTCGATGCAGTCGTTTATCAGCGATCCGTGGAAGCTTTTGTATCGCCCTGAGGAAAATCTCTACGAGCTGTACAACCTTGAGAAAGATCCGAAAGAAAAGAACAACCTCATAAACGATCTGCCTGAGTTCTCCTTCGAGATGAAGCGCCGCATGGCAGACTGGAAACAGCACACGCTGACAAGTCCCGGCGGCTGGTACAAAATGGCGGCAGGGCGTTAGGCTGGGGCTGGGTGGCTCTCGGTCTTGTAGTCCCGTAGTCCCGTAGGTCGGATAACTTGTTATCCGACAATTCCTGATTAGTGTCGGATAAAAAATTTATCCGACCTACAACTGCTTTCGTCATCCCCGCGTAGGCGGGGATCTAGGAGCTTGATTTTCTTAATGGATTCCCGCTTTCGCGGGAATGACAATTTTCTACTGCTTGTCAAGATCCTTAAAATTAAAGCTTTGTCAATAGGCTCAGGGGCGACCGGCCGGTCGCCCCTGCCATCCCTCGGCTGGGTTAATAATTCTCGTTTTCCAAGCCGAAACTTAATTTTTCTATCCTTTTATGTAAACACCGCTTTTGATATATTATCAGGTCTGATAGGGTTTCGGAGGAGAAGCCCTGATACCCAAAATCAAAGGAGTATGCCCTCATGTACGCTAACTGCCGCATGATTATGTTTGTCGTTGCGATTTCCGTATTTCTGTATGCAGGCATGGCCTCGGCACAGGAAAATTTCACACCTGCTGAAAAACAACCGCCCACCGAAACCCCGGTTTCGGTCAAAGATGCCGGAAACGATTCGGATTGCGATGTGATTGAGATCAGGCCCGGCTGGTGGGAGGAAAAACGCAATGTATACAACGGTATCCCGGCGCGGATATTGTTCAGGCTGCGCGAGGGCAAGGCGGTCGAGGCGACTCGTATAGCAGAGAAAGCCTGGAAAGAATTCGACAGGATGGGCGAGATAGTCAATCCTTTCAACCCCAACTCCGAGGTGGGCAAGCTGAACGCCGCCGAAAAAACGGCTCCGGTTGTGCTTTCGCCCGAGCTTTTGGCCCTTTTGCGTCGGGCTAAAACAGTCTACGACGCCTCCGAGGGAGCCTTCGATGTCACACTCTGGCCTGTCAAACAGGTTTGGCGTATGGCTCGCAAAAAACAGGAACCGCCTACTGCAGCGGAGTTGAAAGCGGCTCTGGATCGAAGCGGTTTCGATAAAGTGCAGCTTCCTGCCATGGGCAGAAACGAAATAATGCTCAAACGCTCCAATATGGAATTCGACTTCGGCGGAGTCGCCAAGGGATATGCCGTTGATCTGGTAAAAGGCGTATTGTTGGCATCCGAGGTCGAGGCCGGACTGGTGCAGCTTGGCGGAGAAATCGCCGCTTTTGGAAACAAGGACGATAATCCCTGGCGCATAGGTGTGCAGCATCCCAGTGATGATAATGACTTATGGGGAGTTATCGAATATAAAGGTTCCCTGAATGTCTCTACCAGCGGTAATTATCGCCAGCCCATAGTTATCAAAGACAAGACCTACTATCACATCTTCCATCCCAAAACGGGCCAGCCCGTGTCGGAAAAAGTTCTGGGTGTCACTGTCGTTTCAATCAACTCCGAGAAGGAAAGCGCTATCCTTGATTCTGCCGCTACGGCAATCACTGTTTTAGGCTCAAAAAAAGGCATTGAGTTCGCTAAAAAACTTGGAGTGGAAGCGCTGATACTGGTGGCTGATAAAGAAGAGATCAAAGAGTATAAAACGCCGGGCTGGGACAGTGTTCATAAAAAATAATTTGAAATACTTATTAGGGACATTGAATATCCCAATGAAAACAGTGTGCAATAGCTGTATCTTTTATAGTTTGTTTTTTAATATTTGATTCGGCAGTCTTTCCGCTTTCCCATAAGGCTTGACAAAGCCGGGAAAATAGGTTCTTCTGTTATGTAATGTTGATTTCTTATCGAAATTGATCTTTTGATTGTTGAGAAAATGAAAAGCGAAGCTTGGAGAGATTCAACTATTTCAATATTAAGGAGTCCTTATGAAAGTGCGCAGTAGATTCAACCTGTTGTTTTCGGCTGTACTTATTATCTTGGCGGTATTCATGATAACTGCATGTGGCGGCGATGATGAAGAAGGCGCCGAGGGCGAGGGCGAGGGCGAAGGCGAGGGTGAAGGCGAGGGTGAAGGCGAGGGTGAAGGCGAGGGAGAAGGCGAGGGTGAAGGTGAAGGCGAAGGAGAAGGAGAAGGCGAAGGCGAAGGCGAGGGTGAAGGCGATGGTGACGAAGACGGCGACGAAGATGGAATCCCTGGCTACTGCAGCGAATACAATTTCGATGCTTCGGCAGCCAAGGCCGAAGTGGGAGTTATGAAGGATGAAAACGCCAATGCTTATCCTTACTGGACTTACACCGGATACGATTCTGCGGAAGTTCCCACAAAATTGATAACCGTATCTAACTACGGCATCAGAGGCGGCAACGAATCTACGGGGCTTTATTCTCTGGCAGCAAAACACGCTTCCATGGCTACCTGCGATTTCTGCATTCGTGCCTACAGCGGTTGCAAACTGGCAGTGGACGGTTCGCTTGAATGCGAAAAAACCTTTATGCCCACCGACGACAGCGGCGGCATGTACTTCTTGAATACCCTGGCCGCAGACGATGGCGAAAGCTTCGCCGGCAAGCTTTCGGGCATTACCCTGCATGAAGTGAAAATCGACAGCAAACTGAAAACCACCATGGTTATCGGTGGAGATACTTGGTGTATGAATGAATTTGAATTTACAAGCGTTGCCCATGTGCCGCAGTATTCAAACATGGAACCGCCCGAGGGATTGAGTTGCGATTACCCGGAAGGTCCGTATTATTTCCTCGGTCCCAAGCCGGGCGAGAATGTCGAACCCAAAACCGTGCCTCCCATGGGCTGGCCCGGAGCGTACCACGGCAGTGAAGTCACCGGCTTCAACCTGGCCGAGTTCAAATGCGATCATCCCGAAGTGAAGACTCTCTTCATCGTATCCGGCGCCGGTTGGTGTCCCGGTTGCGCCCAGCTTATGACAGACTACATCTGCCCGGCTGACAAGATCTACGATCAGGTCAAAGGATACAATGGCGAGTTCCTGTTTGTCTGGGGGCAGGACAACTACGGCAATGTGGCTACCAATCAGTTTGCCAGCGACAAAGTTACCAGCTACGGCTGTTCGGAAGGCTATCGCATTTCAGATATGGACAACACCGCAGGCAAGCCCATGATTACCGAGAGCGGTTTAGGCGATTATATTCCCTGGATCGGCGTTATCCGTATGAGCGATATGAAACTTCAGGTTCATTCGGATCACGCAGATGAAATTAACTTTGTCAATATCGCTTACAATAACGATAAAGACTAGGTTCAAAAAGCTGCCGCTGGCGGCTTGTGCTTGAGTATGAAAGTGAAATGCAATAGATTATGTGGGCGCGGCTATGCTGCGCCCACGTTTCTTTATGTGTAAGTAAAAAGGAAGAGCTATGAAAAATATTAGGCTTATTCTTTTAGTATTGATCGTCGCCTTCTCCATGACTTTTGTTGCCTGTGGCGGTGATGATGAAGATGGTGCCGAAGGCGAAGGCGAAGGCGAAGGCGAGGGCGAAGGCGAAGGCGAGGGTGAAGGCGAAGGCGAAGGTGAAGGCGAGGGTGAAGGTGAAGGTGAGGGCGAAGGAGAAGGCGAAGGTGAAGGCGAAGGTGAGGGCGAGGGTGAATGTGAAGAAGGCTTTGCCCTTGATAATGTCACAGGAATTGCCATAGACGAAAACGGCGATGTTCTTGCCGGTGTGATGGTCAATCTTTGCATACATCCGGTGGGAGAAAGCGCTCTGTGTCTCAATCCGGTCTGGAGCGGTGACGACGGTTCCTATTTGGTTGGCGTGCCTTCTGCCAAGCGCTGTCTGGAAAACGCCAGTATGCGTTTTATCATGCCCGAAGATCTGACGCGCAACTCCATGTTCTGCCCGGTTCCTCTGGGTGACAGCGCCGAGATAGATCTGGGCAACGCCGCCCGACTGGTGGCCATGCCTGATAACGACAGGGACGAACTCGGCAATGAGGACAGCGTTCACAATGTCTGGACAGAAGGACAGAACGTGATTTTATCGTTTATCCCCGCCAAGGTCGAAGCATTCGGCGGCGATTACAATCCCGGTTACGAAGATGTGCGCATACTCGAATGGGACTACGAGTCCTGGGGCTGGCCGTGTTTTGTGGATGAAAACGATCCTCCCGCAGCATTGGTCGCCTTGCAGCCCGAGAAAAACATGTCTGAGGCCGGTGCCGCGCATATCTCGTTTATGAACAATGACGCCCTTGCAGCCGGAATCGAAGTCGATCTCTTCGTTTTGGGTGGAGTCTCCACCAAAGATTTCGCAGGCGAATTTGTGGAAGAAGCATCCTGGGAAGCCCTCGGGACAGCCAAGGTATCCGATGACGGCCTGACCGTAGATACTCAGGAATACGACGGCCTGCCCTTCCTGACCTGGACCGGCTGGAAAACCAAATAAGAATGGCGGAGAACAGGCTATTGACAAAACACAGTTTTCGTCATTTAAGAGCAATAAACACAAAGTTCGTCATTCCCGCGAAGGCGGGAATCCACTTGGATTTCAGGTGCCTGGACACCCGCCTGCGCGGGTGTGACGTTGGTTCGCCGTTTATATTTGAGGGAGGGTGGACTTTGTCTGCAATTCGGGAGAACGGACTTGTCTGAAAAGCGATATATCTTCGCCCTGCTGATTTTGGGAGTTTTCTCTTTGCTGGCTTCTGTGTCCTGTCAGACCTACGACGAAGAAAACCTGCCCGGCGATTATTCTGCCCCGGACGGCGATAACGATGCTTACGAGGATTCGGATGGCGATTCCGAACAAAGCGAGCAGGTGCAGGAAGAATTTCCGCCGGGGCCATACGGCTTGGCCATAGGCGACGTAATGGAGAGCTGGCAGCTTTCGGATTGCGAAGGCAACACGGTAGCCTTGAAAGATTATTACCCCGATGCCAAAGCGGTGCTTATCAACAGCTCCGCCGGCTGGTGTACCTTCTGCCGCCGCGAGACTCCCAAGCTTCAGGAATGGTACGAGGAATACTCTGGCGACGGGCTGGTGATATTGCAGGCGCTTTTTGAAAACAATGCCGGAAAGCCCGCCGACAGCCTGTTCTGCCGTTCGTGGCGCGAGGAATACGGCTTGACTTATCCGGTTCTGGTCGATCCTGAAAAGATATTCTCCGACTATTATCTGGTGCCCGGCGAAACCGCCGGAACGCCTTTGAGTGTCATTCTCGATTCCGAAATGG
Source organism: uncultured Myxococcales bacterium (assembly GCA_964437525.1). Lineage (GTDB taxonomy): Bacteria > Myxococcota_A > SURF-8 > SURF-8 > SURF-8 > JAKQSH01. The sequence goes on along the minus strand of CAYTHG010000147.1, from coordinate 2,515 downwards.
TGATAAGCCTCAAGCATGAGGGCGATATATCCAATTCGATACTTGAAAGAATCGTGGAAATTCTCGAACAGAAATAAAGGAAAGACATGCGCGTAAAAACGCTTATGGCAATTCTCGCTTTCTCAATGTTCATTCTGTCCTCGTGTGTCACGAGCGAGACGGCCCAAAAGACAAAGGCGACACCCGAGAACCAGCTTGCAGAGCAAAAGGCCGAACAGTCAAAAGAATCCAAATCCTCCGACAGCTTGAAGGCCATCGACCCCGTTCCGGCCCATGCCTTCAGTCTGCGCGACAACAAGGGCGGCACGCAGTCGCTGGCCGACTATGGCGGCAAGGTCGTCTGGGTCACTTTCTGGGCCACCTGGTGCCACGCCTGCAAAAACGAAATGAAGCACTTAGACGAGATCAGGCGCAAGCTCGATAATCCCGACTTCGAAGTGCTGGCCATCAACACCGATACTCCCGACAGACAATCCATGGCGGCGGCGCAGGCCAGAGCCTTGAAGGTAGGCTTCCCCATTCTCTTCGATCAGGATTCCAGAGTGGCCGCCAAGTATAATCCTTCAGGAGAGCTGCCCTACTCCGTTCTGGTAGACGCCAAAGGCGATCAGCGTTTTATTCAGCGCGGATTTTTAGCCGGTGGCGAAGATGAAATCGAAAAGCGCATTCACGAGCTTTTGAGCGAGAAATAATATGCGTTCGCGTTATCCCCTATATATCTGCTTGTTTGCTCTTTTCCTGCTTGCATCGGGCACCGCTTATGCTTTCAAGCTGGCCGAGCCGAATAAAAAGCCTTTGACGCTCAATATCGAAAACACGCTTGGCGTCGAGTGGCACAACGAGCATGAGTTCGACGGCGGGACGCTGATAGGCACCGACGATTATTTAAAGCTGACAGAAACCCTGACGGCCAGTCTGGACTGGAACGGCTTTTCTCTGGGGACTCGCATCGAGGGACTTTACTATCCCGACCAGCTTGTCAAAAGGCAGTCCGGCAAAGATGACGAGCAGATTTCGCAGGACGATATCCGCTTTGAGAAATACCACTTCGCCTACGACTCCGGAAAATTCCGCCTCGATCTGGGCGACTATTACGCCACCTTCGGGCGCGGACTGGCTCTCTCCATGCGGCGTTCGCCCGACGGCCAACTTGACAACTCCCTGCGCGGAGCGAAGTTCGAGTACAAAAGCGGCGGCACGCACGCGGCGGTTTTAGCTGGATTCAGCAACACCGTCAATGTCGATCCCACAAGCGAAGACCCGCAGCCGGACCCCAACGATCTGGTGATGGGCTTCAGGGCCGAGCAGCGCATTATAGATCTGTTCAATATCGGCGCGCACGCAGTGGACACGCGCTACGGCGTTTTGCACTCTGACTCCACCAGGCGGTTTATTCCCGAAATGGAAACCACCGTCTTGGGCGCGTCGTTGGAATTCCCCGACATTCTCGGCTATGCGTCTTTTTACGCAGAGTTCGACCACATGCTGCGCTACGCCCGCAAGCTGAACGAAGATCTTGACGATTATGCCACCGTTAGTGACAACGGGCGCGGCCTGTATGCCTCTGCTTCGTTCTTCATCGAAAACTTCACACTGACCGGCGAGTACAAGCTCTATCAGGATTTCATTTTCAGGCGCGGGCGCACCAAGCTTTCCTACAATCTGGAAGAAGATGCAGAGGCTCCCGGCAATCTGGATTTTTATGAGGACATCTACTACAACAACGCCCCCAACCTCGAACGAACCGACATAGAGTTCGGGCGCGACTACGGCAACGACCACGGTTTCAGGTTCAGAGCCGAGTACAATTCCATGAACACCGGCACGGTTCCCTATGCCGTGGCCTATTACACCGTCAACCGCTGGCAGGAACAGGGCGCGACATCGCTGGGCGGCTTCGGGCAGTTCGAGCCGGGCTTCAAGGGCGACCGCATCTATCATCTCTGGGGCGGCGTCACCCAATACGTCGGTCAGTGGGAGATGTTTGTGGATGGCGGCTACCGCGACGAGGAAAGCCGCGACACCGGACAGGCCATCAAGGAAGTGCTGCACTTGAAGCTGGGCTTCTCCGGCCCGGTGGCACCCAAGCACATCATAGGTTTTGAGGGCTTCGCCATCAGGCGCGATTACCAGATCTTAAAGCAACTGGAAGACGACTTCGATCTGACATTGAGCTACGATTTAAAAGGCGCGTTCTCACTCAGCTTCTTCTACACCATGCAAAACCTCGACTACCTGCCTTCAAACGGTAAAGACGAAATCAAGCATTACTTCGCAGGCGAAATCACCAGCCGCTTCTCGGACATCATAGAGATTTCCATCTTCGGCGGCCAAGTGCGCGAGAGCTACCGCTGCTACGGAGGCTTCTGCCGCAAAGTGCCGCCCTTCGAAGGCCTCAAGGGCAAGGTCAAGGTCCGGTATTGACAATATAATCAAAACAAAAATTAACTCAGTAATTCTTGTCTTATTTTCTTAGATAACTCGTGTGTTTCTGGGATATCCTCAACCTTAAGGT
>CAYTHG010000146.1:0-9049 GCA_964437525.1 uncultured Myxococcales bacterium | reverse complement strand
CCACTGCAGCGGTTTTTTAAATTTTAATTTTTTTTTAAAATTTTTTTTGTTTTTTTGTTTTTTTTTTTTATTTTAAATATATTTGGGGGCCCGGCTAACCCCCCGCCCCCCCCTCCGAAAAGCTATATTTGTATTCTCAATAAAAATCGAGAGCGCCGATTGCGGCTTCCACAGCGTGCAGCACCTTGCGCTGACGCACGGCGGCCATCATGCTGTTGTGATCCTTGAAGAGCGGTCTGTCAATATCAAGGAAGTCCACCACTTCGCGTACGGAATCGTGGGCGGCCTTGGTGCCTTCGCCCGGTGTGAACTCGCGCAGGTCCAGAGCCTGAGCCGCTGCGATGAATTCTATGCCGAGGATGCCATAGGCGTTATCGACGATCTGGCGTGTCTTCAAGGCGGTGTTCATGCCCATGCTGACAAAGTCTTCCTGGTCGGCGGCTGCCGGGATGGACTGGATCGAAGCCGGAGCGGAAAGAATGCGCTGCTCGACTATCATCATGTCGGCTGTGTACTGCGAGAGCATATGCCCCGAGAACATGCCCGCTCCCTTTGTCAGAAATGCCGGCAAGCCAACAGACAGTGCCGGATTCAAGAGGCGGTTCAGGCGTCTTTCAGACAGAACGCACACCATGGTAATAGCCGCGCCCATCATGTCTCCCGGTACGCTGACAGGCGAACCCTGGAAGTTGGCACCGGTCAGGACCAATTCGTCTTCGGGCAGGAAAATGGGATTGTCTCCCACGCCGTTCAATTCGATTTCTATCTGGCTACGCGTCCAGCGCACTTGGTCGCGGGCCGCGCCTATGACCTGCGGGGTCGAGCGCATGGAATAGGCGTCCTGTACCTTGACTTTCATTTTTCCGTTCAAAAGGTCTGAGCCTTCGAACATTTTTCTGATATTGCTTGCCGAAGTGACGGCCCCGGCAAATCCGCGCAACTGGTGCAAACGCACATCGTAGGGTTTCATGTTGCCCAAAAGAGCCTCGATTGACATGGCGGCGGCGATTTCGGCCTGTTTCAAAAAGCGCTCGGCTTCGTATGTTTGAATCGCCAACATGGCAGTCAAGAAGTTGCTGCCGTTGATGGAGGCCAGTCCGTCGCGGGCTTTCAAACCCGGCACTTCGATTCCGGCTTTTGCAAAAGCGTCCAGGCCGGACATGCGCTCGCCCTTGTAAAAGGCTTCGCCCTCGCCCATTAAAAGCAGCGCCATCTGGCTCATGGGGGCAAGATCGCCACAGGCTCCCACACTGCCCTTGTTGCAAACGACGGGAGTGACGCCTTTGTTGAGCATCTCTATCATGGTTAGCGTGATAATCGGACGGCAGGCCGAATGCCCGTTGGCATGGACGTTGATGCGTCCTAAAAGCGCGCCTCTGGCATGTTCTATGGGAGCAGGCTCACCGATTCCGGCGGCGTGGTTGTATATAAGGTATTTCTGGAAGTCTTTGACTTCATCGTCGTTCAAGGTGACGTTGGCCAACTCTCCTATGCCTGTATTGACGCCGTACATGATCTCGCCTTCTTCGACTTTGCGCTCTAAAAAGGCTCGGCAGGTTTTGATACGCTCCAAGGCTTGCGGATGGAGTTCGACTTTTTCGCCTTCCACGGCAACCTTATATACATCTTCGATTCTGAGATCATTACCGGTAATTACTACGGACATGGATACCTCCCAAAAATTCAAATAGCAGGATACAAAACGCAGACAGCTTAAAACTTCCTTTTTCCGAATGCAAATCAAATATCGTTAACCCGGCAACTATATATTGGCGGATTTTGTCCCCCTGAGCTTGCTTCAGGATCTCTGAATTATTTCCCGTTGGAGCAGGCATCCTTGCCTGCTCCGGAATATTTATTTCTTGGTTGGTTCAGGTCTCCCGATAAAAGCATGATTGAACGTGTAGAGCCGGTCAGAGACCGCTCCAATGGAGCAAAAAGTTTGATTTCCCCGATGAATCCTGAGGAAGCCGCTTTCAAGCGGCTGTCTCGAAGGGTGGATCTTGTTCTACCACTGTGCTTCGAGACAAAAAGCTTCGCTTTTTTCCTTAGCACTAGCGGTACCTGTACAAGTTTAAAATATGGGGACGACTCAGAGAACTATCCATCAAAATCTCAAAAAAATTACCTCCCGGTTTGGACATATCCTAAATTGCCATTATCATAAAAACTGGCAGAGTGACCAGAAAACTTAAGAGGGGACACGCCAATGAAAAAACTCAGACTGGTGTATCTTGTAGTTCTGTTGGCTATTTGCACAATCAGTTCGGCTTTTGCCCAGGAAGCACCAAAAACTGACCGCAATTTCGACTTGCAGACCTTCCGCAGTGCGCCGGGTCGCGGCAATTTCTTTACTGTCGAAGGAGCGCGGGTCGATGAACATCTGGGCTGGACAGTCGGCGCTGTGTTCGGGTATTCATACCGCCCTCTGGGTATAGGTACTCCCAACGCTTCTTACGCCCTGGTCAAGCACCACGGCACCGTCGAGGTCTTAGGCTCCTTGTCCATCTACGAAGTCCTCGAATTCGGCATGGTTTTGCCTGTCGTCTTTTACCAGAACGGTGAAGATGTGATTTTGAACGGGCAGATCATCGAGAAGCCCTCGGACAACAAGGCCGGGATGGGCGACCCGCGACTGCACATAAAGTTGGATCTTCTAAACGGAGCCATAAAAGCCGATAGCGACACCTTCGGGCTGGCTTTGATTCTGGTTACATCATTCCCGGTCGGAAACGCCATTTCAGGCGGCAGCTTCTTCGGAGATTCCAACGTGACTGTCGCTCCCAAGCTGGCATTCGAGATTGATATCTGGAAACTGCGCTTCGGCTTCAACTTAGGTTACATCTGGCGCGAGCATAAGGAATTCTACGAAGGAGAGATCGGCCAGAGAATCACCTTCGGCTTTGCCACCGAGTACAAACCCATAGACGACCTCAAACTTATGCTGGAGCTTTTTGGAGAAAACGGCTTCACCACCGGTGCCACATCCACACCGCTTGAGATGTACGGCGGAATAGGCTATCAGGTTTATGACGGCTTATGGTTGACCGCAGGTGCAGGTTCTGGCCTGAGCATAGGCGACGACGAAATCACACGCGGCCTTGGCGCTCCTACTTTCAGAGGACTGCTGTCGCTCAAATACGAGCCGGACATCGACCACGACCCGGACAAAGACGGCATTATGGACGATGTTGACAAATGCCCCGATTCGGCGGAAGACGTGGACGGCTACCGGGATAACGACGGCTGCCCGGAACTCGACAACGACAAGGACGGCATCCAAGATACAAAGGATGAATGTCCCAACAAGGCAGAAGACAAGGACGGCTTTGAAGATGATGACGGCTGCCCCGAATACGACAACGACTTGGACGGCCTGGAGGACAAGGAAGACAAGTGTCCCAACGAAGCCGAAGACATGGACAGGTTCGAAGACTCCGACGGCTGCCCCGATCTCGACAACGACAAGGACGGCATTTTGGATAACGTGGATAAATGCCCCATCGAACCCGAGACCGTCAATGAATACATGGACGAAGACGGCTGTCCGGACACCAAGCCCAAGCTGATCGAAGTCACCGACACCAAGATCGAGTTGAAACAGAAGGTCTTCTTCAAAACCGGCAGAGCTAAAATCCTGAACAAATCCTTCGAGATGCTCAACGAGATCGCCACGGTTTTGAAAGAGAACAAAAAGTTCAAGGTTCGCATAGAAGGCCACACCGATAGCAGAGGCAGCTTGAAGGTCAATCGCAGATTGTCCCTAAAACGCGCCGAAGCCGTCAAAAAATACCTTGCAAGTAAGGGAGTCGAAGAAAACCGCCTGAGCGTCAAGGGCTACGGCCCCGACAAACCCATTGCTCCCAACAGTACCAGAGCGGGTCGGGCTGCAAACAGGCGAGTTGAATTCTTGATCGAGAATTAAATGTTCTTTGACCCGGCATTTCTTTCATAGCCGTAATGCCGAACTGCTTTCAGCATCTGATAATGAAGTAAATAAAAGAGACTGAAACAGTTTCAGGGCAAGGGAGCGGCTGGATTGTTCTTGTCGAGTAAATACATTAAGAAGTTTCGAAGGGAAGTATATAAATTTTTACCCTTTGAGGAGGATGACATGAAGAAATTATTTTTATTTTTTACCCTGAGTATGATGCTATTTTTGGTTTACGGTTCTTCACCAGTAATGGCGCAGGATATAGATCCTGTCGAAGAAGAAAAGCTCAAAAGTACAAAGACTGCGGAAACGAAAGACGGCTGGCACTTCCGCTTCAAGCCCAGCTCCAACTTCAATCTGGCCGACAACCGCAAGGTAGTCGGGCAACCCGAGGGTTATTCCATGACCTTCGGCCTCAATCTCGACTTGGGAATCACATTGTTCAAAGGCAAGCATGAATGGCGCAATACATTCCTGATTAACGAAGCCATCACGCGCACGCCTGTCATAGACGAGTTCATCATCTCGACCGACACCTTCAAGATAGAGAGCATGTATCTTTACTACTTCTACGACTGGTTCGGACTTTATGGTCGTCTGGCGATGGATACATCCATGTTCCCCAGCTACGACGTGCAGCCCGCACAGTCAACATACGCCATCACAGGTAAGGACGGCACAATAGACTTTCTCCTGGACGATAAAGTCAAACTGACCGGCCCCTTTGCGCCCTTCACGCTCAAAGAAGGCTTCGGTCCTTTCTTCAGACCGCTGGCAAAAGAAGAGATCAACCTCGAATTCCTGTTGGGTCTCGGATTCTGGCAGACCTGGCAGAACGGCGAGCTTACGGTTTCCGATGATGGCGACACCGCTGAAATCGAAGTGAAGACGCTACAAAACGTGTACCAGATCGGTGGTGAGTCTATCAACAGGATGTGGGGCGAATTGTGGACAAAGCGCATAGCTTACCTACTTGCCGCCGAATTGATGATGCCGTTTTATGTCGATCCCGATGTGGATCCTACAGGCGCAGACAGACTGAACGTCTTTTTAAATGCAAGGCTCGATCTGCGCTTTACCGAGTGGATGTCAATCGGCTACGAATTGAAAGCCATACGCGAACCAATGACCATCGAAGAATGGCAGTTGCAGAACAACCTCTTGATTACACTCAGCTACAGCCTGTACGAACACCTCCCGTATTAACTATACGGGACGATTACAGGCAAAGTGAAAACGGAAACGACAGATTAAAAACGAAACGGGGTTGACATGAAAAATATAAAGATATTGATGATCGCATTGATGATCGCCGCCTTTGCAAGCGCCTGCGGTGCCGGAGACGACCAGAACGATTTTGCCACCTGCGCCGATGTCGGCCAGGCCATTACATACTGCCAGAACCAGATCGCCGGAGAAGCCCTGCACGGCGAGGACTACGCTGCCAAAGTCGAAGGCCAGTGCATGAGCAAACCCGACAAGGGCTGCAATGCCTGCATTTTCGATCAGCCATGCTCACCGGCAGAAGGCAAAACCCCACTGGATTTCTGCATAGAAATGGAAAAATGCCCGGCTTACGAACTGGAATAATGTACGATTGGGCATATAGCCCCGAATCTGAATAAAAGAAAAGGCCCGAACACAAGAGTGTTCGGGCCTTTTGATTCCTTACAAAGTCGATCTTCCTCAGAAAGCGAACTACGAATTCTTGTCACACCCGCGCAGACGGGTGTCCAGGTGCATGATATCGTGCTGGATTCCCGCCTTCGCGGGAATGACATGCTTGCTTTTGTTGGAGCATGGCTTTGCTTCCGTCAGAGCGGGTCTCCGACCGGCTCCGCACGTTCATGCACCGTTGTTGGGTCAGAGACCCAAGCAAAAACAAAGGTTCAGGTGGGGTGACCTTGAACCAACGAAGAGGAAAGAAATATTACGGAGCAGGCAAGGATGCCTGCTCCAACAACAGGATTTAGCTGTTGCGAGAGATAATCCTGCCGCGCCGTTCGCGCCGCAGACGCAATTCCAATTCTTGGACGCGCTCGCGCAGTTGCTTGTTTTCCTCACTCAAATCAAGCAGATGCTTCATCATACGCATCTGTATTTCTTCTGGCGATTCTTTATTCCGCTCTTTGGCAAGATCGGGAAGGGACTCGTCAGCGGAGTCTTCGTCAAACTCGGGAAGATCGTCCAGAATGTCCTCTGACAGCTCTTCAGTCTCCTCCACAGTCTGCGTGGAATCGGCCTGCTTGACAAACATCTCACCCTTGCCTGTCATCATCCACTGGGCGTTGACTTTGAAAAGCTCAACGACTTTGCCCAATAGTTCAACAGGCGGAGTCCTGCCGTTCTTGTAATTCATGTAAGAACGGTAGGGAATGCCTATTTGTTCACTGAAGTCTTTGCCGCTGATGCTCAAAGCTTCGCGTATTTGCTCCAGTCTTTCCGAGTAGTTGCCCGTTTGTTCCATTTCGCCCTTGACAATAATGCCTATTTGTTCTACTTTTGAACCGTAGTCAGGGTTGTTCTGCTCATTCAGGAAAGGAGACAACGATGATCTACGAACAAGTAAGCATTTTGCCACAAAACAAGCTGCTTAGTCAAGCAACGAAGCTTTCAATATTCACCCGTACATTCCATACAAGCTGTTTTCACGTCGATCTCAAGCGGCGAAGCGCGGCTCTGGTATCGGTAGCCGGTCGCCTTCGTCTAAAACCGCGAAGGGAGAAGGTCATGCGAGCGATCAGAAAACAAGGTGCAGGCGCTGTTTCGAAAACCCATTTTGCAAACTTCGTTCTAAGTTTCGCGCTGATTCTGGCAATAGCCGTGATCGGGGCCGTGGCCCTGCTTTCATTCGGCTGCGGGGAAGTTGGGCGTTTCGAGCAGGCCGGGGAGTGGGAGGACGAGCAGTTTACAGTTGCCCAAGTGTCGAGACCTGCATCGCCGGAGCGAAAGTTCATCAAGGCCGACAAAAGCCTTTTACGCGAGAAAAAGACGCAGGACAAAACGCTGGCTCCTTATTTCTTCGTGGATTCCAAAGACGAAAACTTAGACAGCCTGCCCTTGAAATCCACGCGGGCGGATGTGGATATCAGCGGCGTTATTGCCTCCGTCAAAGTCACTCAGGTTTATAAAAACTCAGGGAACAGCACCATAGAAGCCATTTACATCTTCCCGGCCTCGACTCGCGCCGCAGTCCACGCCATGCAGATGACAATAGGCGAACGGACGATCAAGGCCGAATTGAAGCGCCGCCAGGAGGCCCGCGCCGATTATGAGCAGGCAAAATCCGAGGGCAGGAGCGCCTCGCTTTTAGAGCAGCAACGCCCCAACGTCTTCCAGATGAACGTCGCCAACATCCAGCCCGGCGATGTCATCAGGGTTGAATTGCTGTACACCGAACTGCTTGTTCCTGATGACAAAACCTACGAATTCGCCTACCCGACCGTGGTTGGCCCGCGCTACTCCGAAACACCCGAAGACGGTGCCAGTGATCGAGAAGCCTGGGTCAAGAATCCTTATCTTGAAGAAGGCGAGCAAGCCGCATACGAGTTCGGCCTGGACATCGAGATCCACGGCGCAATTCCGATTTCTGAAATCGTCAGCCCCACACACGACATCTGGGCGGAATTTGCAGGCGATAAAAAAGTAGTAGTCGGCCTGTCCGAAGACAAAGCAAACGGCAACCGAGATTTTATTCTGCGCTACAAACTGGCCGGTGACCGCATCCAGAGCGGCCTGCTGCTTTATCCGGGAGAAAAAGAAAACTTCTTCCTGCAAATGATCGAGCCGCCCGCCCGCATTGAAAACGCCGAGATCGTGCCGCGCGAGTATATTTTCATCGTGGACGTATCCGGCTCCATGCACGGTTTTCCACTCGATGTCACAAAAGACCTGATGCACAATCTTTTCTCCAAACTCAACAAAGCGGACCATTTCAATATTCTGCTGTTTGCAAGCGGCAGCGCCGTGCTTGCCGAGCGCTCATTAAAAGCGACACCGGCAAACATCAAAAAAGCCTTGAGCTTCATCGACCGTCAGCAGGGCGGTGGCGGAACGCAACTGGTCCCGGCTTTAAAGCGCGCCCTGAAGCTACCGAGAATCGAAAACGCCTCGCGCAGCATCGTCATTATCACCGATGGCTATGTCTCGGTTGAAAAAGAAGCCTTCGAACTTATTCGCAATAACCTCGGACGCGCCAACCTGTTTTCCTTCGGCATCGGTTCCAGCGTCAACCGCTTTTTAATCGAAGGCATGGCCCGCGCAGGCTTAGGCGAACCCTTCATCGTCTTGAATAAACAGGAAGCTGAAAAGCAGTCCAAGCGTTTTAAAGAATACATCGAGGCTCCGCTCTTAAACGACATCGCCGTGGATTTTGAAGGCTTCGACGCCTACGACGTGGAACCCTCAGCCATCCCCGACCTCTTCGCCCAACGTCCCTTGATAATCTTCGGCAAATATAAAGGCGCGGCCAAGGGCCGCGTAATCGTTAGCGGCTACACGCCCCAGGGACGGATAGAGATGACAAGCGATATCGGCGAAGTGGCAGAAGAACTGGAGAATAAAGCGCTGCGTTATCTGTGGGCCAGAAAGAAAATCGAAAGACTGGCCGACATGAACAAGCTGGCCACAGACGATAAGCGCGTGGAAGAAGTGACGCAGCTCGGCCTTAGATACAGCCTCTTGAGCGACTACACATCTTTTGTGGCCATCGATTCTCTGGTGCGCGGCGATGGTGAGAATGTAAGCGTCAAGCAAGCACTGCCGCTGCCCGAGGGTGTTTCCAACATGGCGGTGGGAGCTTGTTCAGGAATGGCGATGAGCAAACGCAAATTGAGCAGAGGCGCAGGAACGCTCGGCTCACTCGGCAAAGGCTTTGGTGGCGGTGGCCTGGGACGATCCGTAGCTGAAGAAGCGCAGGCAAGCGTGGACAGCGTATCCAGCGCTCCGCTTGAAGAGAAGAAAACCGAAGCCGACAAGATAACCCTGACAGTCAAGCTTGCAAGCCTTAAAGTCAAAGGTGAATTGCCCTCGTCCATCATCAGGCGCGTAATCGTCAAGCGTTTGAATTCCATCAAACATGCTTACCTGAAATCGCTTAAGTCCAAGCCCGTACTG
>CAYTHG010000145.1:0-9054 GCA_964437525.1 uncultured Myxococcales bacterium | reverse complement strand
GCGTATTTGCAAACAAGTTCCAAAACGGCAAGGCGATTTACTATGGAATAAACGGCTTCGAGGCGCAAACAGCATTGATTTTAGAATTGATAAAAAGCCGTGCCTGCAACCTGTTGATTCTCTCTCCTTCGATAATCGAAGACAGACTTTTGTCACAAGGTGTCACTTCTGCAAATTCAACTAAAACTTTTTCTAGCAATAATAGATTTTTTCATGCTATTATGTCCATATCGCAAGCAACAGAGGACTATTGTGTCCCAGTGGTTTTTATACGGAGGTCATACCGTCGTTTTGAGAATACTGGCTTATCTTCAATTGGGTTTAGAATGAGAATCGAACGCAAAAATCTTAACATCTTCAAGTTGATAGTCGAACGCGACACAAGCGGAGAAAAAGCCCGTTTCGCAAAAATGGAACTGCTAATCCCTGATGAAGTATTCGATATGGGATGCAATGTATGGTGAATGTAATCTCCCAATAGACTCAATATAGTTTATCGTTCTTTTAACATTGGATAAAATTGGTCGCCGACAAGACACGCAGGTTTAGATCGTATTTGTACCTGGGGGTAAAGGGGGGTGGTAGGCTAGCAGCAATATACCATCCTGAGCGGATATCGAAAAAACCATGTGTCGCGTCGGCGGCCACTTATTGATACGACAAAAGAATTTCTATGATCCATAAGAAAAGGCGGAGCCACATGGCCCCGCCTTTTTTGTTGTTTTTAATCGGCAGCTACTTGGAACTGCTGAACGATTGCAGGAACTCATCCCAGTTGGACTCGTCGCACCAAGCATGAGAGCCACCGCCGTTTGTGTAAAGGCTGCTCATGCCGTCTCCCTTAGATGGCATATAAATCGACATGCCCTGCGATTTGGTGTAATCGCTTCCCCAACCCGAAGAGTCGGCGTTGTAGAGATGGAAGGGAATCACGTCATCGTGTATTGCCTGCAAATCGGCTGCTGCTGTTGCCACAGATGCCGGCAGGCCGGAAGTATTGACTACGTTGTCAACAAACTGCCACAAGTCGCGGAATGTGCTGTCTGTAAAGGAAATTGTGTTCGACCTGGCGGTATTTATCGCCGTGTATGCAGAGGTGTTGTTCATCATTGCAAGAGAGAACGCATCCAGTTTGGTATTCAGGTTGGGCAATTCATCGAGGTTAGCTATCGACAGTGTAGAGTTACTGCTCGAATAGTCATGGTAAGACTGCACCATATATACACCAAGCTGCTCTGTGGTCATAAACGGGTCGGATGTCAAGGGAAGCAGGAAGCCGTCCCAGGTCCAACCGTTTACAGGCTCGGTTTCCTCAGATGCCACCATGTAATGAGCGAAAGGTTGACTGGCTGCAGCAACTTCGTACATTCCCATCAGACAGGCATCAAAGCCGACCATATCCAGCTTGCGGCCCAGTACATTGTAAATCTGCTGTAGAGCGTCTTCGTATTCTCCTTCGGCAATGGAGATTTCACTGTCACCGGAAGCGCCGTGATCGTCGTTGGAGAATCCTTTGACCGGCGGGGTAAAGCCGCCCTTCTTTTCCCAACCTGCGCCGTGGTCCCACATATACAAAGCGGTGCGATTGGCCGGGTAATTGGAAACAGCCCAGATACCGAAGTCCGCCAGGGTCTGCTCATCTGAAAGATCCAATTCGCCCAGATCGGCAAGTTCGGTGGATTGATCCTGGCCGTTCAATACATACAGGTGCTTGGCGCTGCCAGCGTATGTATCGAAAAGAACCACGATATGAACATAAGCGTTTGAACCGGCCATTTCCATTTCGTGCAGGTCGTCCCAAGCATCGCTTTCCAGGTTGTTGTCACCGTTCAAGTAGACCATTATCAACCATTCGTTGGCATCGGGATCTACAATGCAGGTTCCGCTATCCAGAACGTAACCGACATTACAATCGCAATGGAACTGCGAAGGACCGTCGAAAACGCACTTGTTCTGATTTGTGCCGGTGCATGTGTTCGGCTCGCAGGGATCGTCCACGCAATCCTGTCCCCAAGGCTGATAACCTTCGGCACAGACACACTCGTAAGAGGTCCAATCCTCGCTCATAACACAATCCTGAGTAGGACCGCAGGTATCGGGCTGACACAGCGAAGGCTGGAAAGTCAACTCCAGCTGGTAGGAGTCACCCTTTAATTTGGAAGAATAAGAATCTGCGAACAGGAAGTATGTTCCGGCTGAAAGTTCAACTAGGTTAAGTTTGGAATCGTTTCCTGCGCCAGGGCAATCGTCGTTACAGGCAATCTGTGAACCGGCGTTGTCGCAATCGGTTCTCAAGTAAAGGACAGTATCGTAACCTGTCATATGAGCGGTAAAGAGGTATTGTTTATCGACAGTAAAGGTATAAACCGCCTCATCTCCGGTACTGTCGCAGTCGCCAACGCCGTTGGCGTTGTTACCCATGCCGCTGGTGTTTCCCGTCAGAGTCTGAGATACAGGACTGATGCGTATGGGGCTGCTGCAGGATTCGCCCGTGCCGCTTTCGTCTTCGACACAAACATTGCCATCCATGACATAACCGGGATCGCAATCGCAGGCATAACTGCTGTCGGAGTCCATATGGCAAATACTCCGATTCGCGTCATTGCAGAGATTCGGAAGGCATAAGTCGTCAGTACAAGCACCGCCCGTACTCAGAACGAAACCATCAGCGCACTGGCAGGTATACGAAGACCAGTCACCACTGACAACACATTCCTCATTGACCCCACAAGGATTGTCGGCACAAGGAGAAGTATTGAAAACCAGCTCCAGACTGAAATCGCCATCGGCTTTGCCGCCATAAGAATCGGCAAACAGGAAGTAAGTTCCCGCTGCAAGCTGCTGCAGGGACAGCATGGAATCCAGCCCCTTTTTGCTGACATCGTCGTTGCAATCGACCTGGGAATCTGGATTTGTACAATCGCTGCGCAAATGCAGAACGGTATCGAAACCGGTCATATGAGCGGAGAAGAGAGAATCTTCTGTCAATGTGAATGTATAAACTACATCCTCACCGGAATTCGGCTGACAGATACCATCTTCTGAATTGCCCATTCCGACAATACTTGCATTGATAGTCTGGCTGACAGGCTCTATAGGTAAGGGGTTGTCACAGGATTGACCGGTACCAGACAACTCATCGATATCGCCGTCAACCCCATCACCGTCTATATCGTCTCCATCGACATCATCGCCGTCTATATCGTCTCCATCGACATCGTCACCGTCTATATCGTCTCCATCGACATCGTCACCGTCTATATCGTCTCCATCGACTTCGTCGCCGTCGATTTCTTCATCACCATCACCCTCGCCTTCGCCTTCGCCCTCGCCCTCACCCTCGCCTTCGCCCTCGCCCTCACCCTCGCCTTCACCTTCACCTTCACCTTCACCTTCGCCTTCGCCGATATCCCAGGGGTTTGCGTCACCACCACAGGCTGGCAAAACAAAAGCGAACAAAACCATCAGCAGAACAATCTGCATAAAGCCGATCAACTTCATCTAACAACTCCTTTCGGGGTATTTCTTTCTGCGGCAATAAAAACAAGGCAAGTAAACAAGGCAAACCTCGAAGCATATTGATTTGCGTTCCGCCTAAAGGCGAACCGACAAAGGAGGCTATCATTCCAAAGCTTTTCGGTCAATCGTAAAAAACAGCAAAACGTCATCTTGGACACGCTTCCAATTATCTCACGTTACGATTTCGCCTTCCAGCATTTCCTGAAGCTTATTGAGCACTTCCGAAATCGTCCGATCAGGTGCGCTTGCTCCGGCTGCCACACCCACAAGCGAGATATCGTCGTCGAACCACTCCGGCCTTATGTCGTCGGCACCGGACACCCTGTGAGTGACAACTATCTCGGCAGCGGTTTCCACCAGCCTTTTGGAATTCGATGAATGCTCATCGCCGACAACTATCATGACATCAGCGTCACCAGCCAACCTGACCGCCCCGGCCTGACGAGCTTTTGTGGGCTTACAAATGGTATTGTGCAATTTAGTGTTGGGATTGATCTCACAAAGTTTTTCGGCAAGTCGATCAAAATGATCGCTACGCTGAGTCGATTGCGAGAACAGCGCGACTTTCTCAGCTTGTTCCAGTTTTGCAATCAAATCATCTTGATCCAGATCTTCAGCCGAACGAGCAACGATGATATCGAGCCTGCCATCCACCAGACCGACAACTTCGACATGAACCGGATTGCCCAAAATAACCACCAGCGCCCCTGCGCCGTAGGCTTTGTCGATACCGTCTTTTATGGAATTAACCAGAGGACAAGTGGCGTCTATCACCTCGAAACCGGAATTCATTAGCTGTCGGCGCTCTCGGGAAGTTATTCCATGCGCCCTTGTCACCGTAGGGCCATCCACCTCGGATACTTCCTGAATTACCTTAACGCCGAGGCTCTCCATTTCGGCCATCACGCGCCTGTTGTGGATCAAATCTCCATAAGAAAGCGCCCGACCTTCACGCCGGGCCATTTCTCTAATGATTTTTATGGCGCGTCTGACTCCGCTGCAAAAACCGGCATCATCTGCAAGCTTGATTTTTACTTTGCGATCCATGCCGCCGGACATGTTTTGCCTCTGCGTTATTTACAGACGATATTGACAAGTTTGTTGGGAACAACGATAACCTTGCGGACAGTGCCGTCCTGCAGGAATTTCGCGATTTTCTCATCCTGCAAAGCCAGTTTTTCGACTTCTTCACGGGCCATGTCGCGCGGGATTTTCAACTCGGAACGCAATTTGCCGTTGACCTGAATAACCACTGTAACCGTGTTTTCGATCAACTTTGCAGGATCGAACTCGGGCCAGAGGTGCTTGAAGATAGTCTTGCCTTCAGAATCGAACTTCATCTGCTGCCAGAGTTCCTCGCAAACAAAAGGAGCGATGGGAGCAAGCAGGACCAGCAGATTTTTAATCAACTCGGGATGACGGGCATCGGCGGCGCGCAGGTCGTTGAGGTAGCTCATCAATTGCGCAATAGCCGTGTTGTACTGGAGAATCTCCATGTCCTCGGTGACTTTTTTGATGGCCTTGTGCATACTGCGCTCGGCCTCTTCAGGCATTTTATCGTTGAAACCTTTGCCAACAAAATCCCAGATGCGATCTATGAAACGCCGACAGCCCAGAATGCCGTCGTCGGACCAGTCGCCACCGAGGGTGTAGGGACCGAGAAACATCAGGTACATGCGGAAGGTATCGGCTCCGAATTTATCTACGATGCTGTCGGGATTGACGATATTGCCACGGCTCTTGCTCATCTTGGCGCCGTCTTTGGTGATTATGCCGTGACCGCGAAAACGCTTGACCGGCTCTTCTTCCTTCAGATAACCGAGATCGTGCAGCACCATGTTGATGAAACGGAAGTACAACAAATGCCCGAAAGAATGCTCGCGACCACCGATGTAGTTGTCGACAGGCAGCCACTTGTCGCTGATTTCTTTGTCTACAAATGCATCATGTGTATTGGCCGAGGGATATCGCATGAAATACCAGGCCGAATCCAGGAAGTTGTCGGTGACATCGGTATCACGCAAGGCCGGTCCGCCGCATTTGGGACAGGTGGTTTTGCTCCATTCTTCGTTACGAGCAAGTGGACTACGTCCGGAACCATCGGGGATATAATCGTCCGAATCCGGCAGCAGGACAGGCAGATCTTCTTCGGGAACAGGAACTGTCCCACATTTTTCGCAATGAATAATCGGAATCGGCGGTCCCCAGTAGCGTTGACGGGAAACGCACCAATCACGCAGACGGTAGTTGACGGAGCCTTTGCCCTTGCCGATTTCTTCTATCCATGCGGTGACTTTTTCTTTGGATTCTCCCGATGGCATACCGGAGAAATCGCCTGAATTTATCATCAGACCTTCGCCGGAATAAGCTTCTTCCAGATTGCCCTGCTCTTTACCTTCAGGTGCAATGACTTGACGGATAGGAACACCGAATTTGGTGGCAAACTCGAAATCGCGCTGGTCATGGGCCGGAACCGCCATAATCGCGCCGGTACCGTAATCCATCAATACATAATCGGAGATATAAACCGGAACCTTCTCGCCGCTGACAGGATTGATGGCATAACCGCCGGTGAACACACCTGTTTTATCTGTGGCAAGCTCGGAACGCTCGAAGCGGCTCTTCTTTTTGGCCTGGTTCTGATATTCCTTGACAGCCTCGGCTTGCTCGGGAGAAGTGACTTTTGCCACCAGATCATGCTCGGGAGCAAAGACCATGTAGGTCACGCCCCACAAAGTATCCGGGCGGGTGGTGAAAATCTCAAAGGGCGTGCCGTCTTCGAGTGTAAAAGTAACCGTAGCGCCGGTGCTTTTTCCGATTTTGTTTTTCTGGACCAGCTTGACATCCTCGGGCCAGTCTATCCAATCCAGATTCTTTAGCAGCCTGTCAGCGTATTTCGTGATTTTGAAGAACCACTGGCGCAGATTGCGTTGCTCGACCTGAACTTCAGGGTGACGTTCACAGGAGCCGTCATCGTTGACCTGACTGTCGGCTAGAACGGTTTTGCATTCAGGGCACCAGTTGACGGGAGCTTCGCTTTGCTCGGCCAGTCCTTTTTTGTAAAGCTGCAAAAAGATCCACTGCGTCCAGCGGTAGAATTCCGGCTTGGTTGTATCGGCTGAGTGATCCCAGTCAAAATGATTGCCAAGACGCTTGAGCTGGTTTTCCTTGAAGTTATGAATATTGCGCTCTGTCAAAACCTTGGGGTGAATACCCTTTTTAAGAGCGAAGTTCTCCGAGTGAATACCGAAAGCGTCAAAGCCCATGGGCTCGAAAAGCTCGTGGCCGCGCATCTTCATATAACGCCCGTAGATATCGGTTCCGATAAATGCGAAACAGTTACCGACATGCAGACCTTCCGCCGAGGGATAAGGGAACATCATCAGGTTGTAAAAAGGCTTTTCAGCGTTGCGCAAATCAGCCTTGTGATCGCCGCGTTCTTCCCACAATTCAATCCATTTTTTCTCGACATCGGTCGGGTTGTAGCGTTCGGACATCTCACTCTCCAGTATCACGTTAAAACAAAAAGCAGGTCTGAATCAAACAGATGAATGATGTTAGTGAATTGGGTCTGTTTAGGCAAGTAAAAACATGCCCTCGCGAAGTTTGACCGGACAAGCGGTTCTGACGTAGAATGCTTCTGAACAATCGGGAGAAACAAATGTCTGTGCGAGTTCGACTTATCGGTGTTTTGCTGGTTTTGCTTCTGGCCTCGGCCTGCGCAACCAGACCGCTTGCGCATCAACTCCAGCCGGAGGACTCCGCCAAGCTGCGCTCTTTGCACCTTTATTATGAGTTCTTCAATTCGCTTGTTACACAAAAAAGCGAAAGAGCCTTCGTTTATCTGGACAAAAACATCTTCTATCTTGAAAACGTTTCCAAAACTTTTGCCTGCATGAACAAAACACAGGTCTCACCGATGCTTTCCCAACGCTTTGCAACTGCCTCGCTCAAGGAGCACGAAGCGGCACTGGCTTTGAATAAAAGCGAGCCTTCAGTGTTTTCCAGCTACGAAATTAAAAACACCGAAGAGAACTTGCCGGATTATGTTCAGAAAATCCGTAAGGAATTGACAGAAGACGATATTGTACTGTGGGTCGAGCTTGCCCCAGGTGAGGCCGCGACATTGAATTTCAGCCGCGCCATGTTGATCTTGAAAGATTATGACAAAGGGCTGGCCATCAGAGGTCTGATGCTCGAATGAGATATGGAGGAAGTAAAATGGACGAACAGAAAAGAAAGCACAGAAGGATACCGATATCCGCAAAGATTTATATAGACGACCAGGAAGCCGAGGGACGAATTTATTTTTACGCCGAGGATCTTTCCTTAGGAGGCGTTTATCTCAAGTCCGATTTTCTGATGGAACGTGGGGACTGGCTTGATCTGTATATCCAGCTTCCCGAACAGGATGAAATGAAAATCAAAGCCCGCGTCGTCTGGGTCAACTTGCAGGTAACGGACAAAACGCGCCAACGTCCCGCCGGAATGGGGCTGGAGTTCGAGGGTATCAGTAACCAAGACTGCAAACAAATAAACGACTTCCTGGCGGATTCTGCAATAGAAATAGAAGAGTGAAACAGATTTTGCGAGATTAGAACTTGTCCGGGTCTTTTCCCAGGCGTCTGCGCAGGATTTTAAGATCGCGTTTGGCCTCGAAATTATTGGGATTGGCCTTGACCGCCTTGGTATAGAATTCTTCCGCCTCCTCGCCTCTCTTCAAAGCAAGCAAAATCCTGGCCTTGTAATAGTTGCCGAACTCGTTTTCCGGGTGGATATCCAAACCTTTATCTATGGCTTCAAGAGCTTTTTGGGAATTGTTCTCTCCAGGAGCGCTGGTATTGAAAAGGCACCAGCCCAAGCGGGCATAGTTTATGGGATCGTAGGGGAAAATCATCAATGCACGCTTAAGGTGCTTGATGGCCTGAGCAAAATTATTTTTGTGCGTCATGATAAAGCCCTGCTCCGTTTCGAGCGAGGCCCGCTGGCGCATTTCGGCTTTGCGTAAATCACCCTTGATAACCGGGTCATCGAGCAACTTGAAAAACTGCTTGCGCTTTTCCTTGTCGGTCAAGCGAGAATATGCTTCGTTTGCGGCAGCAGAAGCTTTCTCGAACTCGCGCCTGATATCTGTGGAAATATTCATACCCACATGGTCGGGATGATATTTCCTCGTCAGCTTTACATATGCATTGCGGATTTCTTTAGGGCTGGCGTCTCTTTTGACTCCAAGTATCTTGATGGCGTTTTTACTGACGGTCATAAAATTGAAAGCACGGGCTTCTTTTATCAAGGCTTGCATATCCGCCGAAGACTCCGATGTTTTTGCTTTCTGGGGGCCAGAAGAAAATTGAGCGCTTTGTTGAGGTCTTGAATTCACTTGCTCTGTTTTATCGCCGCTCTCAGAAACCTTTGACACCTGCTCCTGCTTTTGTTCCGGTTCGGATGTGCTCCTACGAACTTTGGGCTTGCCAATAATATCCAGTGTATCCAGTAATTCCAGTGTCTCAATCAAACCCAATGTCTCGCGCAGGT
>CAYTHG010000144.1:0-9059 GCA_964437525.1 uncultured Myxococcales bacterium | reverse complement strand
ATGGCAGAGACATGCTCCATCGGGAAAAAAGATGGGCAAGGCAATTGCCCATCCTACTTGGCTTTTTGGCGTGGGTCGCCCAATTGACACGGCATTTGCGAATCTTGTTTTTGTTGATTGTGCTTGTAAGAGTTAGAGCATGCTGGGAAGCCATGCTCCAACCTGCAATTCGTGTCGGGCAAGAAATTTGCCCCGACCTACCCGAGAAATCGTAAACGTATCCAAAAGCAAATCCCGCGCCAATTCCCACCCGCCCGACCACGCCGGGTTTACTCTTTGTCGAGGAAAAAGGCTACAGCAGCAGGCGTTCGGCTTGCTGCGGATTTTCGGGATCGAAGATTACCAGTGAAAGTTCGGGGCCGTCGTGGGCTGCTGAGAATGCCTGCGTCTGTCCGATTTCTTCTTGCCACGATCCGGTTATGCGCGCCGATTCGTGAACGTGACCGTGCAGAGTTATTAAGGGCTGGCGCTTGAGGATAAAGCGCTGTATGGCGATGGAGCCGACATGCACATCCAGTGGCGCGTAGTCTATCATCTTGCCGTCCAAGGCTGCGCGGTCGAGCTTGGATTTGTAGGGCGGCGAGTGAAAAAGGAAGATGGCTTTTGAAAGATCGTCTTTGCCTGCCAGTTCTTCGAGGTCTTTTTGTATGGTCGAATAGCGCAATTCGTTTGCGCTTACAGGTCTTGAATGCAGGCCGTCTTCGGGTGAGACGCAACCGGGATCCACGAAGCGCGAAACGTCGTATTTCTCCCAGTCCTTGAGTTTGAATGGCGTCGGCGGGATGTAGGAGTAGCCGTAAACATCGAAGTCTTCAAAGCTTACTTTGCGGTCGTGGATGTATTCCCAAAAGCCGCGGGAGGCTGCGTCCAGCATGGCGGGTTCTTCGAACTTACCGTCGTCGTTGCCGAGTATGACGAATATCTGCGGGTATTGCTCTTTAAGTTCGGACTTGATTTTTTCGAGTTCCGGAACCATGAAGCCGTTGATGAAGTCCTGATGTATCTCCGAGTTGGCGCTGGCAACAAAAAGGGCCGAGGGCAGTATGTCTCCGCCGATGAAAATGGCCTTCGGTTTTTGCAGGCGTATCTGTTCGAAGAGTTTTTTGTATCTGTCGATCTTGCCGTGCAGGTCACTGACGAAAAAGCAGAGGGACATTTTACCTCGTGAAGGATGCTGTTCGTTTGTGAGTGATTCTATTCGATTGCGTTCCAAAAAGAAACGGCCAGAGAGCAATAAACTCCCTGGCCGTTTGAGTTGTTAGACTTCAGGCGAGAAGGGTTTAGACCCAACCGCGAGCCTGACATGCTTCTACAACGCGGTTGACGGCGATAACATAAGCGGCGTCGCGCATGTAGATTTTTCTCTTTCTGGCGAGTTCGGAAACGGCCAGGAAAGCGGAGGTCATCTTGACATCCAATTTGCCGAGCACTTCGTCTTTTTCCCAGAAGTAGTTCATGTTGCACTGAACCTGCTCGAAGTAGCTGCAGGTAACTCCGCCGGCGTTTGCCAAAAAGTCCGGAATCAGGAAGATTCCGCGCTCTGCCAAAACTGCATCGGCTTCGGGAGTGGTCGGGCCGTTGGCGCCTTCGGCGACGAGTTTGACACTGGGCTTGATTTTGGAGACGTTGTCTTCGCGGATCTGGTTTTCAAGCGCTGCCGGGATAAGGATATCCACATCCTGCTCCAGCCATGCGTCGCCGTCCAGAATTTCGTATCCCAGTTCGCGGGCTTTGTCTTTGTCGATGCCGCCGAAACGGTCGGTGATGTTCAGGAGTTCGTCTACATCGATGCCGTCTTTTTTACGGAAGCTGTAGGAACAGTTGTCGTTTTGGTCCCAACAGGAAACGCAGACGACTTTGCCGCCGAACTGGTTATATAGTTTGATGGCGTAACGGGCGACGTTGCCGAATCCCTGAACGCTGGCGGTGGTGTCTTCGGGTTTAATGTTCATCTCGCGCAGTGCTTCACGCACGGTGAAGATGACGCCGTAGCCTGTGGCTTCGGTTCTACCCAGCGAACCGCCCAGACCGACCGGCTTACCGGTGATGACGCCCGGGTATTTGGCGCCCATGATGGTCTCGTATTCGTCCATCATCCACAACATGTGCTGAGCATTGGTCATTACATCAGGAGCGGGCACGTCGCGCAAAGGACCGATATCCCTGGCGATTTGGCGGATCCAGCCACGACAGATCAGTTCCTGCTCGCGGGCGCTCAGGTTATGGGGATCGCAGATTACTCCGCCTTTGCTGCCGCCCAGTGGAATATCCACCACGGCGCATTTCCATGTCATCCACATGGAGAGAGCGCGGACGGTGTCGGCGGTCTCGTGGGGATGGAAGCGGATGCCGCCCTTGCTGGGGCCGCGAGAATCATTGTGCTGGGAACGGTAGCCTCTGAAGACCTTGACCGTACCGTCATCCATTCTGACCGGAATGCCAATATGGTATTCACGCATTGGATCACGCAGAAGTTCGCGTGTACCGGAGTCCAGATCCAGAAGATCGGCGACTTTGTCAAACTGGGTCTGGGCCATTTCGAATGGATTGTAGCTCTTAGCGCTCATAGCACTCTTCCTTTCTTAAGACATTGATTTGCTGGAAGGCACCAACTTGCTGAACGGCTTGTTGGGGAAAAAAAAGAAAAACCCGGCGCTCTTTTAAGAGCCAGCCGGGTTGCACTAACTGAATCGAAATGAATTTCACAATACACCTTTAGCCATAAAGCTCGATCAAAATGACCTGCACTCTTTGGAAGACCAAAGGGGGCATATGCCCACCGAAAGATACTTTAGGACTTTAAAATTTACTGGCACGCGAATTCGTAATCTGCTTTCACAATTTTCTCGCTCAAATCTAACGGATAGTGGGGCAGCAGATGCCAGACGACAAACGGCTGTTGTAGAAGGAGGTAAAGCGGCAAACCGTAAGTCTGCCGCTTTTTGTTTTTAGGTACTTTCCCCGGTGAAAAATCAGGACTAGTCCCCGAAGACCAACTCCCGTGCTTCGGCTGAAGTGATGATGCCTCGACCGTTGTGGTCCACTCCCGCGACCAATACCAGTCTGTGGACAGCTTGCCCGTAATATTCTTCAAGATAATTGAAGTAGATCAAGCCTCGCTCCAGGCGGTTTCCACCTTGCAGCATGGCTTGGCAAGTAACATCGAGGATAGGGTCCAGCGGGTCGCTGTCTTCTGCACCCAATAAATAGACGACATCGCGTTTTTCGTATTGCTCCTGGATGCGGGTTGCGCCTGTGGAAGTCAGGTATAAATTGAGATCCTTCAATCCGTATTTATATTCGTCGTAGCCTATGCAGTCTGTTTGCGGAATGGCAAACTCATCGAGCTTGTCGCTGCCTGCGAGTCGTTTTTCGTCAAGATACACAAATGACGACAAATTGGATGGGATATAGCGAATCGGCGCGGCCAGCAGAGGATCGAAAGTCGATGAAGCAGCGTAGCGCTGGACATACTGGCCACCGGCAGAATGTCCTAAAATGAAGACTTCTTGCAGGTTGGGGAATTTCGCCTTGTCGTTCAGTTGCTCCAGCATCAGGTCCATAACCGCATAGGACGAAATCTTTTCTTCAAAGTTGTCCGAGGACAAATCGCCCCGCTTCCAGCGCTCGGAATTCTCCCAGTAAATTATGTTTTCGTCCGGCTGGTCCTCTTCTATGTAGAAATTGGGTGCCATTATTATGGTTTCATCAGTGGCCCTTGCCAACTGCGTGGCCTCATATCCGTATAGGTAGTAATCGTCTGCATTGCGGCTGATACCGTGAATGATGATGAAGGCGCGCTTGATTTTCTCGTTGGCAACGGAAAGCGGATGGTTGCGGTAATAGCGCATTTTTAGGCCCTGCGACCATAAAACCGTGAAGGTCGAGGCATGTTTCGAGAGTATGGGCTGGCAGCCGAGATAGCCGTCGCCGGAGTAATCGTCGGGGCATGAACCGCAGACAGGCTGACCCGCCTTGCTTGTACAGGATACGATGGGATCGCAACCGCCGTTGTCCACATTGCAGACATCTATCTGGCTGCATCCCGAATATCCGTCGCCTTCGTATCCGTCTGGACATTCACCACAGAAATAAGAGCCGATGATGTTTGTACAGCCTGCAAGCTCGTCGCAACCGCCGTTTTCGTATTGGCATTCGTTTATGTCAAAACAGCCTGATATTCCATCGCCCATAAAACCTTGAGGACAAAGCCCGCAGATCGGCCCTTCTACTGTATCGGCGCAGACGGTCAAGGGGTCGCAGCCGCCGTTATCGACTTCGCAGCCGGGGATTTTGCTGCAAGATGCAAAAGGATCGCCCTCGAATCCGACCATGCAGACACAGCTTGCCTGCTGGTCTGCAACTTGGCAGAGGGCGTTTTCGCCACATGTGAGATCGGCGCAGGGATCGAATGGCTCAACCTCGACAGAATCGTAATCGCCGTCCTCGTCGCCATCCTCTGGCTCGGACTCTGACAAATCGCCGTCCTCGTCGCCATCGACTGGCTCGGATTCTGACAAATCTCCGTCCTCGTCGCCATCCACTGATTCGGACTCTGACAAATCGCCGTCTTCGTCGCCATCCTCTGGCTCGGACTCTGACAAATCTCCGTCTTCGTCGCCATCCTCTGGCTCGGACTCGGACAAATCTCCGTCTTCGTCGCCATCCTCTGGTTCGGACTCGGACAAATCACCGTCCTCGTCGCCATCCTCTGGCTCGGATTCGGACAAATCGCCGTCCTCATCGCCATCCTCTGGTTCGGATTCGGACAAATCGCCGTCCTCGTCGCCGTCGATGGAATTATTGCGGTCATCATCGCCATAAGAATTCAGGTTCAGACCGCTCTCGCCGTTTGAAAGACATTCTTCTGCGTTATTGTCTGCACATTGCAGACAGTCGCATGAGTCTTCGTTTTCGTCACCGCCGTTACAGGAAACCCCGATAAACAGGATTATGAAAACGATGACAAGAATTGATGTGTTGGTCAGGTAGTGATTCAAAGAAAACATGTGCCTCGGTGCTTCTGTTAAACGTTGCTTCTAACCCAGATTATACAAAAATTGCCAAAACGCGTCAACTCATTCGACATGGACCATCTGAAGTTGACCTGAATAGTCCCGGTTTTGCAGGGAATGGCAGAGTTGTTATCTTTTTAGCAGGCTGATGAAAACTATACTTTGTCGATAGACTCAGCCGGGTACGGCACTGCGCCCCTACGGATTTTTAGTATCCATACAAGATTGAAACTGGGGATTACTCAACTGGAGTTGATCCAATAACAATCTGCCATAGTTGGGAATAAGATATAGTTAAGATTGCGGAATAACACTTGAATTTTCATTCGATATCGGTTTATATTAAGAGAAATTGATGCAAATATATATTTCAGGGGGGAGCTTGTTTTTTTACGAGTATTGAAAATCAATAATGAAGTATCTGCCAACAGATTTTAGAGTACCTGATAATCTTGAACAGGAAGTATCTCTTCTGTACTCAGGAGGAGACGACTCCACCTATGTGGCAACGAGATTGCTGCTTGACAGCCACAAGGTTCACCTGTTGATCTGCCATGCGCCTTATCTTGTGTGTCGCAATTCTGTAGTATCCCGTGTGGACAAACTCATTGAGCGCTTCGGCAGAGACAAAGTCAAACCGCATTTCATAAACATTATGCCCCTGGCCGGCAAAATAATTTTCGGCGGCATCGGCAAAGACTTGAGCGAAGATCGCTCCGTCTGCGCCTGCATCGGCTGCAAGCTATCCATGCACGCCAGCGCCATTCGCTTCAACATCAAGCATGGCATCAAAACCACCATGACAGGCAATGTCAGAAATCAGACCTACGATCAATCGGATCTGGTTTCCCATGCAGTTGAAGAAATCTATCTTGAAGCCGGACAGAGACTTATGGAACCTATATGGGAATCCGGATCGGCCCGCAGCCTGACTTTGGGAGAAAACTGGGTACGCAAAGCTCAGATAAAACTGATGCGCGAAGAAGGCATAATCACGAGCAGCGGTCCGCTTGAATCTCAAAGGCGATTTCTGGGCAGTCAGCCGTTTTGTCTGCTGGGGAAATCAGCGTGGGTTTTGGCAGGATTCAGTCAAAAGAGACTGACCGAGCACTCGCAGGATTATCTTGACCGCAAAATCCCACGCCTGCGAGAAATGACGCTTTCCTGAAAAAACGGCGATTAACCCGGGTTAAATTCTTATCCACAGCGAAGGAAGCCCGAGTTTCTCCCAAGCTTTTTCCGCCCGTTCGATTGAGCCGGGGACTTTTTCTCTCAAAATCCAGTTGAAGCCGCCTTTTTGTATGGAAACAAAGTTTCCATACTCGGACAGGTCTATATTCAAAGCGTCTTCCTTGTGTAAGCACAGCTCACCATTACAGAAAACAGCCTGAATATCGGATTCATCGGCCCGCAAGAGCGATTCGTGCGGATCTTTCCCATCGTTTTCGAGTAAAAACAAATCGGCTGCATAACCTTTTTCAAGTTTGCCCAGAGGCTTTTCTTCTAAAAGCCATCCAGCGGGAATTGAAGTGACCATCTCAAACAGCTTTTCAGCCCCCAGATCTTCGTGAAAGCGCTGCATGTACTTTTCCCGAGCGGAACGCAATTCGTCCAGCATGGAAAAACTTCCCGTGTCTATGGCATCGGTGGCCAAGGACAATTCCAGACCCTGTTCCAGCATGGCTTTGACATTGACAATGGAACCGAACATTCTCGAAGAAGTGGTCGGACACCAGATAATTCTGGTGCCTGCCTTGATCGCCTCTCGCAATCTCTTACCCGTGACGATCAATCCATGTACCAGAATCACGTCCGGTCTAAGCCCGCCCATGTCTCGCAAATTGTCGAAATCGTCGGCAGTCTGTTTACCGACTCCATCACCGACATGAATAAACAGGGGCTTGCCGTTTTTCTTCCATTTCAAAAGCTGCTTCACCTGTCCGGCCTGCCAGCGCATTCCATACATGGTGTACTTGTTCTCAACCAATCTGACAGGCAGCTCCGGCAGATATTGAGAATGATCCAAAACCGTAGTAACACCTGAAAACAGGTTGCGGAAAGCGTGGTAGTGGTAAAGATTTTCCGTCTGGAAGCCGGGCCAGGGCTTTAAGCGCAGAAGATTAGTCAAATCGCTGTTGGGTCCGAGCCTGAGAAAATTCGGCAGTAGATATTTCGAGGCCAGCACCACGGGAATCAAGGAGTCAAGAGCAGAAAAAGCCAATTTGCCGTAACGTTCCAATATCCATTTATGACTGGAAGGATGCAGTGTCTCGGCCTGCGGATCGTGAAAAACCGGGCAGGCCAGATGCTCGTGCAGGTTTATCAATCCGGGATAGGCGGTGCAGTTTTTAAAATCCAGGGTATCGGGTGGCAGGTTTTCGGGGTCTATCTGTTCGATGGATTCGACAATGCCGCCATGCATACGCAACAGGACATTGTTCAGCACGCCCTTGTCAGCAACCAGATGGCCGACATAAATTTGATTGTTTCTTCTTCCCATTACTCCAGAATCGTTTGTCCTGCGATGTGGCGCAGCATAGATTTTAAACGCAATCTTCGCAGTCACCAAACAAGAAAACAGTTAATGTTAACCCGGCAATTACAAATAAGTAGTCTTGTCACCCTGAACTTGTTTCAGGGTCTTGATATCACTGCCCAAAAATGCTGAAACATGTTCAGCATGGCATTTAAATTCCAATAGCCGGATGGATAAGGTCAATCGGCCTCGAGCGGGTGCTCCCTGTCGGGCAGCTTCTTGGAAAGTGCTATATACAAAAGGCCCGCCAAAGGTGCCATCAACAAAGATGCTACCAGACGATAAAGCATGAAATCAAGTCCAAACAAGCCCATCTCGAAAGGAATCCGCGCCGGACCGATGATGGTCTGGCCGGTGATATACGATACCAGTATTGGATTGGATATGCCTTTTCTCTTCAGCATCAAGACTATGGGGTAAATGGCATAAATGGGTCCAGGAGTGATTATGCCCAGTATTCCTGCGAAAAACAGGTACAAGGGCTTGTTGGACGACAGGTATTTCCTGACGAAACTTAAAGGCAGCAGGAAATGAATCAGGACGGAAATCAACACCGCGAAGGTGGTGAAAGCCAGAATTTTCGAGACCAACTCGGCGTTTTCTTCCAAAACCGGCATCAAGTCCTGACCGGAGCAGACAAACAATATGGCCGCCACCACATAAAGCCCCATGCCTATCTTTATCTCTCTTGAAAAGTGTATGCGCATGTCCCTAAGTCCCTATTTCCACACCGAAGAAGGCCAGAAGCAACACTCCCCAACCGGCAGCGAGAGTTATTACCAGCGACACCACAAAACGCTTGGCCGGGAAGCGCCAGCCAAAGAATCCAGCCTCCAGCATGGCGGTCGAAGGCTCGATCAAGACATGTCCGCAGATCATGGAGATTATCGCCGCCGTACCGAGCCCGGCCTGGTTGAGTTTTGCCAAAACGGGATAAATGATATAGCGCGGTCCCGGAGCTACAAAGCCTAAAAGCGTGGCATAGACGACCTGTAAAGATTCGGAAATACCTTGTTCCGCATCGGCTAAAACGCCTTCATCCAGAAAGCCTCCCAGTGCCAGCGCAAACGCCAACCCGCCGCCAACAAGAAACAGCGTCTTGGCCCACATGCGTAACCAGAAAGCAAATATTTGAGAAAGCTTAGTTTTCATCCAAACACCGTTTCAAAATTCAGACTCTATGCCTATACCACCTTTTCGATTTATTTCCAGAACAGAATTGCCGGAAGTCCCTCCTGTCCTTTGAATAGCCACCATTTCCAGCAAGTTGTGGTTTTAGAGTAAGACCTGTAAATCCCCGCTCATGGTGAGTGATTTGCGCAGCAAATTGTATCGAACCATCTCTCAACAAACCGCTCTTACCCGGCTTTGGAAAGCAAAGCCACTTTAGATTGTTTTTGCAGGATGGAGAGTCGCTGGGGTATATTGTTCCAATCAAAGATAGCCGAAAATAATTTGCAACAAAGTACTGCAGCAGTGGGAATGTTCTGCTTGAATGGAATTGACGG
>CAYTHG010000143.1:0-9061 GCA_964437525.1 uncultured Myxococcales bacterium | reverse complement strand
GTAATCGAGGATGTTCTTGATTCCGACTAGATCCAAAATACCCGTTCGGATTGTTATTCCATAAAGTTTCCGCATTCTTGACACTCCGGGTATGGCGTGGTATTCCAGACAAAACCTAACTGAGGTATACGGAAAGATTTAAACGTGTTTCGCAAGATTTCGGCCATAGTTTTCGTTTGCAGTCTGGTATTACTGGCAATGCCTGAACAAGCCTCTACCGACAGGGGAGAAGTCGGCGCTACAGGCTGCCGGGTCTGTCATCCGGATCAGTATCGCGCCTGGAGCGAAGGCCCGCACTCGAAAGCTTATTCCATACTGGATTCAAAGCAGCGTAAGTCCTCAAAATGTCTGCGTTGCCACACTATGGACAAACAGCCGCACCTGCAGGCTGTTCAGTGCGAAAGCTGCCACGGGATAGGCAAATATTACGCAAAAGATTACATCATGAAGGATGCAAAGCTGGCCGAGGCGGTTGGTCTGAAGCCCGGCAAACTGGATGATTGCGCACGTTGCCACAACGATGAAGCGCCCGGCATGAAGGCTTTCGATTCCAAGCAGTCCTGGAAGCTCCTGCCCCATTCCGGCACGGCGAAATAATCTGTCGTCTTGGCGGGCTTTTGTGACACAAATAGTTGAAAACAGATATAATCATAATTTCGCATATTTTTGCAGCAAGGACGGTACAACATGAAAATTCGTTCGGTAAATTTTGAAAAAGGTGTAGTCAGTCATTCCGCTTTGCCCAAAGACGGAACTTTCGAGGTGGCTTTCGCCGGGCGTTCCAACGTCGGCAAGTCATCGGTAATGAATTCGCTTCTGGGGCGCAGTAAAGTAGCCAAGGTTTCCAAAACTCCCGGACGCACACGGGAAGTGAACTTTTTCAAAATCAACGAAAGCTTTTATTTCGTAGATCTGCCCGGCTACGGATATGCAAAAGCTTCAGGATATTCTCGTGCAATCTGGGCTCCTTTGATTCTGAAATACCTTGAAGAACGCGAAGAGCTTAAAGCTGTCGTCCTGATTCTCGATGTCAGGCGCAAGCCCAATGACGAAGATCTGACGCTGGTGGATTTTTTGCGCGAAGTCGGCGCGACGACCGTGGTGGTCGTCAACAAGTGCGATAAGCTGCCACTGCAACAGAGACAGAAGCAGATAAAGATAATAGCCGATCATTTGCACCTGCAAGCACACGACCTTGTGCAGTTCTCGGTTTCAAAAGGTCAGGGCCGCGATTCTTTGTGGAAAACACTGGAGTTATTGCTGACACCGGAAAAATAAATGAAAGAACAAAGTCTCTCCAGCAAAAAACGCAAGACGGCAAAAGCGGGCTCTTTCGCTTACCGGATGTTGTGGAGAGATGTCTTTCCCCGTTTGAAAAAGAGTCTTCCCCATAAACAAAATACTTACGGCCTTTTGCGCGCATCGGCTTTGCTTTTGCTTGTTTTGACGCTTTCTCTAATCGCCTGTCCTGTCAGGGATTTGGCCGCCGAGCAGTTCCTTGTGGAAGAAGTGGTCGCTTCCGTCAATGATGAGGCCATCACTCGCAGCCAGGTCGAGCAGGAGGCCCGTTTCGTTCTGGCCGAGAGAAACTATTACTGGGCCGGGCCGCTTGTACCTTCTCTTCTGGAAAAGGTTCTGCAAAGATATATCGCCAAGATGCTGATATACAACGAGATGGAAAAGCGCCGTTCCATAAATGCAAAGTCGTCAGATACAATGATGCTTGAGGAAACCTCACGCGAGATGGCGCAGCTATTCGGCGATTTTGAGAAATCCTTTCAGTCAAAGGATAATTTCGAGCGCTTCCTAAAAATCAGCCGCATGTCCAGAGAATCTCTGGCCGCCAAAATATACAGAAACAACAAAATAGAGAAGTACATGAAAAAACGTCTGGAAGCCTTGTCCCAGGTTTCTCAGTCGGAAATTGAAAAAGAACTTGAAAAAAGAGAGAAAACGACGACACTTGCTGCAACCGAACGCAGGCAACTGAGAGAGTTGGTGCAAAAGGAACTGCAGGAGCAAAAATACAAAGATGCTCTGGAATCCTGGCTGGAAGGTCTGCGCGAGCGCAGCCGGGTTTTACAAATCGTGCATTTTTCCAGTCCTCAAATAAAACAGGAAGCAGGAAGCAAGTAGTGGGTCTGCAAACTGAAATTTCGAATATCGAATACCGTGCTATGGAACTGGATGATTTGGATGGTGTGCTGGAGGTGGAGCAGCAGTGTTTTACGGCTCCCTGGACGCCGGATATGTTCATCGTAGAGTTCTCAAATCCCAATTCGCACAGACGTGTTCTGGTAGAGCGCGACAGCGGGCGCGTTGCCGCCTATATAATCTACTGGACCGTACTGGACGAAGCGCATCTGATGTCCATCGCTGTCCTGTCGGAGTTTCAAAAGCGCGGATTGGCCAGACTTCTGATGAGGAAGTTCATAGAAGAAAGAATCAAACAAGACACGACTTATTTCAGCCTGGAGGTACGAGTCGGAAACCAACGGGCGATAGAACTATACGAGAAATTCGGATTCAAGGGTATCGGCCTCCGCAAGGGCTATTATCACGATACCGGCGAAGACGCCTTGCTGATGGAAAAGATCATATCGTGAGCGAAAAAGTCAATTGCAAGATAATCGGGCGCGAATGGGCGGCGGAGGATCATTATATCCTTTCGCTTGAAGACAATCTATCCGAAGCCTCCAGGCCCGGGCAGTTTGCCATGATCTCGCCCAAAACCCCGACGGAACCGTTTTTCAAGCGTCCATACTCTATTTTCAGACGCATAAGTGAAGGTCGTCACGGCGGAAAAGAACTGCAATTCCTGATAAAAGTCGTCGGCAAAGGTTCGCGCCAGACATCCGAGTTGCCGCTCGGCAGCGAGATAGAAGTCGTTGCGCCTTTGGGGAATTCATTCGATCTTGAATGCAGTGAGCAGCTTGTGGTGCTGGTCGGCGGCGGAATCGGCATGGCTCCGCTTTTCGAGTTGGCCGAGCATTTTACCGCTAAAAGAAAAGAAGTGGCCGTGCTTTTGGGAGCACGCACCTGTGAATTGCTGCTGGTCAAGGGCTTGTACGAGGAGATGGGCGCCGAAGTGCTGTGCTCGACCGACGACGGTTCGGAGGGAATGCGCGGCAATGTCGGGCAGCTTTTAGAGCATTACCTGCAAGCGAGAAAAGGCCGCAAAATCAAGGTTTATTCCTGCGGGCCGGACATCATGATGCGCGGTGTGGCCGAAATCGCCGCAAAGTTCGATCTGCCCTGCCAGCTTTCACTTGAAGCGCACATGGGCTGCGGATTCGGTGTCTGCCTGGGTTGCGTTATCGAAGACAAAAACGGGGACTATCGGCGCGTCTGCAAAGACGGCCCGGTATTCGACGCCCGCAAGCTGTACTAAAATTAGGCAAGCCTAATATTATCCCGGAGAACATTCGAGATGAACGATAAATTGAAAATAAACCCCGCAGATGTTGATTTAAGTGTGAATATCGCCGGGCTACACTTTGAAAATCCTGTCATTGCAGCCTCGGGAACTTTTGCTTACGGCGAGGAAATGACGGAGTTCTTCGACCCGGGAATACTCGGCGGAATCTCCACCAAGGGGCTTTCATTAAAACCGCGTCCCGGCAACAAGCCGCCGCGCATAGCCGAATGTTCAGCCGGAATGCTGAACGCCATAGGCTTGAACAATGTCGGCATAGACAAGTTCGTCAGCGATAAGCTGCCCTACCTGAAAAGCCTTGAAAAAACCGTCTGCATCGCCAACTTCTTCGGAAGCACCCCCGATGAATACGCCGAGCTTGCCGGACGCTTGTCGGATCTTGAAGGCGTTCACATGCTGGAGATGAACATCTCCTGCCCTAACGTCAAAGAAGGCGGCATACAGTTTGGCGTCGATCCCGATCTGGCAGCCGAAGTCGTTGCAAAAACGCGCCGGGAAACGAAACTTCCCTTGATCGTCAAGCTTTCACCAAACGTCAGCGATATAGCGCTGATGGCCGAAAAGGTAGTCGAGGCCGGAGCGGACGCTATTTCGCTTATCAACACTTTGACGGGAATGGCAGTTGACATCGACAAGCGCAGGCCGGTTTTGTCAAACATCGTCGGCGGTTTGTCCGGGCCTGCTGTCAAGCCCGTGGCTCTGCGCATGACATGGCAGGTCTGCCAGCGCGTGAATGTGCCGGTAATCGGCTTAGGCGGCATCGTATGCGCCCGCGACGCTCTGGAATTCATGCTGGTGGGAGCCTCCGCCGTGCAGGTGGGAACCGCCAGCTTCATAAATCCCTACGCCATGCCCGAAATCGTCAAGGGCATGAAGACCTTCCTGGCCGAAAAGGGTGTAAGCTCGATTAAGGACTGGATAGGCGGGCTGGAGATTTAGGGCACGAATTGTTGATTAACCGTTCAAGTTTTTTGAAAGGTTACGATATCCGGGATCTAATTCTTTCCTGATTTCTGAGAATTCGTTTTTATTCTGTTCTTCCAAATAGGTGTTTTTCCTAGATCTATATTTATTTTTACAGAATTCCTTGAATCCTCCGTGTATCACACCAGCCTTTTGAGCTTCTTCAAGTATGTCGAACAAATTATTCTCGGGTGAGGTATGCTTTATAGCTGTGGTTATGTGTTTGTATGAAAGCCAGAAGTCTGGTTTTTGCAAGTCAAATTTATTGAATAATTCTTCCTCAAATTTGGGACTGTTCTTGAATGATTCAAAAGACCATGAATTCTCATAGCTCACCAAAATGGTTTTGACTTTGCTGTACTTCTCCCCACCTATTGTGAATCTACCATCTTCTATTTTTTTTCTTACATCGCTTAGTTGGCGTGATCCTTTTTCAACTAGTTCTTTGAGTTTGCTTTTGAAATCTTCTATATCGTCGGACATAGTAGGACCAATAGCTATTCTTCCAGCTTTGCATTCTATCAAATAGACCGTATCACCGTGTATGTAGGCAAAATCGACAAACCTTGTTTTAACCTCGGAATTTTCCGCCATCAAGTCATCTTCTTCAATAAGCTTGAGATCGAATACAGAATTTTTAAGTAATTTACCAACATATTCTTCAAAAGACTTGCCGAAAATATCCAAGAAAGGTTTATGCTGTTCGTCTAAAAGCTTGTAATAAACTCCATCTACAAGTAGGGATATAAGCAACCTCTGTATCGGAAGATAATATTTATCACCGATTTTAATGAAAGGCCATTTGGTCAAGGGGTTGAAATCGAATATAGATTTGCTGAATTCTTTTTGCCGTTTTGCAGTGTATTTTTGTTTGTATTCTTCAACAGTTAGTGAATGCTCATCCAAAAATTTGGATACAGAATCTTTCAAATTTGTTTTGCCGATATCTTCTAGATATTTCTTTATGGATTGGTGAGTTATCGGGTGGCCCCAGAGATATGCAGCATAGATAAAAACCATAATCATCGTCTCATACTCTTCTGGCACCATTTCAAACGTCTCTTTGAACATTTTCTTCTGTTCGTCGTTGGCATGTTCTTCGTATAAACTTTTAAACTCAAACAGGGTACCAAATGGATCTTCCTGATATGGGAATTGAGTTTTCTCTATTCTCATACAATGTCGAAAGACTTTGAAAAGATCCTTTTCATCTTCAGAAGAGGAAAAATCGCATTCAGCGAATGCATCAGATTTATTTATAAATTTTTCGAAGTTCCTTTCCAACTCGAATGGGCTATACCTTTTTCTATTTTTGATATTGTTAGCCAGCAGATATTTTATAGAAACACCAAGATTGGTAGAGATTCGCTTTGTCAAATCCGTATCTACTAATTGCTCAAACCAAGAAGTACGCTTGAAACAGTGTTCCAGCCATTGAACTCTACTATGACGAGATAGAATTTGCATCAATTTACGTTTTGAATTCTTCGCCTTAGTTTCTAAGTGCTTGCTTGAAATTGAATGCATTGTTTTATCTTTCTGATTAGACTTGATGGCATCATTTCGCTTGTCTTGCAAATGAACACTTCTGTACGGCAAACAATAAACACAATTTTGTTTGCCCTATAATAAACCATTGCTTTGCACGCCCTCGCTCACTGCTTTGTAGCGACTGTTATGTCCATCATTGCAAAATCACATATAAAGAAGAAGATGGGCAAGGCAATTGACCATCCTACCTACTATTTATTTACTCTCTCGGGCAGCAAATATCGTCTATACAAACCAGATCGGCTGTTGCACAATATAAACCTCCGGTGCACCAACATCCAATTTGTCCAGAATCATAAAAACCACAAGGGGGCAAACAAACTGTATCGACTCGGCAGACAAGTCCGTCTTCGCAGGTGCCATCGGTATAACATTCACAGCCATACCCGCCTGGACAAACCGCCTCTTCTTCCTCGTCGCCATCTATGCTGCTTGGATCCACACAGACGTTATCGACGCATACAAAAGGTTGATCACAATATCCCGCAGGTGTACAAGCGCATCCAAGTCCACCGTTGAGACACAAATCGCAGATGTACTCGTCATTGCAGATATATTGTTCCGGGCAATAATCATCGGGGCCGCATGGGCACCAGGGGGTTCCCGGTGGGCATTCCAGTTCGATTTCTATCTCAGGTTCCAGATCCAACTCCGGCTCGATTTCGGGCTCCGGCTCGGGCTCTGGATCAAGTTCCGGTTCCAGTTCGAGTTCCGCTTCGGGCTCTAATTCTGGTTCCAGTTCATCGTCGAGGTCGCCATCAGTGGCTTCTTCCGGTTCCAAATCGTCTTCCTGCTCAAGCTCGATATCCGGTTCGCAATCTTCCGTCTCTTCTATCTCGCTTGATTCTTCGCCGTCCGGTTCCGTGTCGATGTCAATCCTGTCGTCGTCTTTGTCGCCGGTATCTTCTTCGTTTTCGGCAGTATCGATGTCTGCGTCGCCGTCTTCCACATCGGATTCGGATTGCGTTCCGTCGTCCAAGTCGCCATCGCTTTCCTGCTCGGCGGATTCGTCCTGCTCCGCATCTTCGTCATACAGGTCGCCGTCCATGTAGGGTAAGTTGTCGTCTTCCGATACGCAGGCTGAGATCAACAAGCACGAAACGAAGAGTATTATGTTTATGAATTCAATCTTTTTCATATCCACCTCCAAGAGGGAAATCAAACGGCAACTTGGGTGATTACTCGCCCGATACACATGAATGTCGGGTACACTGTATCCGACCTACGGGGCTACGAACCGCACCCCGCCTACAGCAAGGCGCACAAGAACGTCAAGATCATTATCCACGGCAGATTGCCTTCTTTTTTGTAGAGAACGGCCGACCATGCTGCGGAGGCTAAAAAAGTTACTGTGAACACAATGCTCGGAAGCAAAATTTGCTGGAGACTTTGCCCATTACCAAATGTAGATCGGGGGACTATAGATATGAGTGTTATGATTAAAATAGAGGTGATCGCGGTGGGCAGCATGACACAAGCAACATTGGCTGCCAAGCTGCGCCTGATGAATATTTTCTGCCAGAGGCTGTGAGAGGTCAAAGCACCGAACATCGCCCCCATAATAGAAGCCACAACTTTTGTCGATATTCCTGCAGTATCCATTTGCCATAAAAATTGTATGTCTTTCCTCAGCCTATCGCCCAACAGTATGCTTCCTGCCAGATCCGCCGCGACGATTAAGCCTGCGAATACAAGATAAGGCCAAGGCGGAACGAATTTGCCTTTTGTTACCAACGCCTCGGTCTTGAGCCACGATTGCCAGATGAATACCCGATACAGCAGTAAGGCGACAATCAGGTTTACGGCATGAAGCACTATTTGATGATGATCCTTTTCCCACGCCATAAAGGTCAAGAGTAACTCCGGCAGATCGATTTCCAAGGAAACGCTAAAAAGCCCTTCAAAGAAGATTAAGACAGAGTTAAAAAGCAACAGAAAGCCGACCAGCAGCAACTTTCGCAATGCGCTTGTGGATTCGGGTTTGTCTATCATTCGCTAACCTCTACTCTCTTAACTTACATCTCCGGTTTCGGATCCAATTCGCCTTTGGAAAACCAAACTATAGCTCGGGTGATTCCTCACCCGACACTCATGAATGTCAGGTACACAGTACCCGACCTGCGAGGCTCGTCCTCGCTCACAGCAAAGCGCACAAAAACATCAAGATCATTATCCACGGCAGGTTGCCTTCTTTTTTGTAGAGAACGGCTGCCCAAGCTGCGGAGGCGATGATGACTAGAGATAAAAACATCGTTGCAAACATTGTCGAATAATAGGAGTGTTCGGCCAATAGCTCCTTTTTAAAGGGTGCCATCAAGTAAGGCGAATGATTAAGTAGCATGGTAAGGGCAACAGGTACCGCAACACAGGCTATATTGGCTGCCAAGCCACGTTCGATGAATATTTTTTGCCAGAGGCTGTGAACGGTTAAGCCGCCAAACAGCACCACCATGATCGAGGTTACAATGTTTACCGATATTCCTGCGGCATCCATTTGCCATAAGAATTGTATGTTATCTCCCATGCTGTCGACCAATAGAAAGCTTCCCGCCAGATCTGCCGCGACGATCAAAGCGGCGACAGCAAGGTAAGGCCAAGGCGGAACGAACTTGCCTTTTGTTACCAGCGCCTCGGTCTTGAGCCACGACTGTCCGATGAATACCCGATACAGCAGCAAGGCGACAATCAAGCTTACGGCGTGAAGCACGATTTGTTCATAAGCTATGTCCCACTTCATGAAAGCAATCAGAGAAGCGGGCAGGTAGTCTTTTGCAACATAGGGCAAAACATTTTCAAGCGATATTGGGACACGATGAAACGCAAGTATCACAATAACCAGCAGCAGCTTTCGCAACGCGCTTGTGGATTCGGGCTTGTCGTTCATGGGTTTACCTCTAACCTCTTGTTTCACATCTCCGGTTTCGGGCCTATCTCACCTTTGGAAAAACCAAACTATAGCTCGGGTGATCCATCACCCGACACTCATGAATGTCGGGTACACTTTCGCCGACCTACGAGGCAGCTTGAAGGTGTTTTTCCAGAGCTTGCCAAGCGATCCTGCTTCTATGGATAGGAATCTGATAGTCAGAAGAGAAATCGCAATCAGGATGA
>CAYTHG010000142.1:0-9234 GCA_964437525.1 uncultured Myxococcales bacterium | reverse complement strand
GTGAGTTGTCCAGTAACTTCGAATCATTTGTAGAAACAATGGAAGACGGTCTTCTGGTTCTCGATGGTTCCGGTAAAATATTGTATTCGAACCCCAAAGCAAAAGAACGTCTCGGCTCCACAAACGGAGATGCGAAAACGTTAAAAGACATTTTCTGCGCCAAATCATCGGAACCGAATGTGTCGTTTACATCTCAATTGATCGAAAACATCGAGGCGGGCAAGCACTTTACAAGTGATGAACTGCTTTTTGGCCCCTCTCAAAAAAATGCATCACCGGCTAAAATTGCCCTGACGCCCCTCAACGGCGGCAACGGCAGTGGCAGGAGCGTCTTGATAGTTGAAAATCTAAGCGAAGCCCGCCAGTTGGATGAAGTCGTAAGAACATCAAGGCAGAAGCTCTTCACCGTTTTAGACAGCCTGGACGCTGCGGTTTATGTCTCCGACATAGACAGCTTCGAGATTCTTTTTGCCAACAAATACCTTTGGGATTCAAAGGGCAACGTCATCGGTAAGAAGTCCTGGGAAGTCCTCAAACGCGAAAAAAACGACGCCGTTGCCGAATACAAAAACACTGAACTCATCGACAAAAATGGCGATCCTAACGGCGTTGTGGAAAAAGAATTCCATAATCCAGCCAACGACAAGTGGTATTCCATACGCGAGCAAGCGATCAACTGGCACGACCGCAGTCAGGTCAGACTGGAAATAGCGGTAGACATAACCAGCCAGAAACTGGCAGAGCAGAAAATAGCCGAGGCCAAAATCGCCACGGAACACGAACGCGACAAACTGCGCTCAATGATAGAGGGCATGGAAGAAGGTATCATCGTTGCCGATGAAGACGACGTAATCACCGAGGTCAACTCCTGGCAATTGAATCTCACAAAGGAAAAAGCCGAAAACATGCTCGGCAAAAAGCTCTGGGAGCTCAATTATCAACATGTAACCGCCAGACTCAAGCCGGTCTTGATGCAGTTCAAATCAGGCACGGTTATTAGAGCATTTTCCATCAACACCGAAATGTTCGGCCTGCAGATATCCCTGCGAGTGCAACCCATATATAGAAGCGGGCGCTACAGCGGGATAATCCTGAATTTTTTGAACGTAACCGATCTCGTCGAAGCCAGACACACCGCCGAAAAAGCCAATCTTGCAAAGAGCGAATTTCTGGCCAACATGAGTCACGAAATCCGCACTCCTATCAACGGAGTCCTGGGTATGTCTTCGCTTCTTCTTGGAACCGAGATTTCAAAAGAGCAACGCGATTACTGCGACATCATTTACAAAAGCGCCGACCATCTGCTGGAACTCGTCAATCGTATACTCGACTTCTCCAAGATCGAGGCTGGCGAGTTGGAACTTGATATCGTGGACTTCAACCTGAAAGACAGCATCCACGAAGCCGTCAAAATGCTTTCTCCCAAGGCCGAAGAAAAAGGTCTTGAGTTGATATACCACATCACGCCGGATGTTCCCGATGACGTAATCGGTGATCCATATCGCCTAAGACAGGTCATACTCAACTTGATAGGAAACGCCATCAAGTTTTCCGAAGAAGGAGACATCACCTTAAGGACGGAAGTCAAATACACCGAAGACCACGAAGTCAGCCTGCTATTCTCGGTAGCTGATAAGGGCATGGGGATACCGCCTGAAAAACAGATGAATATCTTCAACGCCTTCTATCAGGGCGACAGCTCCATTACCCGTGAACACGGAGGCACGGGACTCGGGCTTGCCATCGCTTCGCGTATCATCGAGATGATGAACGGCCACATCTGGATAGAAAGCGAAGTGGACTGCGGCAGCACTTTCTATTTCTCGGTCAGGCTGGGTGTTCAGGAAAATCCCAGCCGCAGACCTACTGCGGCATCTTTCGGAATCGAGCCGGGCTTGCGTGCCTTGATCGTAGACGATAATCCCACCAATCGCTGGATACTGGAAGAAATGTTGCAGCAGTGGGAAATGAAGGCGTTGTCATTCAGTAACGCCGCCGAAGCACTGGGAGAGTTGACACGCGCCGAGGCCGAAGGCGACCCATACAAATTGGTTATCATCGATGCGCAGATGCCCAAGATGGACGGTTTTTCTCTGGCTGAGAGAATAAAACAGAATCCGGCTCTGGTGAGAAGCACAGTGATGATGCTGTCCTCAGGCGATACTATCGGAGCAAGTTCACGCTGCCGAAAACTGGGCATCACATCCTACCTGTCAAAACCTGTAAAGCAGGAAGAGCTTTTGAAAGCGATATTCATTGCTCTTGAAGAAAAAGAGTATTCCATCACTACGGGGCTTCACAAACAGGAAGAGAAGATAGAAGACAAACAGCCTCTTCAAATGAGAATTCTTTTTGCGGAAGACAATATTATCAATCAGAAGATTGTCAGAACTGCTTTGGGAAAGCGCGGCCACAATGTGGTGCTGGCGGAAAACGGGCAGGAAGTACTCGATTTCTGGGAAAAAGACCCATACGACATGATTCTGATGGATATCCAGATGCCCGTCATGGATGGATTTGCAGCTACACTTGAAATCAGAAAACGTGAAAAAGGAACCGGCCAGCATATCCCCATCATCGCTTTGACAGCCCACGCACTTAAGGGCGATAAAGACCGCTGTCTGTCTGCCGGAATGGACGATTACATCTCAAAGCCCATAGATCCCAATGACCTTATCAAAAAAATAGAGAAGTTTGAGTTGAAGGACGAAGTGCAGCTCCCGCACCTGGTAAAGTCAAAGAAGATTTTCGACAAAGACGCTTTGCTTAGAAGAGTTGAGAACGACTCGACTATAGCTTTAGAGTTGGCCAAGCTTTTCCTGCTGGACACCAAAAATACCATGGAAAACCTGTCAGAGGCCATAAAAGGCCGAAAGCTCGATACGATACAGGAGCTTTCTCACCTGCTCAAAGGTTCCTCCAGTAGCATAGGAGCAGAACAACTGAGTCTGACCGCCCAGCTTATCTGGCACGCTTCAGGCGCTGGACAAATGGATAAGGTGTCACGTTACTTCATTGATTTAAGAGACGAAGTAAAAAAACTACAATCCATGATTGCCGATTTTGTGCTGTCCATGGATGTGGAAGACTGATTCGGAATTAATCTTACGGAGAACCCGGAATGAAGATCGACAGTCAGCAATTCGATGCAATAACAGTTGTTAAATTGCTCGAAAACCGTGTGGATGCCTCCAAAGCGCCCGAGTTGAAGGAGTATTTCCATAGTTTAATAGAGCGAGGTCAAACCCTCTTGTGTATAGATCTTTCAGAGGTAAGCTTTATCGACAGCTCAGGATTGGGAGCGCTTGTATCCGTACTCAAGAAAGTCGGCCAAAACGGGCGCATAGGGCTGTGGGGATTAAGCAAAGAAGTGAAAGCGCTGTTCGAGTTGACACAGCTATACAAGATTTTCGATATCTTCGAGAATCAGGAAGATGCAATCACCAAACTAAAAGAACATGCCGCTGGTTGAGACTAAAAACATACAATCCGATCTGACTGAAGTCGGCGCTGTTTGCGAATATTTTGCGAATTTGATAGCACCGGGCAACGGCAAAGGGAATCTCAATTTCAGGGTTAATATCGCATTGACGGAGGCTTTGAACAACGCCATAATCCACGGCTGCAAAAACGATGACCGCCATCAAATATCCATAGAATACGAGCAAGAGGCATCTAAGCACATTTTTCATATCTACGATCCGGGCTGCGGTCCCTGCAATCTGGAAATTCCCTCCGTAATAAATCCTCCTGATCTTTTAAGTGAAAACAGCAGAGGCAATATTATCATCCACTGGGCAGCGGACGAAGTTCTTCACAACATCTCCAGCACAGGCTTTTGTCTGACTTTGATGTTCAGATCAAACGACAGACGGGAATAACCCTGCCCAAGCTATCTATGAGATTTTGTTACGAGACTAGAGCCCCAGTATTTTTCGGGCAAGAGATTTACCGACAATCGGCTTTGCGACAATAGCAAGAATAGCTCGAACATCCTGCTTGAATCCACGTTTCTTGGCATACAGATTCTCGGTAATTCGTTTTTCCATTTCGTCTTCGGCAAGCTCGGAAACGGCGAACGCCCCCGGCGGACACCTGAAACGCCCGGTCATCCAGTCTTCTGCAATCGCCTCAGAATCTTCAGGAGACAAAGGCTCTGGACCTACAAGGCGCATATCTCCTTTAGCTACACTGATAAGCCTTGGCCACAGGCTTAATTTGTGTTGTCCGGGAAAATACAACAAGTTAAAGCGTGGCAGATAAACGAGATCTTCAACCTTCTTGATTTTTCCGCTTCCAACTACTTCTCTGCTGCTCAACACTTCGCCATTGCGCGCCTTTGAGATCACCCCGGCACTTATAGCAAGCGGTGCTAAAGCCATAAGAGCACCGAGGGCCAAGCCCCTGTTGATCAACTGGTCGGCAAAATCACTGAAGATATCTTTACCCACCTTGCCTATCAGAAACGAATCCAGAATGTAAACTCTGGAATCGTTGTCTATGCCGAACAATGTATTCTCCAAGACTACGTTGCCATCTATATTGGTCATTGCACCGACATAGGAATTAGGAAAGACCAGACTGGATTGGACATGCGCTTTCTGGGCGATAATGGTGTTATCTCCCAAAACGACATCCGGCCCAATCTCGGCATTAGCCATAATCTGATTAAAGTTGCCTATCATCACCGGTTTGTTGATCTTGACGCTAGGATGGATAGTCGTTCCACGCCCCACAAACAAGCCCGGCTCTTTTTCGGAATAAGGATTATGAGCAAGAGCACTGCCATCCCGCAAGCATTGTCGATTGGCAGCCAGAACTCCTTTTAAATCAGTGGCATAAACGATCGGAGACTTGACATGCAGAAGGTCAATCTTAGAATTGCCTTTTACCTGCTTTTCCTTCAGACTTTCCAGCAGAGCAGGACCGCAACCCAAGAAAAGGCTCTGAGATCCCGGTTCACATATGGCCGCCAGCACTACTCCGGTCTGCTGTTGAACAATTAACGATATGGCATTACCGGACTTCTTATGGCGTGTCA
The DNA here is from genome assembly GCA_964437525.1 of uncultured Myxococcales bacterium. Taxonomy (GTDB): domain Bacteria; phylum Myxococcota_A; class SURF-8; order SURF-8; family SURF-8; genus JAKQSH01. The sequence goes on along the minus strand of CAYTHG010000142.1, from coordinate 4,193 downwards.
GACATCGCCTTAGCTTGATGTCGCCGACCACAAAGCCAGCAGTCAGAACGAAACGTTCTTTAAAAAGGAAACGATGTTTTAAAAGACTGTCGCATTCGTTGCCGTCTTGTTCTCCCTGCAATATCTGCAAACGAACGCCATACCTGGTTCCATCTCCCAAAAGACGCTTGGCGTAGTTCATACCCTCGTTGACGACCAAGACCATATCGCGCACACCGCTATTATACCCCTGCTCCAACTGCTGCTGAGCGACTGGCTTATTGAGCAAAGGAATCATGGCAGGCGAGTAAATTCCGCCTAACGCACCGAAACGCTCACCGTAAGTATGTACCATAACAAATTTTATGGAGGCCATCGTATTTCCTAGTAAGCGCCACTGCCGCTCAACACGACGGGGACCGTTTTAAGGATCAGCTTGATATCGCCCCACAGACTTTGATTCTGAATATATGTGCGATCCAGCATGATCTGCTGATTGAAATCAAGCATACTGCGCCCACCTACCTGCCACAGGCATGTCAACCCAGGCGTGACTTCCAGCCTGTCGCGTTCTTTGACACCATAGTATTCCATCTCGGAAGCAAGATGCGGTCGCGGACCGACGATTGACATGTCGCCCTTTAAGACGTTGTATATCTGGGGCAGCTCGTCTATGGAATATTTCCGGATGAACTTGCCGACCCTTGTAATCCGAGGATCGTCTTTCATTTTAAACAGCACTCCCCCCGCAGATTCATTCTGATCCAGCAACTTTTCTTTAAGTTTCTCGGCATCGACAACCATTGAGCGGAACTTGTACATCTCGAACAATTCACCGTGCCGCCCTACCCTCTTTTGCGAGTAGAACACCGGCCCCGAGGGATCCTCAAGCTTGATCGCCGCTGCTGTTCCCATCAACAACGGACTCAAAAGAGCAAGTCCGCTAAACGAAGCAGCTACATCAACCGACCGTTTCAACTTCAAAGTACCATCAGTCGCCAGCCACCACAGCAATCTTCGGAACTGGAATTGCAACTCCTCGCGGTACACGCGTTCGGGCAAATCCATATCGCTAAAGCGGTTTATCAATTGCGTTCTGGCCTGCGAAATATACCAGCGCCAGACATTACTTACAAAACGCGGATTGCCGATTACATAGCGTCCGAACATCCTGCGCGGCTCCTGCAATAGACGCCACGACCATTCAAGCCCCAATTCACGAACCCAGATGGGAGCGCGTGGAATGTTACCGGAATAAAAATCGAACAAGCCTCCGACGCCCATTGCCAGACCGACATTCAAACGATCTATGTTTTCGTCAATCCATTTTTCCTGCGACGGAACACCTTTGGCCACCAGAAGGTAATCAGGCTTGACCTTGTTTATTCTGGCAATGACTTCGTCTTCTTCATCGGAGCCGGGCTTATGGAAACCATGTTCGACACCGGCGATATCGAGTGCAGGAAAACGCGTCTGCATTTCCTCTGCAACTTTGTCAGTCACTCCGGGCGCGGCTCCCAGCAAAAACAGCTTTTGTTCGTGGTCTGCCGCATACTTGCAGAGCCTCGGAAAAAGATCGGTGCCGTTTACGTTCTCACGCACTTCCGCACCAATCATCATTCCTGCCAGTTTAATTCCGATTCCATCGGGAAGAACCAAGTCCGCTGCCTTCAGTATCTTTTTATATTCGCGATCACCGTTTGAAATATTGAAGCAATGCGGATTTGCAAAAGCGATCTGTCTTTTTTTGAAATCGGAAAGCTCAGACAAGCGCTCTATAGCTTCGTGCATACTCAGGTTGGCAACTTCTATATCCTGCAAAATGAACGAGTTTACCTTGACCGGAGTCTGACGCCCCAGAATAAGGGTCGGCAAGGTGCGCGCCAGAATCACCACGTCACGCTTGACGCTGCGACGGGCGACATAGGCCCGTTCCAACACACTGCGACCTTCAAAGGCGATGTTCATTCTTTTGCGGATTTTATAGGTGTCGGTTAATCCCGGCTTGACAGAAAATCTTATCAGATTGTGCTCTTCAGTTTTCTCCGCATCTTCAAGCGACAAAGCCTCCGGTCCCACCAACGCCATATCTCCCTTGATGACATTCAGAAATATCGGCAGGTCGTAGACATGGACTCTTTTGAAAAGCTCGACAATAGATGTCAGATAACGCGGCGCAGATGGAGACTCGAAGCGATACAGGTAAAAAGGCCTGCCATCTTTGCCTATCAACCTCTCCCTTTTAGGCAAAGGGCTCTTGCCGTTTACCAACAAGGAGAAAGAAGCAACTGAAGAAATAAGCAAAGCGGAAGGCGCAACACCGGACATAACAACAAGATCCAATACCCTGCGGCTTGCGTCGTTAAAAGGCTTCTTTAACATTCCCGTTTTGTTGAATATATTCATCGCAATGTGCTTGCGCTATAGCACGCTTTCTTCGACATAAACGATATCACCCGGTTCAAGAATAAAATCGGGAGCTCGCCCGTTAAGGATTCGTTTCATATCGACTTTGAAGACCTCTCGCTCTCCCATTGAATTGCGAACGACTTTCACCTTGGTAATTTTAGCCGTGCTGGCAAAGCCGCCCGACAATGCAACAGCCTTGACCAATGTCATCACTCCTGCAACAGGAACCGCAGACGGACTCTTGACTGCTCCCATCACAAAAACTTCACGGCTTGTCATCAAAGGCACAAAGATAACGTCCTTGGGACGCAGGCGAATATTGAATTTCATGTTTCCATGCAAAAGAAGCTTTTCAAAGTTGACGGGCAGGATGTTTTCTCCACGCGCCAAATATGCGCGAGTCAAGTCGGCACCGGGCAATTCAACCATATTTATCTGTATTGTTCGCAAACCACCCGCCAGCGCAATGGCTTCCAGCAGACGAACGTCGCCGGTTAAGGTATATGTGCCAGGATTTATGAATCCCTCACCCAGTATGGTTATCTGATTGCTTGAAAACTCGTTAATGATGATGTCCGTCTTGGCAACGGCAAGATATTTTCCAAGACGCTCGTCCATATCTTTCACGACTTCACTGACAGTACGATCCTGGGCTTTGACTTCTCCGATCAAGGGAAAAGTGAAACTGCCGTTGGGTTCAATAGTGACGGTTCGGGTCAAGGCCTCTTCACCATAAACGGACACGGTTACGGTGTCTCCCGATCCCAACTGATATGAACCGGTATGCTGGCCTTCCATCTTGGACATCTCTTCAAAGGAGATGTTAGGCAAAGGAGCAAGCGAAGAACTTGCTTCTTCTACAGGAGAAGGAAGCTGCGTCTTTTTGGACATTACACAACCACCGGCCAGAAGAGCAATTGCCATAGTCAAAATCAAAAATTTAAATTTCATCATGACATCATTTTCCTCAAGAGAGTTTTTTCGACAAAGTCGCGACCCACAACAATCTTGCGGTAGGCTTCTGCCATTGCGATTTCGTGCTTACGAGACAAGAACGGCTCGGCGTCCACCATAAACACTCCCGTTATGTTATCACGACCCTGCTGCATCAGCCTGACAGTCCGCTCAAGATGATCTTTATACGTCACCCCGGAACGAGTAACCAGAACACTTGCATCAAGTTTGGGAGCCAATTCCAATATCTGTATGTACTTGAAAGCGGGCGGGCAATCTATCAAAACAAGATCGTAACGCCTTCTCAAAACGTCGAGAAATTGGTTTATCTTATCGCTCACCAGTATATCAAGGTCGGATACTGAAGAGAAACAGGCGCACATCAAGTCAGGCTCTTCCTCGCCTCCAGGTATTATCATATCTTTCACACGTGCATAGCCCTTGACGATATCTTTAATACTCAAGGAGCCTTCAACGACCTCGTTTATTCCCAAATCCAGCAGAAGCACCCTCTTGCCGCGCTTGGCATAAACTCTCGCCAGATTCATGCAAACAGTCGTAAGTCCACTGCCTTCGAGCGTCGAGAACAATCCTATCAGCTTTTTGCCATCCAGCCTTTTCTCAACTTCAAGAGTTGAAACAATGGGCCTGTAGATATCGAGATCCTTATGCGGAAAACCTTCAGGAGCAAGTGGATCGTGGAGATGCTGCCCTATTGTAGCCAAACCGTATTTGTGATAAATTTCTCTGGCCGATCTCACTTTCGGATTGAAAAATTCTTTTACAAGAATCAACATAATCGCAAAGAACAGACCGAAGACAGGAGCTGCTACGGCGTAGATCTTTGCTCG
>CAYTHG010000141.1:0-9236 GCA_964437525.1 uncultured Myxococcales bacterium | reverse complement strand
CTTCGTTCATGTCATGGGAGAGATACTGAGCCCAGCCGGTTTTGTACATGATGCGCCAGTAGTCGCGGCTCGGTTTGTAGTATTTCATGGCGCGTTCGTAGCTTTCGACGGCCTTGGAATAATGATCGAAGCCGGTCGGCTCCTTGAAATAATGCTCGCCCATGCGGAAGTACATTTCGCCTATGTATTGGCTGTTGGGGTAGCGTTTGATGAAAAGCTTGATGAGCTTGATGGACTGGCGCTGGAATCCCAACTCGCCCTTGATAACCAAAAGCATACGCAGAACTTTGTCTTTGTAAGGGAATTCCGAATGGCGGTTGAGGATTTCGTTGCAGGCAGCTACCATGCGATCGTAGTTGTTGACGTATTTCTGTTGTACAGGGACGGGAGCTTTGGCTTCTTCTTTTTTATCGACCGGAGCGGCTTCTTCCTTTTTCTCTTCGGCAGCGGGAGCGGCTTCGCCTTCGACCGCAGGAGCTTCTTCCTTTGCCTCTTCGGCAGCGGGAGCAGCTTCGCCTTCGCCTGCCGCTTCTTCGACATTGTCCATGACTGACATACTGGCGGACTGGGTGCGGATTTCGTATAGCTGCTGTGCCAGGAAGAACAGGATGAAAGGATCGGAACCCTTCAAAAGAGTATCGTCGGCTATCAAGATAAAGCCATCGCGCATTTCGGCGTTCTTCTGGTGGATGGCATCAACCTGAGCCTGATAATCCATTCTGGCTTTTTCGTGTTCGGCTCTTAAGCGGACCGGGTTGAGACTTTTGTCCGCTTCTACACTCTTTTCTCTCGCTTTATAAGCTTTTTCCGCTTCTTTCAATTCTCCGGGGATCTTTAAAAGAGCCTCATGAGCGGCAAACAGGGTCGTATAGGTGTCTTTATAATCCGTGGGCAACTCGATCAGGTCGGGCTGATATTCTATCTGGAAATCCAGGCCGGGCGCGCTGATGGCCCACAGAGAGCCGGGAAGCAGGAGAAACATCGCAACGATCATGCACAACAGATTGCGTTCCACGTTCTTCATAACATCATCCTCTTTCGACAAAAGCTTATTCAAAATCATAAAGCGCTACAAAGCTTTCAGCTTAAGCACTCGTTTTCAATATTCTTACTGGGTGCTTTCAGTATTTCGACTTTTACAACTGTGCAAAGCTAGCATCGGCTTTCGCAGGCTGTCAAGTAATTTCAAGTGTTTTCAGGGCTTTGAGAATCGGGCCGGGAAGCTTTTCAGACAGAATCCTCACTCTTTTGGCAAACACGGGTTATTACCTGTAGTTACCAGTGACTATTTTAGCATCAGCTTGGCAAGCTCATCGACTTTGTGCATGGCGGCGTGCAGCTTTTCGCCATCTGTATCTTGACGAGATCCGCAAAAACGCAAAAGTTCGCAGGATTCGAAGCCGTAAGAGTCCAGCCAATGCTGATAGCGCGGGTGAATGTCGGCAAAGAGAAAATGATCGGGGTTACCCTGTGCCAGAATCATTACGGCTTGTTTTCCCGGAGCTATGCGCGAATCGAAGTTTTCGTCGAAGTAGGCAAAAGTTCGGTCGAAAAACAGCTTGAACTGCCCGGAGACATCGCCGTAATACACCGGAGTGGCTAGGACAAGCAGATCGCAGGAGTGAATTCCTTCCAAAAGCGGCGTCAAATCGTCTTTGATAATGCAACGCTCGCTTCCGGTTTTGCAGGTATTACAAGACTGGCAACCGGAATATTTCATGCTGTTGAGATTGTAGGCTTCGACTTCGGCACCCAATTTTGACGCCGTTTTCAAGAATCTGCGTGCAAGCGTAGATGTTATCCCCTTCTTGCGTGGACTTCCCATGACTCCCAGGACTTTCATCTTTCACCCCCTCAAATTTTGAAGGTCCACAGTTGCAAAATGCACAAGTCAAATTCAGTCTATCACCGCTGTAAATGGATGACAAGCGGCTGTATCGAAGGGTGAACCTTGTTCTACAGTCGTGCTTCGAAACAAGAAAGGTAAGGGCACGGCGCGCCGTGCCCTTACGGGGTATTTACATGTTTTTTGTTAGTGCCGGATTCTTTCAAAAAGCCCGTTGCCAAGCTTTCAAGTGTCGCGGGCTCCCAATCGACACGGCATTTGCACCTGCGGGCAAATCCCGCGCCAATTCCCACCCACCCACCCGCGACATTCGGCTTTTCGGAGTGAGGAGAAAAGATTTGCCTGACCTTGTATTTACTGAAAATTACGCACCGCCGCTACGGGGTAATCTTTTACGGAAGATTGTCGGCTAAAAAAAATTAGCCGACCTATGGGGGATGCTTCTCAGGGTGTGCAGGATTCCCGTAAATGGGCGGCCACGGGGAGCCGCCCCTACAGGGATTGTCAGGACAAATGCCCATTTTACCGTGGCACCCCCAGGCTCAGGCGCGATTCATCGCGCACATCTTCGGGCGCAATAAATTGCGCCCCTACGTTACTATATGAAAACTGAGGACAGGTCTGTAGAAAAGCAATAATTTCCATCAATGAAATGGACTCAGATGTCAATACTTGCTACAATATTTCGTCTTTCATGATAGTTTTACTCAACTTGAACTTTACAACACGCGAGGAGTGGGGTGGATGTCTAAAAAAAATCGTGGTATGAAATTCGAAGATATCCAAGTAGGACAGACGGCGGAACTATATAAAACCTTTACAGATGCCGAAGTAAAAGCCTATGCCGAGATCAGCGGAGACTTCAATCCTATCCATCTCGATCAAGAATACGCATCGACCACCCGCTTTAAAAAACGCATCGTACACGGAATGCTGGCAGGCAGCCTCTTTTCCAACCTGCTCGGCACTCACCTGCCCGGACAGGGTACCATCTATCTCAAGCAGGAAATGGTTTTCAAGGCACCTGTGTACCTTGGGCAAGAAGTACGCGCCCAGGTAAAAGTAATTGAAAAACGTGAAGATAAAAAGATTATCAAACTGGAAACAAGGGCTTTTACAGATGACCAGCAGCTTGTAATCGACGGTTTTGCCCTGGTGATGTTGATGGAAGGACCGTAGGTATGCCGGATATGGTGGAAGCACGTCTGTATGAAAAAGGGGACAAGGGAGAAGTCAACTGCAGTCTGTGCGCCCATCGTTGCAAAATTCCGGCAGGCAAAAGCGGAATCTGCAATGTCCGTAAAAATATCGGCGGTGTCTTGTATACTTCCACTTACGACCATATCGTAGCCGCGAATCCCGATCCCATAGAAAAAAAGCCGCTTTTTCATTTCAAGCCCGGCAGTTCTTCCTACTCGGTAGCCACCGTAGGCTGCAATTTCACTTGTAGCTTCTGTCAGAACCACAACCTGTCGCAATGGTTGAAAGAAAACCCGGATAAAACACCTCCCGGACAGGCTGTCAGCCCTAAAGAGATAGTGGCGGATGCATTGAGGCATAGCTGCGCCAGTATTGCATTTACATACACCGAGCCGACCGTCTTTTTCGAGTTGGCCTACGACACAGCCAAGCTTGCTTCGACCTACGATATAGACTCGGTCTTTGTCTCCAACGGCTACATGACACATGAAGCCATCGAGGCTTTTCATCCCTATTTAAAAGCCATAAACATAGACCTGAAAGCCTATTCGGACGAGACCTACCGTAAAGTTTGCGGAGGAAGTCTTGAGCCTGTCTTGAATTCCATTAAAAGATTCAAGGAACTGGGCGTCTGGGTAGAAGTAACCACTTTGATAGTGCCGGGAATGAACGACAGCAAAAAAGAGTTGAGCGACATTGCAAAATTCATCTCTTCGGTCGATCCCGACATCCCCTGGCACGTCTCGGCTTTCCACCCGGACTACAAAATGCAGAATCTCGACCGCACTTCCATTGACAAGCTGCATGAAGCCTGGCGTATAGGACAGTCTGCCGGCCTGCATTTCGTCTATACAGGCAATATCCCCAGCAACGAGCTTGAGTCGACCCGCTGCCCGTCCTGTGGCACCAACTTAATCAGGCGTTATGGATTCCATTCTCAACTTGTAGGAATGCGCGAGGATCGATGCTCTTCTTGCGGTGTTAAAATTCCCGGTGTTTTTTCAAGCTGATTTCCACAAAAGCAAACAAATCGATTGAATATAAAAAAAGCCAGGGTTACCCCTGGCTTTTCATACAACCGCTCTGCCACTTGGGGGGGACGGTGGGACTCTAAAGCGGCTGCACGATTTTTTTATAATCTTTAGTGGTGCCCCTTGTCAAGGACAACTCACGAGATAATGAAATAGAAACCATTCAAATTTAAATTTATTTTACATGAAAAAAAATATATACAAAGAGAATATTATAAAATCTGAGTATTCAGCACCTTGGCCAGCAGCTCGACCGGATGCAATACTTCCAGCTTGTCGTTCATTCTGGCAATCTGCATGGCAAAGGCCGAACATTCTGTAATAACTGGCCTATTTTCGTCTTTTAATCTACCTGCAAGCCTAGCTCCCAGGTCTAAAGACCTTTTGGACTTCGATTTCAACATCCCGTAGGTGCCAGCCATGCCACAGCAGCCGTCTTCCAGTGGCAATATCGAAATCACTTCATTTATTCTTAACAAATCCGACATGCATTTTTTTTCTTGCAAAGCCTTCAAATGACAGGGCAAATGATGCAAAAAAACTGATTTTACAGGGATTTTTATATTCGGTAGATTGTCTGCCAGCAGTTCATACAAAAAGTTTCCGGCCTCTTTTACAAGCCCAGACAGCTTTTCCGAGACTGGATCGGAGCACAGCATGGGCCATTCCTGTTTCATGGCAAGCGCCGTACTAGGCTCCAGGCAGACGACAGGGATTCCTTTTTCTACAAAAGGCCGCAATGCTTCGAGTTGCTTGTATATTTCAGCACGGGCGCGTCCGATCTCTCCTGCACCGATGCTCGGCAGCATGGAACAGCCTTTGTGGATTTCCACATTGTAACCAAACCTGTCCATCAACTTGACAAAGGTCAATCCCAGTTTGTGGTTCTGGTAGAGGATATGGTAATCGGGATAAAAGACTATGCTCTTTGTATGGGTGGAAGTCCTCAGTTGACGTGCCTTTTTTTCAAAGCCATGAGCAAAACTACCCAGGCTCAAACCACTATCTATATTGCCGAATTTCTCGGCCAGAAGCCGCGCCGGGGCGAAATCTGTAAACAGATTAACGACAGGCGCAAACTGCGAGGCCATGCCCATCAGAATATCGGCTCGCGCTATCAGACGTTTTTGAGGATCAAGGCCGCTACGTTTGGTCAACTGTGCCTTATATTCCAGCATCAGCGCCGGAATATCCACACCGCTGGGGCAGTTTTGAATACAGCTCTTGCAGTTGACGCAACCGTTAGCGATTCTTTGCGCCGTGTCGGAGAACAACTCATCCTCGTTTATGTATTGCTCCACATAAAGCCGCATCAGATTTCCACGGGCGCGGGGCGAATCAAGCTCGCTGTGCGTCAATTCGTAAACAGGACAAGGGCGTTCGGTTGGCGCGTCGGTCTTGCGGCACCCTCCACAGCCGTGGCAGGCATCGGCCAGTTTTTGCAAACCTTCGGGGACTTCGAGCTCCTGGCGCAACATGCGACGCGGCTGGCGACCGCCGTAGCGCGTGGCATATGCGACCGGATGCTCCTTGGGTGCGTCTGTCTTGCGACCCGGATTTAGAATTCCTTCGGGATCAAACAGCTTTTTGATTTCTTTAAAAGCCGGGTAAAGCTCGGGATACTGCAACTCGATGAAAGCTGAGCGAGAAAAGCCGTCGGCGTGTTCTGAAGAAATCGTTCCGCCCAGCGTCATAAGTTCGCCGTACAGGTCCGCCGCCAGATTCTCCAAGCCCTGCAACTCGCCTTTGTCGCGCAAGTCCACAAACACCTTGGTGTGCAACACACCCGAACCGGCATGTCCAAAAGTAACCCAGTCGTAATCGTGCTTTTTAAAGACACGCTTTTTGATATCGAACCATTCTTTGAGTTTTGCAAAGGGGACTGCGGTGTCTTCCACAAAGCTGATGGGATGACGCGCTCCGGGCTGCTTGAGTATCAACGCTTCGGCCTCTTTGCGCAGTCGCCACAGATGGGCTTTTTCTTCCTCGTCGGCAGCTATGCGGATTTCGGCACGGCCTTCCAAAAAGGCGGTAGCTTCCCGCGCCGCCTGCACCGCATCGTCATGATGACCCGACCACTCGGCGTAAAGCACCGCACCTATATCCTGCGGCATTTCCTTGGCGACCGACATTCCCGCCCGGCGGGCCATGTCGATCACGCGCTTGTCTATCAATTCTATGGCCGACGGCGCATGTTGCATCAATTCGGCCACGGCATCGCAGGCATCGTGTATGTCTTTAAAGGCGATCAGGACCAGTTGCGAGAACTCCGGGATTTCCACCAGCTTCAGTCGGGCCGCCGTCACGATGGCCAAGGTACCTTCGGAACCGCATATGAGCGGCAAAAGATTTACGCCGCTTTTCGAGGCTACGCCGCGCAGATTATAGCCCGAGCGATTGCGCTCCATCTGCGGATATTCGTTGTAATGTTTTGAATAACGCCTATGGATATCAGCCAGCATTGCTGGAACTTGCGCTCCCAGACCCGAGTCCGGCAGAGAATCCGCCGAAACGGTGGCGCGGCTGCCGTCGGAGAAAACAAGCTCCAACTCCAAGAGACTGTCGAGTGCATAACCGTAGGCCAGTGAATGAGCTCCGGTGGCGTTGTTGGCGATGATGCCGCCGAAGGCCGCCCGCGTGCCCGAGGATGGATCGGGACCGTACATCAAACCGTGCGGTTGCATAAGGCTGTTGAGTTGCAAAGGCGTCACGCCGCAGCCGACCTTGACACTCCGGGATTGCGGGTCAAATTCGGATATGCCGCGAAAATGGCGATGCATGTCAAGCACTATGCCCGACCCCAAGGATTCGCCTGAGAGCCCGGTGGCCCCGCCGCGCGGGTGCAGGCTGATGTTTTCTTCTCGGGCCAGACGCACGAGAGCCGCGACTTCATCCGCGCTTGCGGGTTCTACTGCGGCATAGGGTATAAGCTGATAGATGGAAGCGTCGGTGGAGAACAAAAGCCTTGAGACACGCTCTGAGTGTACTTCTCCGCTTGTTATCTCCATCAGCGCCTGCAATATTCTGCGACGCCTGATATCCTCGCTTCTCACTGATTTGCCTTATCGACTTTGGCGTTTTTCTTCAAGAGGCGTTGCCTGACCCAGGAAAGGAACATTTCACTGCGGGCTTTTAGGCGCCTGATCTGAAGGGCTTCGGCCTTGGCGTCTTTTTCCGTCATGGCTTTTTCGTATTCCTCGCTCTGGGCCTGCTTCTCCGCTTCGTCCTCAATGGCATCTATTTTGGCAAGCCATTTGTCGTCGCGGCTTTTGGTCCAGCCGATCTGGTGACCGTTGATAAGAGCCACCCAGTATTGATCGTAAAGGCAATATTGATCTACCAGCGAAAGCTCGGCCAGCGAGAACTTCTCGGGTGATTTTTCGGTGAAGAAATACGCGAACTTGCCTAAGTCACCGCCGTCCGGGGATTTTTTAGGAGTCTCGTAATCGTCTATGGTGATATAGGCAAAACCCGTCGAGCGCTTGTCGTCGTAGCCATCCAGCTTGACATCCAGTTTTCCCACGCTGAACAAGTAGTCCTTCTGCAACTCGACGCCCTGGGATTTGAAGCTCTCTTGCAAAACTTCAAGAGCTTTAGCTTCATCAAGCATAACCCAGCCTTCACCTTTATCGAGGCTGTCTTCGGCGCTGCGCGGAAAATCTCCCTGTCCCAGACTGAAGGTGTTAATGAAAACGCCCTTCTCGTTATCCATAAAATAAGGCATCTCGGCCATTTTGCGTATATCTTTGTTGCCAGAACAGGAGACACACAAAAGCGCAAAGAGAATCATTACTGACAGCTTGAACAGTTTAATATTCTGGTCGTTTTTCATCTGATTTCATCCATACATCAATTAAAGTTGGGTACTTGATAAAGTTTTTAAGCGGCTTGAGTCTATTGCACTTCGCTGGTTTCCGTCTCGGTCTCGGTCTCGGTCTCGGCTGTGTCTCCACTCTCTTCTATCTCTCCATCGAAATCGGGCGTATCCGCCTCCGGCTCGGTCTCAACCTCCGCATCAAGCTCTTCAAGCTCCCCTTCGGATTCCTCCAACTCGCCATCCAGATCCGCTGCATCCGATTCTAAAGCTTCTATCTCCAGGTCCAATTCGAGTATGAATTCACTGTCCAATTCGTAATCGCCGGGATGCTCCGCCTTGGATGACGATTTAACACAACCCGAGATAGACAGCGACAGCAGCAAGGCGCCGACTGCAAAGCTTGTGAACCTGAAAAACATGAACGTTCTCCTTCAAAGAGTGACCGATCTTTTAAAAAAGATACTCCGCAATACGCATCTTTGCAAGCACCGCCGGATTTTCATCTATACAAATGAATATTTGCAAAATATGCCTTGAGCCTGTTAGTAAACAGTGGCAATCAATTTTATGGGAGTGAGCAATGCCTGCACGCGTAGTTTTTTTGGATCGAGACGGAGTGATAAACCGCAACGCCCCCGAAGGCGAATACATATTGACCCCCGAGGAAATACACATCCTGCCCGACGTGCCCGAGGCGATAAAGCGCCTCAATGAACTGGGCTTCAAGGTGGTGGTCGTCACCAATCAACGCTGTGTGGCGCTGGGACAGATCAAGGAAAAGGGCATAGACCGCCTGCACGACCACATGCGGGCTGAACTTGAAAAAGAAGGCGCAGTCATAGACGAGATCTTCTATTGCCCGCACAGTCTCGAAGAAGACTGCTTCTGCCGCAAACCGCAGCCGGGCATGATTTTAGCGGGACTCCAGAAATACAAGGCCAAAAACGAGGACTGCTTCTTGGTGGGCGACAGCCAACGCGACATCAAAGCCGCCAGACTGGCAGGCGTGACCCCCATCCTGATTAGGGACAGTGAAGACGGGCCGACCTTTAAATCCACTTGGCAGGTTTCGTCCCTTTCAGAAGCCGTAAAAAAAATCGAGCGGGAAGCATAGCCGCCCGCTCGATTAGAAATTAATTGTAAGTCTCACTCAGTTAATTAAGCTCTTACGACGAGTATAGCGCACTCCCAAAAGACCGAACAGCATCAGCAACCAGGCAGACGAACCGCCCGAGGACTGGCAGCCATCGCCACCGCTTCCATCGAGTCCCCAATCCTTGTCACTGTCGTCATCGTCTTCGCCTTCACCCTCGCCTTCGCCTTCACCTTCACCTTCACCTTC
>CAYTHG010000140.1:0-9248 GCA_964437525.1 uncultured Myxococcales bacterium | reverse complement strand
GTAAGCCCTTTGTTTTTGCCAAGCTACCATGAAGCTACCAGTGGAAAGCCTTTTTGTTGAAGTGTTCCCAAAGCATATTAGGGGATGTTTAATTGTCACTTTTCACCCCCTCCACCTTCTCAATAGTCAGAGTCACGGCCCCGAACTGTTCGCCTACCCCCGATTTCTTTTGCAAGAGACGTGTAGCCGGGCTTTCTATATAAAAGCAGCCCATTGTTTCGCCCGTGGCTATGCGCGCCTGGGTTTCGCGGTCGTCTTCAGGTTCCCAGCCTTTCTCTTCAAAGTCCTGCCCGTCCTGTCTGACGTTCACTATCGCATCTTGAATAACCGCCAGGCTGCGGTTTCCCAGCAGGTCGATTTTCACCAGCCCGGAATCTTCGGTCCCGTCCTTTTCCCACTGAACGATGGGAACGCCCTTGGGGGCGATTTCCAGGGGAACGTATTCGTCTATGGGTCGGGGTGTTATCACCACGCCGCCTGAATGAACTGACAGGTTTCGGGGCGAACCTATCAGGCTTTGTGCAAGCCTGATTATCTCAGGCCATGGTTCTTGAAAATCCAGTTCTTTCAGTTGTGGTAAGGTTTTCAGACGTTGCAACAGGGCGTCTTCGGAAGCCTGAACCACGGCAGGCGCTTGGATCCCTGTCCGATCTTGCGCTCTGTCGGTCCGAATACCTTGGCCACTTCCCTTATGGCCGAGCGCGGCTGTATGCACCCGGATTGCCCACTTCATGGTCAGTTCGGTAGGAGTAACATTACGCTAACAACAGTTCGTTAGGGCAGCACCATGTGATCAGCGCCAAATCGCGCCCGGATGGAGTTTTTGGGACATACTGCGTACTATTTCGGTTGTGATGGTTGAAAAATCAAGCCTGTGTTTCTTCTGGGCCGGAGGGTTGTCCGTTCAGCTTTTCAAAGACGGCTGCAATCGGCTCCAGGAGTTTTGTATCCGGTTCACGGCTGAGTTTCTGGCAAGCCTCAATGTAGACCCGGAGCACGATTTGCATGTTTTGTGCAAAGGCGAGGGGTAGGCGCAGAAAATAAGGTTTCAGCAGGCTCACCGTCTCCTCACTCGCCGCCAGCGCCTCCTCGTGACGACCGAGAGCGCTGAGAAATGCGGACATGTTGTTCAGGGACGAGGCCAGGTCGGGCCGGAAGGCATCGGGGCGCTTGTCCGCCAGTTCACGCCGGATTTTAACCGCCTCCTCAATCGCCGCCAGCGCCTCCTCGTGACGACCGAGAGCGCTGAGCCGAACGGATTGATTGTTGAGGAGGCGAGCCTTTTCTGTCCGGTTGTCACCATCCTCCACTTTCCTATAGGCCAATTCGGTGGCCACAGCCGCCAACTCTCTCAGGCAAACCGTTTGCTTCGGTATGCGCTCAGCGAGATTCGCAGCCGTGTCGAGATCATCCGCATTCCGTAAAACTTCGGCCAGAACTTTTCCCATCGGATCGCCTACTTCGAGCGCCACCTCCCAACCAAGATCTGACAGACGTGGGAGATCAAGGCCGAAGGCATATTTCAAGCATACTTGCTTGTCACCATTGCGCTTGCAGATGCGCCCCAGCACGGTCAGGGCCTGGCGGGTCTGTGAATCCGAACGCCGCTCGTCGAGGGCTTCCTCCAGCAGCAGCTGGCCGTCCTCACCCATTAACAGCCCCTCGACCCAGTGCTCGCCGATTACGTCCGGCTCGATGGGGTGCAGATGTTGGAAGAGATTACGTTCACCGCCCCGTTCTCCGTAGAGATCCACAAGTAAATCGACCGCGTTCCTGGTCGTGTTTTCGTCGAAAGTTCCGAAAACGGTTATCGCGCGACCTATTTCTTCCTGTTTTTCCATGCCTCCGAGAAGTGTGACCAGCGCCATCGCGCGCTTAAGCACATCGAGTCCCACCGCTAATTTGCGCTCTTCAATCTCGCGCTGCATGATGGCCGCGTCACGTTCCACGACGAAGTCGAGTAACTCGTCCTCACCTTCGATGGTATCGCCCTTAAGCCATGTCAAGGCGGCTATGTGGATGAATAGAATGCGGTTGAAGTGTTTTTTCTTGTTCTTGCCATCTATTACTTCATCTGCAAGTGAGGGGCGTCGAGGCTTTTCGATCTCGGGAAAGAGATCCGGGAACTTGCTGGAAAAATGCTGAATGGCCTGCTCGAAAGCGGCGATACGCTGTTTCTCCGGCATTGCTTGAGTGAGTTTGGTGATATCGGCCTCGTTCTCACTCGGTGCGGGGAGTAGTTTGGGGTCGCACTTGGTGAGCCAGTTTTTGCTCGTACCGTCAACTGTGGTTACGAAATGCTCCCACCAGTCGTCCACACGTCGTGTCAGCAAAACGATCCGAAAACTTCTCGTTTCCTGGATTTGCTCCATGTTGAGGAGCAACCACTTGATGTCCTCGCCACGCGATTCTGCATAGTCCAATACGAACAGAACCTGCTTCTCCCTTGCAAGAACCTCTTTCAGGATATCATTGGCGTCCGGCTCTTCCTTGCGAAACTTCTCCGGTAGAAAGCCTGCGCGCCAGTCCGGCTCACCTTTGCAGTGTCTGACCAGGTCCATCAATAGTCGGGTTTTGCCGTTGCCACCCTCGGCGTAATACAATCGGGTGGATACGGGATCTAATTTCTTGTTGTTGGCCCACTTCTTCAGGTCATTCATCAGGGCATCGCGCCCAAAGAGATCGACCACGGCATGCCGGGCCGTCAACAGTGTCGAGAGTGCCTCCTGAGATAAGGATTGTCTCGCCATCTTGGAGATGGGTTTAAAGGGATCCAGCAGGAGTTTAGCACAGCGGGCTTCGTAACGTTCCAGCGCCTCTTGTTCTCGGCGTTCTTCGTCCTCGCGTCGATAACGATTTTCCCGTCTTATCTGTTCTTGCCGTTCACTCTTTCGATAACGATGGAGGAGAAGCTCCATTATTGGGGCAACCACCAGACTTGGGACAACGGAAATTGCGAGACATAATAATTCCGAACCAAATCTATCCTGGAGAGAGACAGCAATGAAAACCCCGGCTATCAACAATAAAGGATAAACAATGATCCGAGTGACAATCGGCTTCTTGAACATGTTCACTCCTTGGATTCAATATGTTTGCAAGTTGGTCTGTCCCTGATGTGCATCATATCGTAACAGTTCGAGTTATGTATGACAAGTTCAAGTGTGAGTGCTTTTCTGACCAACTGTTGTTACTTGCCAAATTGACTATCTAGACTATTGTTTTTACAGGCTTTTCTCCGGTTGTCAACGTGCCGCACATGTGTTGTCAGCGTAAGCATCAAAACGAGTCTGTTATTTCAAGCAGTTTGGCATCCAATAACAACACTTGCTCGGATAGCACCGCTTATCAAGCAGGCATTGTGCTCCACTGTTCGGCCATGTGCTCGGCCTGTTCAAGAACCGTCTGAGTGGCTTTTTCCTGCTTGTCGGGTGGGTATCCATGCTTTTTAAGGATTCTTTTGACCATTACTCTCAGTTTAGCGCGGATATTATCCCGGACTGTCCAGTCAATGCTGGCGTTGCGTTGGATGGTATTTTTAAGGTCGAGGGCTATTTGTTTGAGAATTTCATCTCCCAATACTTGCACGGCGGAATCGTTGGTTTCAAGGGCATCGTAGAAGGCCAATTCATCCGTTGTCAATCCCAGGTCTTCGCCCCGCTTGTCGGCTTCTCGCATATCCTTAGCAAGGTCGATCAGGGCTTCTATGACCTGGGTTGTGCTTATTGCTCGATTGGTATAACGCTTAAGGGATGCTTCTAAGAGTTCAGAGAAATTTCGTGCTTGTACCAGGCTGGTCTTGCGACGGTTTTTGATTTCATCATTCAAAAGCCGTTTGAGCGCTTCCAGTGCAAGGTTTTTATGTTCCATGCCTCGAACTTCGGCTAAGAACTCATCGGACAGAATGGACAAGTCAGGTTTGTTCAAACCGGCGGCGGCGAAAAGGTCCACAACTTCGTTGGAGGATACCGCCTGTGAGACAATTTGCCGGATGGCCAGTTCCATCTGCTCGGCGGTCATTTTAGACATTATGGGGGAACGCTTGACCAAGGCTGCCTTGATAGCTTGCAGGAATCCTACTTCATCTCTAATGGCGATGGCGTCTTCGTTAGGGACAGCCAAGGCGAAAGCCTTTGAAAGCTCGGTGACGTGCTGGATAAGTCTCTTCTGGCCTTCTTCTACTCCCAAAATAAAGTTTAAAGCCGCTTTGATGATACCCAGTCTTTCGGCGGCATTGCTTGTCAGGTAGCCGGAATAGTCGAAGCCGTGAAACAGCGCTCGGCAAATATCCAGCTTCTCTTTCATTATCGCAACTGCTTCGCCCTGAATAGTCGCAGTGGAACCTTTGCCTCCGCTTTGGGTGTAGTTTGCCAAAGCTTGTTTGAGGTTGTCGGCCAGTCCGAGATAATCCACCACTAGTCCGCCGGGTTTGTCCTTAAAGACGCGGTTTACCCTGGATATGGCCTGCATAAGGCCGTGGCCTCTCATAGGCTTGTCCAGATACATTGTGTGCATACAGGGGGCGTCAAAGCCTGTCAGCCACATGTCACGCACGATTACCACCTTGAAGCAATCATCGGGGTCTTTGAAGCGTTGGGCGATCTTCTCCCGTCGGGGTTTGTTGCGGATATGCTGCTGCCATCCTATGGGGTCGGAGGCAGAGCCGGTCATTACAATTTTGATCTGGCCCTCGGTATCATCTTCATCATGCCAATCAGGCCGTAGGTCTGTGATGGCCTTGTACAACTCAACAGCAATCCGGCGGCTCATGGTAACGATCATGGCCTTGCCGTCCATAGCTCCCAGCCGGTTTTCGAAATGCTCCACTAAATCGGCGGCGATGATTTTCAATCGGTCATCGCTTCCCACCACCGCTTCCAGTGCCGCCCATTTGGTCTTCAGTTTTTCTTGCTTGTCCAACTCCTCGCCCTCGGTGGCTTCTTCAAAGTCAGGGTCAATCTGTGGCTTGTAGGAATCATCCAAAGCCAGCTTTGCAAGTCGGGATTCGTAGTAGATAGGCACGGTCGCCCCGTCCAGCACGGCCTGCTGGATATCATAGATGCTGATGTATTCACCGAATACCGCCCGTGTGTTCTTGTCCTGCATCTCAATCGGTGTTCCGGTGAATCCTGCAAAAGAGGCGTTGGGCATGGCGTCGCGCATGTGGCGGGCGTAGCCGTCTATAAAGTCGTATTGGCTTCTGTGGGCTTCATCAGCAATGACAATGATGTTCCGTCGGTCCGACAGCATGGGGAAGTTGTCGCCTTTGACTCCCGGCATGAATTTCTGAATGGTTGTAAAATACACACCGCCGCTGGCAACTTTGAGCTTTTGCCGCAAATCCGGGCGGGATGCTATCTGCACGGGCTTTTGACGCAGAATTTCGTGACAGGATGCAAAGGTGTCGAATAGCTGGTCGTCCAGGTCGTTTCGGTCGGTGATAACCACTATGGTCGGGTTTTCCATGGCCGGGTCGAGTATGACCTTCCCGGCGTAGAATGCCATGGTAAGAGATTTACCCGAACCCTGCGTATGCCAGACAACCCCGATTCGCTGGTCGCCTGTGCTGCGGCTGGCTTCTACGGTTTTGTCTATGGCCACTCTTACGGCGTGGAATTGATGGTAGGCGGCAATCTTTTTGATGATGGCTTCCTTGGTTTCCGAGAAAACCACGAAATGCCGGATGAAATCCAGAAGGATGGATTTTTCGAATGCGCCATTAATCAGTACTTGCAATTCGGGCATGGTGTCGGGGGCTTCGGTTATGCCGTCTATGGTACGCCACGGAACGAATCGTTCCCGAGGGGCCGTCAGGGAACCTATACGGGCTTCCAGTCCGTCCGAGATTATCAGCACTTCGTTGTATGTGAACAGCGACGGAATCTGCGCTTTATAGGTCTGCAATTGGTTGTAGGCGGCGTCGAGGTCGGCCTTTTCGTCGGTCGGGTTCTTCAGTTCGATGACACCCAAGGGCAGGCCGTTTATAAAGATCACCACGTCCGGGCGGCGGTTGTATTGCCCCTCGATGACTGTGAACTGGTTGATGGCCAGCCAGTCGTTATTCTCCGGCTTGTCGAAGTCTATCAGCTTGACCGGCTCATGGCTGGTGCGTCCGCTCTCGTGTGTGATTTCCACAAAGACGCCCTCGGTCAGCATCCGGTGAAAGGCGTGGTTGTTGGCGGCTAAAGATGGCGATTCGGTCAGCAGTACCTTTCGCACGGCTTCGTCATGGGCGTTGTAGGGCAGGGCGGGGTTAAGGCGCGCCACGGCGTCTTGCAGATGGCCTTTCAGCACGACCTGATGGTAATCCTCCCGCTCGGCATCCGGCATGTCAGGGGCGATGTCTGGGCCGTGCAGGACGGTATAACCCAGGTCTTCCAGCCATTCCAGGCAGGTGTTTTCGAGGTCTGATTCGTGGTAGGTGGCTGTCATGGAAGTACCCATATTAGTCTTTAGTTTACTTGCATCAAAACTTTTTGGCGTTAACGAAGCAGGGTTCTGTTAACGACAACTGGTTTTGTTTATACTCTGCTATCATCAAAGCACTTGGCTCCCTTCCGTGATGTTAATGAGATCAGTAAATGCAACAATCGCTGGCCTACGGCCACTTGAGGGGCGAATGTCTTTCAAGATGCTGTTATCACGGAGGGTTCTAATAATATTGCGAGCTGTGGAATCAGGAATTCTAGGGTCAGCGACAAAATCCGGTGTACTGAACACTGACCGGTGGAAAATGAAGTCCACAGCATGGATGGCGTACTGAGAGTGGGTCAATTCGGCAACTCTGGTTTTCATCTCGTCGTATAATTTCAGGATTGCCTCCGCTTTGGTCTGGTTGCTTTCTGCCTGCTCGACGATCGCTTTCAGGAAAAAGATAGACCATCCTGTCCAATCGTTACTTCTGGATATTGCAAGCAGCCGTTCGTAATATTCATCCCGGTTCTTTTCAAAGAATTCGCTTACATAGAACATGGGAGATTGGATCATCTTCTGGTAGAACATAAACAGTGGAATGCACATGCGGCCCAAACGTCCATTGCCATCAAGGAAGGGATGCAAAGCCTCGAATTCCGCATGAATAATGCCTAACTGGACGAGTTTGTCCGGTTGCTTGCTGTGGACGAATTTTTCCCAATTACTCATGGCGTCGGGTAGTTTATCGAATGAAATCGGGACATATTTTGCTTCTTCTATGGTGCATCCGGGAGGACCGATCCAATTTGCCCCCTTGCGGTAGTCGCCGGGTGATTTTCCATGCCCACGCACACCGGAAAGCAAGGTTTGGTGAGCGGCTTTGATGACTCGACCACAAAGGGGGAGATCCTCCAACTGTTGTTCGGCCTCTCTCATAGCGGTTCGATAGTTGAGAATTTCGTTGATGTCCGCCGCTTTCTCCGGCGATACGCTCTTATCGCCAGGTTCGGCTTCATATTCCAAGACCTCGCCCATAGTCGCTTGCGTGCCTTCGATCCGTGAAGAAAGCACGGCTTCTTTAGTGGTCAAAGGGCTTAATAGCACTGCGGCATTGGGAATAGCTGTCAACAATCCATCATATCGAGCAAGTGCGCTTGCTGCCGGACCCAGCAAGGGAACCAGTTTTTCCCAGTCGATGTTGTTCGGCGGGAACTTGCCATAATGGTATTGAATCGGTGTCGGCATATCGGCTCCTTATTTCGTTTCCACCCGCACCTCACCACTCAGCAGCATGGGCAGCAGCGCATCCCGCAAGGCGGCGAGGGTTCGGGATTCTTTTTCATTGTCTTCCATTTTATTGAAAACAGGTTTGATGATTTCATCAAACGTCTTAACTGTTTCTTTTGGTGGTACAACAACCAAACTCATGTAAGCCATATTTCGGTTTAACCCTGGTACGGCAGAATCAGCACCAAAGCTTGGCAAATCAAGAAGTTCCATTGAATGAAAGAGAAAATGAAGGCTAGCAATTGAGCCCTTAGCCACAACGTAGAATGTGGTGTCTATGGGAAAGAAATCCGCCTGACACCATTTGATGATGCCAGGATTTCCTTTTCTACCTACAATAATCCCCGGTCCATCTACCAGAGATTCATCGTGCCAACCAACAGCACCATTGGAACCGAAAACGGGAATACTGCCCGGATTTCTGTTTCCTGCTTTCAAGGCTTTCCCATAGGCAAGTTCGATCACTTCTCCAAGCTTTTTAACTTCCCAGCCCTCCGGCACCTCGCCCAACTCCGAATCCACAAGCCGGTCGGGGAAGAGCGCGGCGGTTTGGGCGTCCATGCCATCCGGGGCGCGGCCTGCCATCTTGGCCCGCACGGGGTCGAAATCCACGAACCACGACTTAAACAGCGCCCGTGCCATGGCCTCCAGCGTGCGGTTCATGCGGCGGTTCAGCTCGATTTTGTCATCCAGCGTGCCGAGGATGTGGGCAATGGCTTTTTGTGTTTTTAGTGGAGGAATAATTACATCAAACGCTCTTTGAGCGGTTAAGCTGACATAGTCAGCCATATCAGTTTCGCCTTTTACGGACGCGAGTTGATTAGAAAAAAAGGCAGACTGAATGAAAGCGTAAAGGTATTGTCTATCCAAATATTCATTATCTAGCGTGCGCCAGAAAGTTGTCTGTGGTGAACAAACGAATGGAGGTGCATCTGATGGCACAAATGCTACTTTTCCCACTGTGCCCTTGTGGGAAAGAATGACATCCCCTGGTTTTCCGATACCTTTTCGGATTCGATCAAGTGCAGTTTCGTTTATCTTTGCAGCAGACTCAAAAAGCACTCTTCCGTTTGACATATCAGCAGCTCTAATAAAAAAGGTTCCTTCGGAGTCGAATTCCTCTCTTCTAGGTCGGTATTCACCGTGATTACCATCTTCGACAAGCAGGTAACCTTCGTTCTGAAGCTCTATTACCTTTTTTTTTGGCCACTTAGCCCCCATAGCCCAGCCCCACGATCGCGGGAATGTGGGCACGCAGCAGGATCACGTTTGATCCGAGAATCGACGCGAAGGGCGGGATTGCGACCGGCGCGAAGAGTAGTGCTGTCATGACTTTCGGGAAGGGCGCCCATCCGGCGACGAGTGCCCGTGCCGCCACAGCACCGATCGGGGTGGCGATAGCGGCGACGGCAACGCCCAGAAGCGCTGAGCGTCCGAACGCAGCCATCCCTCCGGTAGCAATCGCCGAATTGAGGCCGTCAGTACCCCACTCGGTGGGTGCCGGCGCCGGGTAAGACCACTGGTTTGCAAAGGCCCATATCAGCAGC
>CAYTHG010000139.1:0-9330 GCA_964437525.1 uncultured Myxococcales bacterium | reverse complement strand
CCCAAGACCGCAATGCGCACTGTGCCGGTTTTTTTGATGACGCCGTAGGGTTTGAGTCTGAAGTCGGCGTGTCCCAGTATCTTGTTGAAGTTCTCTATGTTGTCGAATCCGTGATGCAGGGCAGGGTGGTTGCCCTGTATGATGGTGTTGGGTGGCGGTTCCTGCCAGAGAGAACGCAGGATAATTTCCGACAATACGATAAGCGTCAACAGAAGCAGCAGTAAAGCTATGGCGGCCAGTTGTCCCTTTGAGTGACGCGGGACTTGTCCGAGGCTCTTATTCCGCATCGGGTTTTCCTTTTTTGCCCTTTTCTTCCAAGGTCTTATCCGCTTCTATCTGCGGCTGGGCCTTGCTGTGTATCCAGCGCATCTGACGGAAGATCCCGCGCATGATCTGTACTTCATTCTGTTGCAGGCCGGTGCGCCCTAAAAGTCTGCGTATGGGCATCATCCAGTAATCGGTAGCGCCGGGGCGCATGAATCCGATTTTATCCAGGGCATCGTTCATTTCATCGAACATAGCCGCAACCTGGTTTGCTTCGGCCAGCTTCGGAAGATGTTTATCGCTGTTGTCATAGGGAGCGGTGAAAAGCTCGTAGCACATAACCATGACCGCCATTGCGATGTTTAGCGAACTTGCGTCGGGGTTGGTGGGTATGGTGACAAGCGAGTTGCAGAACCTGATATGCTCGTTGGAAAGTCCTCGGTCTTCCGAACCGAACAGGATGGCAACCTTGTTTTCGCCTGCGACCTTAAGGATTTCCTTGGCGGCATTCCTGGGTGATTCCGTTGATTTGCGCCATCCTCCAAGCCTTGCAGTGGTGCCGACCACATATTGACAATCTTCCAAGGCCTCTTCGAGAGTGAAGTATTTTTTGGCATCGGCCAGGAGGTCCCTGGCGCAGGTGGCCATGTTGTAGGCATCTTTGTTGCGATCAAGAGGAGGATGAACCAGCCGCAGGTCATCGACCCACATGTTTTTCATGGCGCGACAGACAGAGCCGATATTGCCGGAATACAAGGGTTCGACGAGTACAATTGCAATATTATCAAGAGCTTGCGGTCTTTTCATAACTTCACTCCGGTCTTTCATGACAACATGCCATTGCCAGTCTTTTAGCAGAAAAGCCATTGTTTTTGAAGAGATATAAAAAGTGGGGCGCAAAAAGCGCCCCACGAGAGGAAAGATGGGAAAGACAAAAGCCGATTTTCACGGTTGAAAGGAGTCTAAGGCAAAAAAGACTCCCCGTCTTGCCCAAGAAAATAAATAGCGCATTTTACAGAAGCTGTCAATCCCCTCAGCAGGCATGGACGCTTGCCTCAAACCCTCTGTATTCAAGGCTTTAAACAATCGAGCCTTTTTCGCAGTTGGCAAAAAACCTATGAATATCAGTCGTTTATAAAATTATGAATATTTTTTATTTCGGTAGTTTTGCTTTATCCTTGCCATTGACGTTTCCATCTTTGTACAATCGACAGGTTCATAGAAGTAAACAAGAAATTACAATACGAAGCCGGTACGGTTTGTATTAAGCAATGACTGCTGCACAAATATTGTGCAACTCTTGAGATTCAAGAGCTATGGCCTTTGTCCTGTACTTATGGGGCTGGAGAATACTATGCGAGAAAAATATTTTTTAGCAGCATTGCTTTTTGTGGTGTTCATTTTTTTCGTGGCCTGTTCTTCGGGCGATGACAATCTGGGCGACATCAGCGACAACCTTGCCGACAGGCTGACGGATGCGCTGGCCTTCGACGATGCCGAAAGTGTGGACGGACCTCCCCCGAAAGGCGAAGAGGGCCAGCAGGCTCCTCAGATAGAAAGCCTTGAAACACGAGGTGAGCTTCGGTTGGGAGAAAGCTTTGCGGTCAAGATCAACAGTCTGTTCGGTGAGCCTGCAAAAGTTGCTAAAACGGTAGTTTACGTTGAAGGTGCCAGCAAGCATCTCTTGGTCCCGGCCTCGCTGATTGAAACAGACGGCCCTAGCGTCATGGAGCTTTTCGGTGTTTTGCAGGAAGACTCAAAACTCAAAGGGCAGAATTTCGAGATCAAGTATGCTCTTCAGACCGGAGATAAAATCACCGGTTTATACAATGTGCAATCTCTTCTGGTCTCGGACCGCGATTCAGAGGAAACGCCGGATGCACGCGACAGCCTTGAAATTGAAGGTGGGCAGTTGCTGGCGCAGGTTCCTCCCCAAGGCAGCGGCGATGCTTCTATTCCGCAGATAGATCACATAGCCGGTCCCGAGAAGCTCGCGCCGGGTAATTCTTTTATGCTTTTGCTTTTCACGCTCTTCGACAAACCCGAAAAAATCGCCGCAGCCATAATCACCACGCCTGAAAAGAAAAGCCATATGCGTGTCGAAGGTGAAGCCGGGGAGTTTGATGGCGGTTTCGCCCTGCCCATAGAAGGCAGTCTTACCCAAGATTTGAAAGTCGGAGAGGTCATCACCTTTATGCTGGCCTTTGAAGATATGGACGGCAATGTCGGCCTGTACCGCTCGTGGGTGCTGGCGGTGGTTGAGACTGGGGATACTGACGGCGATATGGAAAAGATCCCCGAAGTGGATCAAGATCCGCTGCTGCCCGACGGCGACCCGGACGATACGGAAATAGATTACGACCTGGACCCCGATTCGGAGCCGGACGCCGAGCCTGATTTCGATCCCGACCCGGACGCCGAGTCGGATCCCGACAATCCGCTTTTACCTGAATGGAGTATGGAGAAACTTGAATACAACGGCGATGTGGGAAGATACAGTTCCATTGCCGTTTTGCAGAATGGCGAAATAGGTGTCTCTTTTTCCGACTGGCAAAGCAACAGCATGATGCTTGCTTCCAAGCAGGGACAGCAATGGTCTTTCAAGACGGCAGTGCCGGGAATGGCTTCCGATTTCAATTCCCTTACAAGCGACGGTGACCAGAATATGCATATGGTCTTTTATGGCCTGCTGGATAAAGGCAAGCGAAAGGTAACCCTGTTCCATGCTGTAAATAACAACGGGTACTGGACAAGTCGCCCCATTGCAGAAGGTGTTTCAATAGACGGACCTGTAGATATTACCACCGATTATGATGGCTTTGCACATGTCGTTTTTCTGGATTCGAACAGCGGTGATTTGATATACGCCACAAATATTTTGGGAGGATGGCAGCTCAGCGTCATAGACAGCATAGGCAATACGAACCTCGGGGTGGAAATCAAGTTTGCCAACGACAGGCTGCATGTAGCCTATCATCGCCCGTATTCCAACTCTTTGTGGTATGCCTATTTGGAAGACGGCGTCTGGCAGAAATTCCAGGTCGAGACAAGAGAAATGGATGTGGTCGGAATCAATCCGTCTTTGGTTATCGACTCCGATAACGGTATCTACATTTCATATTTGGTGGAGCTTTACTCAAACGGCAACACCGTTCTGCGTCATGCCTACAGTCCCGGCACGCCCGATGAACCCTGGATCCTGGAAGATGTGGATTCTCAGGTGGCGGAGAAGACTCCTACCAAGCTGGAGTTGGGCTTTGAAGGCGGTGTACATGTCTTTTACTGGTTCAAGCAAAGCGGCGACCAGTCTTTCCAACTGCGCCATGCCGCCAAGCTGGGGCGTTCCTGGATTTATCAGGACATCTTCGAAGCGAGCCTGATGCAGGAAGGAGAAATGCCCAATATCGATCTGGGGCTGGATCCGACTGGCAACATGCACTTGAGTTTCCATGTCTTTGAAGGTGATGAGAGTGCGCCTTCGCTCTATTACGCTTCAACGGGAGAAATGGAAATAGACGGCGATCTGGACGATGATTTCGAGCCTCAGCCGGAGATAGAGCCAGACGTGGAGCCGGAGCCGGAGATAGAGCCGGAGATAGAGCCAGAACCGGAGATAGAGCCAGACGTGGAGCCGGAGCCGGAGATAGAGCCGGAACCGGAGTTAGAACCGGAGATAGAGCCGGAAGTCGAGGAAGAAGTTCAGCTTTGTACATGCTTCTCTAGCGACGAATGCTGCGACGGTTGTCAGCCCATCAATAACGGCACCAATTGCACCGATGACAGCTATGTCTGCACCAGTGATATTTGTCAGGAAGGCGCTTGCCAGCATGACATCATCGTGACTTTCTGCTTTATAGATTCCGTTTGCTACGGTGAAGGAGCTTCCAAGCCGGACAATGAATGCCAGTATTGCAACTCGGCTGATTCTCCCGATGGATGGAGTTTCCGTTCTTCGAGTCAAAGTTGTGACAACGGTAATGCCTGTACCGAAAACGATTATTGCTCTGAAGGAAGCTGTCAAAGCGGGTCGCAGAAAATTTGCAATGACGGGTATTCCTGCACTATGGATGGTTGCGACATGGTCAACGGTTGCACGAACGAACCGAATAACAACGCATGTCGTACTCTCAATCCCTGCACCAGCGACACCTGCGAACCGGACAATCCGGCAAACGAGGCCAATGGTTGCGTTCACACACCTATTGATGGCAACTGCGAAGACGGCAACGATTGCACGGACAGCGACTATTGCGAGGCTGGGCAATGCACGGGATATCCTGCGGATGACGGAACGATATGCGATTTGATTCCGGGAGTGGCGGAAGAATGTATACAAGGCATCTGCGAAATAGCCTTGCCCTATTTCAATCTGTCAACTGTCAGCAGCGGACTTGATGTGGATTACAATATTTCTCTGGTTGTGGATGGCAATGACACTCCACATATCGCTTATTACAATCCGATTGACAACGCCACCAGACATGTCTGGTACAACGACCAATGGTTGACCGAAACTATCAGTACCGAAGGTTTGTCAGCCGGTCAGGTATCGTTGGCGCTTGATAGCGATAAGTCCACACTGCATCTGAGCTTCTTGGAACAAAGCCAGCTTGTCTACACCAACACCATGACAGGCGCGTGGTCTCTACCGACGCCCATGCATGGAAGCGAGCTTCAGATCCCCGAAGCAAGCACAATGAAACTCGACTCCGACAACAAAGCTCACGCTGTCTTTATTGCAAGCGTACCGGGTCCGCTGTATTACACAAGCAACACAAACGATTCTTTTCAAACAAGCACTATCCCCGGCGCCGATGTTTCCAGCGAGTATTTCTCTTTTGCCTTCACTATCAACAATCATGTTCTGGTGGCACATGAACTGCTGAACAACGAAATTGATTTATGGCTGGCAGAATACAGCGGCACGGCCTGGAGCAGTGAGCCGGTCGATCAAATCGATGAAACAGGAATCAGAAGCAGCATCGATGTGGATGCAGATGGCAAGAAGTATCTGTGCTACATCGACAACGAAAAAAGGGAACTCAAATACGCCAACTACGGTGCCAGCTCCTGGAGCTTCGAGGTAATAGACACGGAGATAGATATTGACGCTCCGGTTCAGATTGAAGTCGATGATGCAGGATTGCTGCACGTTGTCTACTGGAACGACGCGAGTTTGATGTATGCACGAAGAGTGGGAGGTATATGGGGGCACAAAGTCATACACAACGGATTGGATGTCAGCCGCGAGCTATCAATGTTCGTCGATCCCAACTCCGAAGTGTACATCGCTTTTACCAGCTACAACGGCCAAGATGGAACAACATCGATTATGCTGGCAAGCACGACAGCACCCTAGGTTGTATTTTGATTTTCGGGCGGGGGATGGATTTGAGTCTTCTGCTTTTGCGTACTAAACTCGATTGCCAGAGAGTTCCGCACAATCGGACAGGAGGACTGTTATGAATGTTTTCCGAAAAGGTCTGCTGTTTGTAATCGTTCTGGCTCTTTCCTTGCCGCTCTGTTTCTGTTCGGAAACAAGCGAGGAAACACTGCCTGCCGATGGCGATTCCGATAAGGCCGCCGATGGCGATTCTGACGGTGCGGAGCAAGGCGATATGGATAGTGAACCCACCAACGAAGATATCGTGAAAGCCATAGTCGAAGAAATGACGGCCGGTCGCATGGCCCGCAGTGTCGAAGCTATGCAGGAAAAGACCTTCGTGCATTTTTCCGACGACTACCTGCGAGCGGGACTGGACAAGGAAGGCCAGATTGCAAAAGAACTTTCTGATCTGGCCGACAATCCCTGGATGCAGTTTGATAACTACACCCTCACGCTCGAAGTAGATATCCAAGGAACACAAGCCACAGTTACGACCCAGAACGAAATCAAAGGCACCATCTCGGCCCACGACGATCTCGAAAACGAACTGGCATTCTCAGGAACGCTCAAGGGCAAGGGTTATCTGGTTTTAGAAGAAGACGGCCTCTGGCGCGCTACGGGCGGCGAGTCGCTTTTCCACGAATACAAGCTCGAAGGCGGCGCCGACGAATACAAGCCGGATCTATCAGGCGTGTCCCTGAATAAGACATCGATAGCACCCGGCGAGTTGTTTTCAATCAGCGGTTCTTTTGATATGCCGCAGATAGAAGGCGACGTTATCGCTTATATGGATGTCTCCCTGAGCTTTATGGACGAGCGCAACAACGCCGAGTACTGGATCAACGAAGAAGAGATCATCCTGCAAACTGAGTTGAACGATTATCTCGGAGGAAATTTCAGTTTCGATTTCGCCATGCCGAACGAGGGCAACCCGCAGGGCATGGTCATTCCCGACACTCTGCCTTTGGGCGAAGATGCCCTGGAGGTTTTATGCAGGGTTTATGTTTTCGATTCAGAGTATTCGCTTTTGGCTATGAATTCCAAAGTCTTCATTCTTCCCCTGCGTCCGTATAAAAACGCCGAGATCTGCCTTGAAAAAGAAAGCAAAGACATAGACGGACTGTGGCTTTTGAGCGTCGAGCACGAAACCATACCCAAGCTCAACACCTTGCAGATAGCGGATATCAGGCAGGTAGGCGAAGAAATCTACGGTCTGGTAGCCTATGCCAACACAGACGACGAGAATAAAAATGTAATCATACCTGTAGAGATTTTCGGCTCAATGAAACAAAACCAGATGCAGTTTTCGTATTCGTCCGAAAACTTCTCCTTCGCTTACAAAGCCACCATGCAGAACGACCTGCTGCTTGACGGCACTGTCGATTACACCATCAACGGCAACGACGTGCAGGCACAATTTGGCGGCAAGAAGGTTTCGCAGCGTTGTACAGGGCTGGGACTGGATCAGATGAACGGTACCTCTATAGACCTCAATCTCGATGGGACCCACTACAACTACGATCTGAGTGTAGACTATATCGAAGCCTCGCTGCTGGCGGGCGGTTCCGGTGAATCGCTCTCGGGCTACGCTGTCCGAAACGTACTTGTAGCGACAGACGACGACACTTCCGGCAGGTGGCTGCTGTTGAGTTTTGATGATGATGAAGGCGGTGTCGCCGTGATGAGGGAAGGCGACGACATTCTGGAAGGAAGTTTTACGGTCGAGTGATTGCTGACAAAGTCAACTCTTTCAAAAACGAGAGATATAAGCTTCCGTCATCCCCGCGCAGGCGGGGATCCAGCGTGAATTTCTCAATGGATTCCCGCCTGCGCGGGAATGACAATTTTCAGCCTCAAAGCCAGTACACATAAATATAATAAAGGCCGACAGCCATAAACAAAGCGCCCGTGCCTTTGCGCAGCCAGACTTCCGCCTTTGTCACAAAGTCGAAGGCGCGCCCGAGTTTGTTTGCGCCATATGCCAGAATAAAAGCGAAAACCACCACCGGCAGCGCCGTGCCTATGCCGTAAAGAGCAGGCAGCAGAACGCTCGACTGATGCTTGAGCGCTAGCGGAATCAGGCTGCCGAAGTACAGCGCGGCAGAAACAGGACAGAAAGAAAGTGCGAAGACCACGCCTAAAAGGGCCGCTCCTGCAAGTCCGCTACGCTTTGCCAGAGATTGAAAACGCTCGCTTGGGCCGCCGCCGAAGGATGGAATCGAAATCAACTCCAGCAGCAAAACACCGACCACAAGCAAGATCGGCCCCAACATGAAGTTCATGTTGTCCTGTAAAAAATTGGCGACGGCAGGAATGCCGCCCAGACCGAAGGTAATCACGAAGGCCAGTGCGACGTAGGCCAGCATTCGCCCCAATGTATAAAGCAAGCCGGCAAAAAGCACGGAACGGGGTCTTGAGACGCGCTTGCCTATAAAGGAAATGGCGGCGATGTTAGTTGCCAGCGGGCACGGACTGATGGATGTCAGTATTCCAAGCCAGGCCGCGCTTAAAGAGGCTATCAGAAGAATTTCCATCTTGCCTACTCTCCCAGATAAGAGCGGATCTCGTCTTGGACATAAGAGATAAAGCCGACCGGGTTGCGCACCAGTTCCCAGATTTTCTCGCAGTTTTTCCAGGCCAGTTGCTTGCCGTCTTTATAGGCGACCATCACCAGCGATTTGGTGTACAGCTCGTAATCTTTTTTAAAATGTGCGTTTTCGGCATGATCGGTATTGACCTCTTTGAACTCAAGCTTGCCGGATGCGAGCTGGGTTGCGAAAGCGCCCTTTATGGCCTGCTCGCTCAATTCCTGCATTTTGGTACAGGTCGGGCAGCGGAAGTCGCCGTGGAAATAATAAACCACGACCTTGTCCGGCGTTTCACTCAGTCTGGCGGCTGCGGTTGCGGCTGCGAGCTTTTCTCCGCTTTTGTCAGAGGCGTTATTTTTTGCGTCCTTATCAAGCTTTTGGGTAGCTACAGCTTTTGATACATCTGCCTTTTGTGTTGCGCCCTCACTCTGACACGAAATACTGACCAGCAAAAGCGACATCATTGCAAATATCGACACAAACAATACAAAACGTTTCATCTTCATTCCTATCCGCCGATAAGCTTTTTGAGTTCGTCGAGGTTCGGCACGCGCCCGACTACCTTGACCTGCTCGTTGACCATCAGGATGGCATTACGACGCTCACGATGAACCGTCCCGAAGTGCTCAATGCTCTGTCGTTGGATATGCGTCACGCGATGTTCGATGCGGTCGACAAAATCGAAAACGACCCGAAAGTGCGCTGTGTTGTGCTCAAGGGAGCGGGCGGCAACTTCATGGCCGGAGGAGATGTGAAGTCCTTTGCCAAGGATATTGTGCCCATGCCACCGGAACAGCGAAAAGTCTATTTCGAACGCCGAGTGCATTCGTTGCATCCGATGATGCTTCAATTGCAGCGCATGCAAAAACCGGTCATTGCTAGCGTCGAAGGCGCGGCTGCGGGTGCCGGCATGTCCTTTATGATGGCTTGTGATCTGGCAATCGCTACCACGAATTCGATCTACAGGTTTTCCTATTCCGCAATTGGTGCAAGTCCTGATGGGAGCGGCAGTTATAATCTTCCGCGTATTGCAGGAACTCGGCGCGCTCTTGAGTTGGCTTTACTGGGCGACAAGATCAACGCGGAAACAGC
>CAYTHG010000138.1:0-9330 GCA_964437525.1 uncultured Myxococcales bacterium | reverse complement strand
CTCTAAAAGACGGGCGCTTTCCGCATCGTCGGAATTTTCGTTTTTCTCCTGCAAAAGACGTTCGCGCAGGCGTTCTTTCATCTCTGTAGCGGCCTTGTTGGTAAAGGTGATCGCCAGTATGTTGTCAGGTCCGATACCTTCGCCCAAAGCCGTTTGAGCTTTCAATATGCGCATGTAAAGCTCTACCAGCGCGGCGGTTTTGCCAGTTCCGGCAGAAGCCGAAACCAAGGTGTCATGCTCGAATCTGAAAAGTTTTTCTTTAACGGAATCCCAGAAAAAAGGCACGGCTACTCTCCAAGTTTTACTTTGATAACGAATTTAGACCTTTGCCGGGTTTTCGTCAAGCGGGCATTAGGTTTTGAATCTCGCCCTACTTAGGAATGGCATCGACCAGTTGTCTGATGCGCCAGGCGGCACGGCGGGAGATATTGTCGTCGGAGTTGTCTTTGTCGCTTTTTTCGTAAAAGCTTAATCCGAAGATGTTATCCAGTTGCTCATGGCCGCTTTTATCGCGGCTGTGGCTGGAGGACATGCTGGTCGATTTCTGGTCGTGGGTGTAATCAAGGAGCGCCTTGGTATCCATCAGTTTCTTAAACACATCAGGGCCGATTTCGCCTTCAAGTTTTCCTGCTATGACACAGGGAAATTCAACGCAATCCACATCGGTTACGGTACCTTCCAATCCGGCTTCTAAAAGCCCGGCTTTAAGCGCACCCAATAATTCCTGTTTCTCGAAACGCTGCGGAGTCTGCTCGGACCAGGAGACAGGCTGTCCCTGAATCTCGGCCTTTTCTTCGGCGGCATAACCCAGTTCCCGCTTCAAGTCCCGGTTTTCATCTTCAAGTTCCGCGATCCTGCTTCGGGCTTCGTTCAATTCTTCCATAAGTTCCAAGGCGAGATTCACTTCGGCGGCGCTCCTGCCTTCAATTGTTTCAACGCTTCCCTTTGCCGCTTCCAGCTTTTTTGCAGCTTGTTTTGTTTTTGAATTTGTATTTTGGTAATGTTTTCCAGATGCAGCGGCTAAACCCGACGAGGCGATATTTGTATCCTGAATCGATTCATCAGTCTGAAAATTTATTTCTTCAGAAAAACACAAGTAGCCGGTGATCAGGCCAAATGCAAAAATCAGGACGTAAGAAATCTTCTTGTCCATGGAAACCTCCCCTGTGTGTTTCCAAGCCGTTATTCAGAACTGTCCAAAACCACCCTATGGAAATTTTAACCGAAAATGTTTTCTAAACAAAGCCAAAGCGGGACGCTTTTGACTCACAGATACAAATAATCCCGTTCGATTCGGGTTGCTTCGGATTCATGAGAAGCCTCAAGCTCTTTGATTATGCCATCCAAAACACGTTCGCAAACTGTCTCGGAGTTGGATGTTATTGCAAATCCAAGCTGTGTAAGCTGCCACTTTTCGTTCTCGCCTACTTCGGCGCAGCTTACCTCAAAACGCTTGCGGATTCTGGCCAGAGCCTTTTTTACATACGAGCGTTTTTCCTTGAGGCTCCGACAGGCATACAGCATAAGCGTGATTTTTATCGCTCCGACAACCATGAGAGTTCTCCTTTGCCGGTAAAAGTTTCCATTAAAAAACCCCGCAGAACTAAGAACGTACTGCAGGGTCAATAATCGATCCGGTACTTATTAAAACTTACTCACCCCACTTTGAAGGATCGGCCACGATATCGCAATCGATGAATGGAAAAATACCAATTGCTACCTTCTTACCGCAATAAAAAACGGGCGCGGCATAAAACCGCGCCCGCTAGAGATACGACAGAATCGTTCTTATTTCTTGAATATTTTAGCGCGATAATCCCAGGGAGCCATGGGTCCCTTCCACAGGCCGCGTTTGGCTTTCTTGGCGGCTGCCATCAATTCGGCCATTTTCTTGTTTTTCGGATCCTGTTTCTTGTTGTACCAGGCCATTCCCTTGACAACCAGTTCGCGTCCGAGGTTTTTGTCTCCGACTTTCACGATACCGATGATCTCTCCCTTGGGGCCTTTTTTCTGATACTCGATTGTCAGTTTTTTACCCTTAATCATTTTGTCCGTGAATTTCTTGGCTTGGGCATAATAGTCTTGGCCTTTTTCCGGGGCATCGACACCGAAGAGGCTGACTTTCTTTTTAGACTTGCCTTCCAGAATTGTAAACGTATCGCCGTCAAGAGCACTTATACCTTTGACTTTGATAATTTTATTGGCGTGGGCCAGCGATCCAAAAGCTAAACTGAAGGCAATAATTACAATCAACAGACTCAATTTTTTCATGTTAATTCCCTTTCATCAATAAATGTATTGGTACAAAATCCATACTCAGTGATTTACTTGATTCCACTTTGAAAACCAATATTACCATTAATCATGCACTTGGCAAGTGCAACACCGAGAATAATACCGGGGAACTCACGGTCTTGACGGAGTGCTTATCCAACTCAAAGATCGCTTACTTTCTGTCTGTGGCCTCCTGATTGACATGCCTGAGACGCTCCGAAAGACTGCGGGCTATATCCATCAAGGCCGCCGGATTGTTTTCGGCAAGACTTGAAAAATCATTACCGCCGAAAACCATCACTTCGCAGTCACAGGCTGCAAGCACAGTCGCCGAACGCGGTTCGCCGGTCAAGCGGCTCATCTCGCCGAAGACTTCGTCTTCGTGTATCTCTCCCACTTTTTTTGCATTGACCAGCACATCGGCGCAACCAGAAACAAGGGAGTATACATCGGTGTCCGTCGCCCCCTGTTTGATGATGGCGGTTCCCGCCGGAATCTGCTTTAGCTGAAAATTGGGGCGATGGGAAGCTTTCATGCTGTTGGCTAAAAGCACCTGCAACATGGAACCGCAAACGGCAAAGTATTCCCACAAGAGTTCATTACGCGAGGCGTCCTTGCGTATTTTCTTCAGAATTTTTTCTTTGTCGTAAATATCGGCACGCACCGCAAGTTCCAATTGCGAACTTGTGACCGCAGTCCCCAGCATGGACTCGACTCCTACCAGATCGCCGGGTTCATAATGAAACAGCACACGCTCACCGTAATTGGCGGCGACATTGCCTTCGGTCAAACGAAAGAACATTTCGCGCCCGGAAAGCTCCGGGGCGTTCAGGCTCTGTCCTTTTTCAATAAGGGCATTTTCATCCATGATAGGCAGACCGTCCAGAATTTCATCCAGAATCTGATGCTGGCGATCATTCAACCTGTCAAATTCGGTATCGGCATTTTGAAAAGTTATCATCAATCAAACCCCACATGTGATTGAAGTTTTGTTAATTGAAGATTAAGTTTACTATTTTTACCCAAATATAAGCAATTGATTTTGAGAGTGATCTTAGTTGTCTCCAAACGCACTCATTTAAGTTATCCCCTTGCAATTCCAGCAATCGTATCAATTATGAAGGTAGGGGATATGAAGGGCAGCTTACATTCATATCAAATAATCAATTGAATTTTAATACCTGGGAGGTTCACCATGAAGAGGACAAGCTTATGGTCGTTTGTATTTGTTTTTGTATTTTCTTTTGCGTTTATGGGACTTGCTGAAGCTGAAGATTGGCAGGTCGATCCTGCTCACAGCAGCATAGGGTTTTCTGTAAAGCATCTGGGCATATCGTCGGTTGACGGCAATTTCGGTAAATATACCTACGCTATCAAGGCCGATGAAAAGACTGGCAAGGCATCGTATTTTGAAGGCACGGTCGGTATTGCATCCATTGATACGGGCATAGTCAAGCGCGACGATCACTTGAAAGCGCCCGATTTCTTCGATGCCGCAAAATTCCCAGAGGCCAAACTGATTACCAAATCCATCAAGTACGAAGGCAACGAAATCACCGCAGTAACGCATTTGACAATCAAAGGCGTCACCAAGGAAGTGATTTTCAAGGGCGAGTTTTTGGGTCCGCGCAAGGCCGACTTCGGACAGGGACCGACTATGCGCGCCGGTTACAGCCTTGAGGGTAAGATCAACCGTCAGGACTTCGGTTTGAAATTCAACAAACTGATCGAAGGCGTGTCGCTGGTGGGCGACAAAATCAAGATCAAGCTGGAAGTCGAAACCTACGTGATGATGAAAAAGTAGGGAGATGAACCATAGTTTTTGTTTTCATTCACCTGATAATCAAGGATAAACCTTACCGGGCAGAATATCTGCCCGGTTTTTTCGTGCATATTGCTCCATTGTCTCTGTACAAATTTGATTTTCGGAGTTTCATGTATTAACCTTGCATCAAATCCCGGGAATTTTTAAACGAGACTACCAATTGGGGAGAATGAACATGAAACTCAAAACATTTATATTGCTGTTGGCCATCGGAATGCTTTTGACCACTGGCTGCGTAAAAAAATCTTTGTATAACAAATCCGAGAACAATCTCAAGATGAGCCGCTCTTCCTGGCAGACCTGCAAGGGCGACCTGCAAGACTGCTCCGAGAAACTGGGCGTTTGCCAGAACAATGCAGCCGAGACACAGGAAGCGTTGCAGGCTTT
Source organism: uncultured Myxococcales bacterium (assembly GCA_964437525.1). Taxonomy (GTDB): domain Bacteria; phylum Myxococcota_A; class SURF-8; order SURF-8; family SURF-8; genus JAKQSH01. The sequence continues at coordinate 4,844 of CAYTHG010000138.1, read as the reverse complement.
AGGCGAAGTCCACGAGCAGACCCAGAGCGAGAAGCAGGCTCTGGCCAACGACTACACAACGCTGAAAGCCCTGCTGGCGAAAATCAAGAAATCCAACGAGATGCGCCAGAAAGCCATGGATGAACTGCTGGCCAAATTCGAAGCGCTGATTAAGAGCGGCAAGCTTTCCATCGGCGTCAACGATGGCCGCATGGTTATCCAGCTTCCCTCCAACGTGCTCTTCAGAGTTGGCAAATCGCGCCTTTCCAAAAAGGGACGCGAAGCCATCAAAGAAGTGGCCGAAGTACTTGGAACCATAGAAGGCCGCAAGTTCCAGGTTGCAGGACACACCGACAACCAGCGCGGCAAATCGCGCGTCAACCCCAACTGGACACTGTCCGACGCTCGCGCCCGCTCGGTTCTGGACCTGTTGATCAAAACCGGAGTGGACGAGTCTAATCTTTCGTTTGCAGCATACGCCGAGTACAGCCCGGTGGCAGACAACCGCACTAAAGAAGGCCGCGAGAAAAACCGCCGCATCGAAATCGTCCTGCTGCCGACTTCCGACGAGTTGCCGCTCAAGCAGTTGATGAAGATCGAGACCATAGAAAAGAAGATTGAGAACTAAAAGGAGGGAGATTTCCCTTCCTTGAAAAATCTATATAAAAAAGGGGCACGAAATTTCGTGCCCCTTTTTTATTGCTGACAAAGCACTATTGATTGAAAAAGATTTCTCAAACTCATGTCACACCCGCGCAGGCGTGTGCCCATACTGTTGATATAATTATGGATTCCCACCTTCGCGGGAATGACAATTTTCTACTGTTTGTCAATATCTTCAAAATTAAAGGTTTGTCAATAAGCTCAGACCTTTTCAGCTCTTCAAAAGTTGTGCAAGCGTTTGGGCGAATTTGTCGGGCTGGTCGATGAAAGGCCAGTGGCCGGAATAGACAAAAGAGCGCCGACTGTCATCGTCGGTAATGGAAAAAGGCTTCACTCCGGCTGCATTCAAAAGCTCCAGACTGCGCTGGCAGACACCATCTTTGGTTCCGTGTATGTATACGGGTTTTTTGTCTTTAAGATTCGCCAGTCTCTCTGCCAGTTTTCCCGTCTCCGAAATATCGGTCAATTCCCTGGAGTGCCTGTAGAAAGTGTCTATATCGCATAGCCTGCAACTGGTATAATAACCGCGCAGAGCCTCACCGGAAGATTGCCTGCAATCGCAACCGGACAAGTAGAATTCATCCAGCATTTTGGGAAAGGTTACGCGCTTGAATTCTTCAAGACCAACACCTTTGGCCTTCTTTGAATAGCTACAATCACCCAAGGAAATATTGCCTTCGATATTTACAAAGCGCTCAACCTGCTCGGGATGCTTTTCGCACAAAAGCTGTCCTATCACTCCGCCCAGCGAATGCCCGATCAAAACCACCGGCGGCGTTTCGCAAGCGGAAAGCCAGTCGGATAAATAAGTAACGGTCTCTTCAATCGAGAGAACTTTATCCTGATTGAAGCTGCGACCGTAGCCGGGCATGTCGGGGATGATGTGATAAAATGCGCTTAGTTTTTCGTGTCGGGCTATATTTTCAAAACACAATCCCGATTCTCCCAGGCCGTGTATCCACAAAAGCGTCTGTTTAGCCTGCGGATTTCCTGCACGGCGCACGAACATACCTTCCTCCAGCTTGGCACAAAAGAAAGCTCGCTCCATCAATTCACTCCTTGTGGTTATTGGCTCAGGACGGTTTGTCGAGTGCCTGTCCGACTACCTTGTAAACCTCTGTGCTTTTAAAAAGCTCCAGCAAGTTTTTGTCTAGTTTACCTTCCTCAGCCATACTGCCAAGTATGCGCAGAGCCACCGAACACGGCGCGGCTTTTTTGTACGGGCGATCCGAGGCGGTCAAGGCATCGAAGATATCGGCGATTGTCATCATGCGGGCCTGAATGGAGATTTCATCGTAGTTGAGCTTGCGCGGGTAGCCAGTCCGGTCTGTAAATTCGTGGTGAGAATAGGCGATTTCCGGTACCCCTTTCAGTTCGCTGGTCCAGGGAATTTCTTTTAAGAAATCGTGACTGAAGGTCGAGTGCTTGCGGATTTGCTGGATTTCTTCCCAGTTAAGGTTGCCGCGCTGAATATTGAGTGTTTCCGCTTCTTTTTCATTTATCAACCGACGTTCTACATAGTTTTCCGGCAGGTAATCGAAAGCGGCAATATCCTTAAGTCGCTGCTGCGAATCACCTTCTAAAATGCGCGGCACATTGGCCTGCCAGATGAACTCTATGTCGTCTTGCAGGCGCTCGATGAGCTTGTCAGATTTTTCGGCTATGCCTCCCTTTTGAGCTTCATATTCCGCCTTGCCTTTTTCCATCAGGGCATTCAAAGCCTTGAGCTTCTCTATCTCAAGCGATTTGGATATGCTCTCGGCACGCCCCTTGATTACGGCGGCTTCTTCGGGATACAGCTTCTTTTCTTTGGTCAGAATATCTTCAGGCACGCCGACTTTGCCAAAATCGTGCAAAAGACCGGCATAGCGGATTTCGATCAGTTTTTCCTTCGAAAAATTGAACTCCGCCAGAACGCCTTCTTCGACTTTATTGACTTCCTCGGCTAAAGCGACCGTCAATTCGGATACACGCTGCGAATGCCCCGAGGTGGTCGGATCTCGGGATTCGATGGCCGTTACCGAAGCCTGCACAAAACCTTTGAAAAGATCCTGTATGGATTCGTACAGCATGTTTTTCTCTAGGGTCACGGCAGCTTGCGAAGCCAGCGAACTGACAAGATTTATGGATCTATCATCGAAGGGAATCACTTCCAAAAGTGCCGTCAAGGGGTTGGTCAAAAGTGTATTGAAGTCGCGCTTGCGGTTGATAAGCTGCAAAACGCCGACTACCTCGTCTTTGAGATTTTTGAGCGGAACCGCCAGCATGGTGATGGTGCGATAGTTGTTCTGCTTGTCTATCCAGCGATTGTGGGAATACGGCGCTTCCGGGTCTATGTCGTAGGAATTGTTGATAATCAGGTTTTCACCTGTGATGGCTGCGTAACCGGCCAGCGACCATTCGTCTAAGGGCATCAGAAATTCGTTCAACTCAAGGGGAATCGAATCGTTTTGCAGCATCTTGAAACGCAGTTTTCTGACATCGTCCTGCTGCTCGACCAGATACAGAGAACCTGCGTCGCAGTTGGTGATTTCGCGTGCCTTGGACAAAATCAATTCCAAAAGTTCGTCGGTGTCTTTTTGCGAAGATAAAAGAACGCCTATCCAGGTCAGTTCTTCAAGGTCATGTTTGGTAAGCCGGCTGTGCTCATGCAAAAGCAGCAACTCCAGAGAGTTGTTGATAAAGGACAACAGCAGCCGCTGTTCCTCTCGTTTGGCAAGTTCGGGCAGAGTGCTGTGAACCAACTCTTTTGGGAAACGCGGCATCTGGACGCCGGGACGAGTGCCGGTGATAATGATTCTTAGACCGCGATCTTTTATTCTGTCTATATGCTTTGGAGAGATCTGGGACAGCTCTTCGGCAGTTCCGACAATAACCGCCGGACGTGAAAGCTTGTCTATGGCCATCAAATCTTCTAAAGGGCGCAACTCGACATCTGTATCAAAATGCCAGCCTGACAGGTTGATCTGCGGAGAAGTGAACAGATCTATATGCATTCTATCTCCCCCAATTGATGGAGAATTTTCTTCATTTCCTCAATTCGCGAGTCTATCATGCTGTGAATATGAATTCAATATAAAACGATTTACTTGAAAATATTGAGTAAATATTGAAGTTGTAATTGCGTTAACTGTCCGAATCTGGTAAGAAACCTCTGCAAGAGTGATACCTTTTTCGATTGAGAAAGAGAATTTATATGTATTGCAAATCCTGGGCGGTCACGCATGTCGGAATGAAGCGCGACCACAACGAAGACAGCTACCTGACAGACGATGCCCTGCAACTGTATGTTGTTGCCGACGGGATGGGCGGTCATACGGCAGGAGAGATGGCAAGCGCCACGGCTGTTTCCGTTATCGAACAGGAAATCGGCAATAGTGTGGGAACGGAAAACGAAGAGGCCCGTGGCAAAACGCGCATGATGTTTTCGGACGGCACCTCCGATCCGGCAATTCAATTGCTGACTCGTGCGCTCAGGATGGCAAGTTCGGAGATTTTAGAGAAATCCGTGGACGATACCACTCTAAAAGGTATGGGTACCACCACCTCCGCCATGTTTTTTGCAGATGGCAAAGGCTATCTGGCGCATGTCGGAGACAGCCGCATTTATAAGATTTCGAGCGGCAACATAACCCAGTTGACAACAGACCACAGCTTGGTGCAGGAACAGGTCGAAGCCGGGTTGATAACTAAAGAAGAAGCGGAGCGCTCTTCTTTGAAAAACATAATTACGCGCTCGATAGGCTTTGAGGCCGATATTGATGTTGACTGCGAGTCGGTAAAATGGAAAAATGGCGAACATTTTCTTTTGTGCTCGGACGGTCTGACCAACTTCGTGACGGACAAGGAAATACGCGATATAGTCAGCATGAAAGAAGAAGAAACTGCTTTGGAATTTCTCGTCAATCTGGCCAACCAGAGAGGCGGGGACGACAATATTACGGTAATTTTGGTAAAAACACATGATGGAGAGCGCCCGGAATAGGCGCACAACTCGATCTACAGAAGGAGTAGTGACATGGCAAAAACAGGCAGCAAAAAAACCCCTCTCCAGATGGTAAGGGACAATTTCGGTTCCAAGGAAGAATTGGTAAAAGCTCTGGCAGCTAAACTGGAACGCAAAAAAGGCGAATCCAAAGACCTGCTCCAGAAACGCCTGACCAAGGTTCCTTGCAGCAAGCTCATGAAACTGAAAGAGCAGG
>CAYTHG010000137.1:0-9339 GCA_964437525.1 uncultured Myxococcales bacterium | reverse complement strand
AATCCATCGGCGACTGTGAAACCAGCGAATACTGCGACAAGCAAAACGTAGTTGACGAAGAAGGCAACATTGTCGAAGCCGAGGGTGGTCTTTGTAGCAAATATTGTTTCGAGGATGGCGAACGATGCCCTGAACAATATAAATGCATCGAAGACCCGAACGAAGTGGACACATACGGCAAGTGCGTCCTCAAAGATCCCACCTGCGAAATCTGCAATTCCAACATGGAATGCAACAACGGAGTAGGCTATTACTGCAATATTCCTGCGACCCAAAACAGCGGTTGCTGCGAAGCTTTATGTAACGACGATGACAACTGCATCTCAGGTCTGAGCTGCAACGACGAAGGTCATTGTGTTGTCGGCGACGGTGCCGGCGACTGCGGCGGCCCCTGTAATCCGGGATACATTTGCGATCCTGCATACAACCAATGCGTACTCAACTGCCCGGCCTGCCCGCAGAATCAATGCTGTGATGCAGATTCCGCCCCGAACTGCTTCATATGCGATTGCCAGAATCCATACGTGTGCGGCTTGCTGATGCCGCCCTGCTGCTTCGGATTCCACTGTGACCTGCTGGCCTGGGGTGTCGAAGGACTTTGCATCCCGGATTGATCGAGAAAATCTTTTGATTAAAAGGGAGGCTTCGGCCTCCCTTTTTTATTGTCTTTTTTCAATTACAATAAAGCAATCCAGACAGACCGACAACAGCGATTCTTGTGCTATAATGAAAAAGAATTAATGGAAATCAACCAGATTATGGGAGCGTAAATGCTATTCGCAGCCCACATATTCTCGATTCTGGCTTTGGCGATAATCCTTGCGGCACCTTTACCGCTGGCATCTGCCCTGCTCTTTCAATTTCGTTCCCGCAAGCAAGCCTTCTCCCCTGCCGAAGAAATCCTGCGGCTGTTGCTGATCTGGTGCGTTATTCAAAGCGCAATTGCAATCACGCTTTCACTTATCGGACACTTGGGGCTAGCCGAACTTCTGGCGGTGGAATTGATCCTATTGACAGGCGGCCTGTTTGTATCGAAAAAAGTTCACACACAACCCAACTACTGCCTGATCTTTCGCTTACGCGAGATGCTGACTAACTGGGAATCCGAAAAACTACTGATATTTTGCGGCCTGCTTTCCGTCTTTTTTGTAATGCTGTGGAGAATGGCAACCGAGCCCATTGTCAACAGCGATTCACTGATTTACCACCTGCCTGCAATCGCAAGCTGGATAAGCTCATCCTCCCTGCAAATGCCCCATGTTTATCCTCTTTATGACGGCTATCCCTACAACTGGGAAATGCTTGCAGCGCTCTTTGTCTTGCCTTTCAATAACGACATTCTGGTTTGCCTGCCCAACCTGATCGCCCTGGCAATCCTGCTGCTTTCCGTTTACCTGCTGGCCATGCGCATGGGAGCAGACCAGCTTCACTCAATGGTAGCGGCGTCCCTTGTGGGCATGTATCCAGTCATATTCGACCACACCAACACCATGCACATAGACCTGCCTTTTGCGGCGTTTTTCGTGGCAGGATTTTTCTTTGTCTACGATTTCCACCTCAGCCGCTCACGGGGAAAGCTGGTTTTCGCATTACTGTCCTTAGCTTATTTAGCAGGAATCAAAAGCTCGGGACCGGTTTATGCCGCCTTGCCGTTTGCGTTCTTGCTGATAAAAGAAATACTGCGCTTTGCAAGACGCCAGCAAACATTGGAGTTTTATTCGGACTCTTTCAGGTCCAGACCCGCGCTGCTTTTGGCGTTTTTCCTGTCGGTGTTCACGGCTGGATTCTGGTACATACGAAACACAATCGCCTACGGCAATCCTCTAGGCGCAGTCAAAATCAAGCTTCTGGACAGAACATTGTTCGATGGAGTGGTGGATACTTCCTTCATTTACAAAACGACATTGGCACACGTTTTCCGATACGGCGAATTTGCAGACTGGTACACATTCGCCCACGGTATTGCGTCGCATTTTCAGCTACCTTTGATATTCGTGAGTCTGGGTGTTTTTTCGCTCCTTATCGTTATTGTAAAACGCGGAGCTAAAAACACGCGCTCAGGCATTTTGGAGATCATAACCCTGATGCTCGTCTGCTGGATTTTATACTGGTGGACACCCTATTCCGGGGACAACGGCTCCAACGGCTGGCGTATCAGTCCTTGGGTAGGTTCGACTCTGCGCTACACTTTCGCCTTCTTCGCATTGGCGGCAGCACTTGCAGCTCGTGGAGCTTACGAATTCTCGCGCGGTCCACTCGCAGCATTGGCAGCGGTGGGCCTATCGGGAGTTCTAGTGCTTGAGCGCTCGGGATTTCTTGCACTTGGAATGACCATCTTCATCCTGTTAATGCTCGCAATTCTGTACTTGCGCAAGGCACACGCCTCCGATACCAACCTGAGACACCTAAAGGCGCTCTCCCCCTTATTGCTGCTTATCTTACTGTCCACAACAACCCTTGCAGCAAGCGAGGTAAGAGACAGAAACCGCCTGAAGGCTTATGGACAAACTTATACAGTAATTGAGCAACACAGCAAATCCGGCGAAAAAATCGGATATCTGGAAGTCCCCTTACCCTATACATTGTTCGGGGAAAACCTGGACCGCCGCGCAATCCACCTGGTAAAAAATCATAAAAGCCCCAATGAGTTTGCAGAAGACATCTGTAAGCAAAAAATAAAACTTATTGCTATAGGTCCGCACAATGGACAAAAGCCACAAAGGCCCGAGCTGAAATGGCTGGACGACAAGAGGTTTTTCAAAATGGTGTACTGCGAACAACCCGAGACAGAACCGTGCTTCTATCGCCCTACGGGAGTCAGATAGCATCACACCTCGACGCCCCTCCGGCACTTAATTATTATGATTATTGAAACGCGGTATCGGTAATTTATTCAGACCAGACTTTGCGGAATTCCACGCGGCGGTTGACACTCCATGCCTCTTCATTGCCCGCCTCGGACAAAGGGCGCTCGTGACCGAAGGAGAGGATCTCGAAACGGTCGCCGGGAACACCCAGGGCAATCAGAAACTTCCTTACAGCGCGGGCGCGTTGCTCTCCCAATGGAAGATTGTACTCACCTGTCCCGCGTTCGTCGCAATGGCCTTCGAGTACGATTGTGACGTTGGGGAAACGCAGCATCCACTCGGCTGTATTGCGCAGATTATCGTGATATTCGGACATTATTTCAACAGAGTCGAAGCGGAAATGCACCAAGGGAGGTTCGTAATCGCGGGTTAACTCGACCTTTTCAGAAGCCTCACCTACACCGACTCCCGACACGCCCCCGCCCTCTTCTAGCGCTTCTTCGCTTTTCACCTCGTACTCATCCATGCAATCTTTGTTGGCCTTAGCCTCTGCCAAAGCGTCCTTGGAGATACGCTCAGCTACCACAAAATGACGGCGGGATTCTTCGTATTGCTGTTCCTGGTTGTACTTGTAAGCCTTGGAAAGCATCTCGTCGGCGGTGTGATACTTGGCCCAGGCACATTTTTCGGCGGGTCCGGCGTTCTTGAAAGCCAACTCCGCAGCCTGACGCTCTAAAATCGGCTGCTTGGCGGCACAGGCAAACAGCAGGCACAGCATAAACGCCGCAAGCGTGAGAAGTTTTATACTGCTTAGAATCCTGCTCATCATTCGCCAACCTCCTTAAAGGTCGGCGACCAACACGGCGTTGAGAACGATCCTGCCTGGAAAGAGATCTGTCGTTGGTTGGTACCGTCGGAGTTCATTATCCAGAGTTTACGCTCGCCTGTGCGATTGGAAGAAAAAACGATATGGCGGCCATCCGGTGACCAGGCCGGGTCTTCGTTCTTGCCCTGATCCTGAGTCAGGCGCTTGATTTCGCGTGTCTCGGCATCGACTAAGAAAAGATCGTAACCCAAAAGCTCATCACGCCCGGAGAAGCAGACTTTGTTGGAGTCCGGCGACCACGAAGGCGACTGATTGTAGGAGCCCTGGAAAGTAAGGCGTGTGGTGGCTCCGATTGAAGTATCGACCATGTAAATCTGCGGCGAACCCGAGCGGTCTGATACAAAGGCGATACGGCGGGAATCGGGAGCCCAGGTCGGCGAAGAATCAATACCCCAAGCGTTAGTGATGCGCCTGCCCTGCGTGCCGTCGGAGTTTATTGTATAAATCTCGGAATTGCCGTCTTTGGAGAGCGTCAGAGCTATCTTTTTGCCGTTGGGCGAAACTTCGGCTCCGACATTCAGACCGCGATAGCTTGAAACCTTGATGGGCTTGGACTTGCGCGACAGCCGAACACGGAAAAGGTCGGGATTACCATCCATGTAAGAAGTGAAGAAAATCTGCTTGCCGTCGGGATGCCAGGAAGGCAACAAATTGATATTGGCATTGTCCACCAGCACGTAGCCGTTTTCTCCGTCAAAGTCCATGACGTATATCTGCTTGATACGGTTTATCTGCCGCACCGTGACGATTTTGGTGCTAAAGATGCTGCGCTTCTTGGTAAAGAACTCGACTACATCATTTGAAAACCTGTGCAGAAGCTTACGAGCATCGCGACGCGGGACTTTGTAACTTTTCTTCAATATTTCCCTAGCAAGCGCCACATCGAACAGGTGCAACTCCGCCGTTATTTCGCTGTCACTGATGACATAAGAACCTTTGACCAGCCCGTCGGCTCCGATTTGCAGCCACTGCGTGAAATTTACGGTCGATTCTGTCACACCGGCTTTTTTGGGGTCTTCCAGAAACGACTTGGGGTCGAGAATCTGGAACAGGCCCGAGATGGCAAGGTCTCTTGTCACCACCTGCGAAGAAAGCTCGTCAAAGCCCCACTTGTCCTCGACTTCACCCTGATTTTTGAAGGGCGTGACTGCAATCGGGTACTGGCGGAACGAGGACGAGTCTACATCGACCTGCAACTGCGCCGATGCGATTACAGGTAACAGCAGAGCCGACAATAAAAATATAAAGAAGCATGAACTTCTCATGTGCTTCAATCCTTCCGACTAAAGTTCACCAGAATGCCCTGTTTCATCACGACATCCCGAATGAGTTCATCCGGCAAAGGAACCGAGCGCGTCATCTTGACGGCGCGCATGGCCGACGAATCGAACATGCGGTTTCCCGAACCGGATTTCAGACTGTGCGAAACAATGTTGCCAGCAAGATCTATTTCTACCAGAATCTTGCAGCTAAGTCTCTTCAATTCTGCCTTGGGTATAATTCCCGGCACTTCCCAGCGGTTACGAAATATATCTCTTAGCTGGCTCGCATAGGCACTGCCGAGAATCTCCATCGTGCGCGAACTGGTACCGCCGACTACCCCGTCCGGCGAACCGTCTATGCGCGTGGTCTTACCTTGCTGCAACTTGGCAAGAGCCCGCGCCATTCGCTGGCGACGCTTCTTTGCCTCAGCCTTTTTTTTCTTCTTTTCCTCTTCCGGAGAAAGTTCCTGCGACTTTTCAGCCGTCTTGGAAACCTTGATTTTCTCCTCTTCCACTGCCTGTGCTTTTACCGTATTTTTGACTGGCAACCAATACTTTTTACGTTTTTCAGGTGCCCAGCGAACCGGCTCCACCATGATTGCGTGGCGTATGACAGGCGTATTCGAATGCTGATAGCGCGTGTAAGACCAAGCCGCTCCGAATATGGCGAAGTGAAAAAACAGAGAAACCACCAGCCAAGGAACCCAATCGTAGCGATCTTCCGCAAGGTAATAACTGGTCTGATGATTTTCAGTTGCGGCGACCATATCGCTTTCCGTTACTTGCCCTTCCCTTTGTCAGCCTGCTCCGCTTTGGCGGCAGCGGCGTTCAAAGGTTCGGTAATCATTCCCAGCTTGCTTACTCCTGCCTTGCGCGCAATTGCCATCACGCGCACCACCCGTTTGTAAAGCAGATTTTCGTCTGCGTGAATGTACAGCTCCTGTTCGTCCTGTATCTTCTTATTGAACTTGAGCTTTTCTTCCAGTTCTTCTATGGCTACAGGCGTCGTCCCCAAAAGAATCGTGCCATCCTGTTGAATGGTCAAGATGCTTTTGCCTTCATCCGATTCTATCTCGACCGTCTCGGTGTTGGGCAGATTGATATCGACTCCCTGTTCGATCATGGGTGCCGTCACCATAAAGATAATCAGCAGGACCAGCATAACGTCCACCAGCGGCGTGACGTTGATTTCCGCCAGCGAGTTTCCCGGTCCCTTGTTGCTTGGCGCTGCCATACTTACCTCATTTTTACCCGGATCTTGTCATCCGTAGAAATGGACCTTCACATATATTCAAACCGAATCGAGGCCGATATTATTCCTTAGAAGAAATGCCGCTTGACGATGTTAAGGAAATCGCTGGAGAAGTTATCCATCTCGGCACCCAGTACGCGGATTTTCTGCAAGAAGTAGTTGTAACCGATAACCGCCGGAATAGCCGCAGCCAGTCCCGTTGCGGTGGCGACCAAAGCCTCGGAGATACCCGGTGCAACCGTTGCCAGTGTAGCGTTACCCACCTGACCGATATCGTGGAAAGACTCCATGATGCCCCAGACCGTTCCGAAAAGACCGATAAAAGGCGCTGCCGAAGCGGTGGTTGCCAGAAACGGAATCAGTTGTTCAAGTATGGTTGTCTGGCTGGTGGCGGTGCGTGTCAAGGCGCGCTCGATGCTTTCGAGTTCACCCAGCTCGGCAAAGACATTCTCGGCGTTGCCATTCTGCTCACGGCGGCGCACCTTGGAAAGCTCCGAGTACCCGGCCTTGAACATCTGCGCGATGGGCGAGATTTCAAGCTCGCCGCACGACTCATAAATCTGATCCAGCCGGCGGCTTTCCCAGAATATGCGCAAGAATCCGACCGACTGCTTTTCGGCGCGGCGGATCTGGGCGTACTTGTAAATGATGATTCCCCAACTGGCGACAGACAGGAAAATCAGGGAGACCAGAACCAGGCCGACCACAAAACCGGCATCGAGGACAAGGGCAAAGAAATCTATCTCCCCCTTGGCCGCTAACGAGGCTTGACTCAAAACATCCAACGCCGCTTGGCTAAGGCGCATATTAAACTCCTATGGCTTGCAAAATACCCACATCGGGATACTGATTATACTTAGCGTGATTTATAACACAGGCATGAGGCCTTGTCAAAGTAAAAGGGATGACAGTCAATGACGTAACGACTTGAATATACTGATTGTTTGACCTATTTCAATTCCCAACAAAAAGCTTCATCCACCCCTGCCGATAGAACCATGAAAAACAATGGATCTCCCGCCTCCCTCTCCCAAACTATTGACCCCGCCCCAATTAACCATTAGATTGTTTATATCGGTCGGCAAGGATTCATCCTTTGACTTGAGTTTAATCCTCACGCAAAGGCAAGTCCTGAACCGGAATCTAAAAGGGCGGGAAAGTTTACAAAATGGGAATAACCGCAGACATCATTATTCTGGTGGTAGCCGCGTTTTTCAGCGGCATACTCATGCAGAGGCTCGGACAGCCTTTGATACTCGGCTACATCCTGACCGGCATCCTCCTGGGACCGCACACAGCAGGCTTGACGGTTTCCGATTCTCACCAGATAGAATTGCTGGCGGAAATCGGCGTGGCGCTGCTCCTGTTCGCCTTAGGTCTTGAGTTCTCGCTAAAAGACTTAAAGGCCGTCAAGAAGATCGCGCTTCTAGGCGCGCCCATACAAATCCTGTTGACAATCGCCATGGGCTTTGCCATCGGCCAACTGCTGGGATGGGACTGGAAATCTTCCATTTGGCTCGGAGCGCTTATTTCGCTTTCGAGTACGATGGTTATTTTGAAAACGCTCATGAATCAGGGCTGGCTGGGAACGCTGTCCAGCAAAGTCATGATAGGAATCCTGATCGTTCAGGATCTGGCGGTTGTCCCCTTAATGATAATCCTGCCACAATTAAATGATCTTTCGGTTGGCCTGCCGACGCTCGGATACGCTGCGATAAAGGCAATAGTTTTCCTCGCCTTTATGATTCTTCTGGGTACAAAGATTCTTCCAGGCATCATGACGCAAATTGCCAAGCTGGAATCAAGAGAGCTTTTCCTGCTGGCGATTACCGCTATGGGCCTGGGCGTGGGCTATGTCACCCATCTGGTGGGGCTGTCGTTTGCTTTCGGCGCCTTTGTCGCCGGAATGGTTTTGAGTGAATCGGATTACGGACATCAGGCGCTCAGCGATATCATTCCCGTCCGCGACCTTTTCGGGCTTTTGTTCTTCGCCTCGGTCGGAATGCTGCTCGACCCGATCTTCCTGATCGAAAATATCGGCCAGATTCTGGTTCTCGTTGTGGCGATCAGCCTCGGGAAAGGGCTTATCTTTTCAATACTGGCCCGCATCTTTAAATACGGCAACGTAGTTCCTCTGGCCGTAGGACTCGGTCTGTTTCAGGTCGGAGAATTCTCCTTCGTGCTGGCGAGAGTCGGATTGGAAACAGGCTCCATAAGCAACGACTTGTATTCACTGGTACTGACCATCGCCATTTTGACGATGATTCTGACTCCCATTATCTCCGGCCAGACTTCACGGCTGTATGCCTTGAAAAAACGCTGGTTCAAGCACGAAGCGCTGGACACAAAAAACATCCCGGCCTCCGGTCTGCGCAATCATGTCATCATCGCCGGGTGCGGCAAAGTCGGTTATCTGGTAGCCAGAACGTTAAAGGATCTCGACTTGAGCTTCGTCATTATCGAACTCGACCAGTTGAGAGTAGAGAAGGCCAAAGAATCCGGAATACCTATTGTATATGGAGATGCCAGCCATGAAATCGTTCTCGAAGCGGCCCACATCGACAAAGCCTGCCTGCTTATCATCACCACACCGGGCATAGTTGTCGCTCAATCCATAGCAGCTAACGCCCGCAGATTAAACCCGCATTTGGACATCGTAGCCAAAGCCTCCGACCCCGGCCTGATAGAATCCTTCAGGGAACTTGACGTATCCGAAGTCGTTACACCCGCTTTCGAGACTGGACTGGAATTGACGCGTCAGGCGCTTCTGCATCTTCGTATACCGGTGCCGAGAATACAAAAATACACGGAATCGCTCCGCCACGAGCTTTCGGTCCCGGGCTGGGAAAAGAGCGAGGAATACAAGACACTCACCCAAATGCAAGCCGCCGAACGACAATTCGACCTGCAATGGTTGGACCTTGAAGACGACAGCCTTTTGATAGAAAAATCCATAGGAGAAATGGAAATACGCAAAAAGACGGGCGCTTCGATAGTGGGAGTTATCCGAAATGAAAATCTGGAATCCAACCCGCAAGCAGACTTTCTCTTGAAAGCAAAAGACATGGTGGCAATCATCGGTACTCAAGAAAGCTACGAAGCCCTTTTGGATATAGCATGGCCTGAAGACAG
>CAYTHG010000136.1:0-9410 GCA_964437525.1 uncultured Myxococcales bacterium | reverse complement strand
CCGACGATTCCGAGGCTCATCAAAGCGTAGAAACCGTTCTTGAAACTGTCCAGATATAAGCTGCGCTCGGTGGAGTGTTCGTTCAGGTAGCCGTGATAAGTGATTCTGCCGTCCGCATCCAGCAATTCAAGGTCATAACCGAACTCGCGCACGACGCGCATCATCTTGACCACTCCGGCGGCATCGGAACGCACCTGCTCTTTTTTCTCATCTTCAAAACCGGGATCGTCGCGAATAACTTCCATAACAACAGCGGAAGCTGCGGCCCAGCCCAGTATCATGTCGCGGCTGCATGAGTCTTCCCAGATATAGTTCGGATACAAGCCGGAATTATCCTCGCGCCATGTACCGTTGTTTTTTTCCTCAGGAAGCGGATTGCCCTGCTCGTCGAACAAAGCTGTCGTTTCAATGTTGGGTGCCGAACTCTTGGCATCCTTGCGCATAATGCCTCTTACAACCACACCGGGGACACCGCCAATTGTAAAAGCAATATGCATTGCTTCAATGTCCGCCTTGAGTATCTCGCGGGCAATTTCGATTTCTCCACAGCCGACGTTCTGATCTCGCAACACCGCATAGCGCATGGCATCGGCGCAGATTCCCATGCCGCCATATAAGCCGGCGACCTTCTGCCAACCGTTGACGACCACATCATCGGCGGTTTTGCCATCTGCGTATTCTGAGAAATCCCAACCGTCGTAATCGTTTACAAAGCCATCGACAAGTGCGCGTTCCGCTTCGTTCTCAAGCGGAACCGAGGCGCTGCAATTAAGACCTTGTCCGGGCGTGATGAAAGCGTGAAAAGCACGGTCGAACTTGCGGGCTTTGGCGTCCAGTGCTTCGTCATAACCTTCTTCTCCGGGACCGGGGATCAGGTACTGCCCCTCGTAGATACCGCTGTCGCAGACTGGAACTTCTTCGGCATCGCCGTCAACAGTCTGATCGGTATCACCATCGGACGTGTCACCGTCCGATACCAGACCGCTATCGTCATCGCTGCCACACGAATACATAGAGAAAGACAAGAAAACAGCAAAAGCCACCCACGAAACAGAAATCAACGTCTTTTTGATTCTAGTCATCCTACCCGATCCTTACTGCACAGGGTTTGAATTCATTCTTCATTTGCATTCAACTTAAAAGAGATTAAGGCAATTTGCAGGTTTTGACAAGCGCTCCGACCTGTATTTGCAACAACCCGCCCGCCTGTTCATCATCCACTCCATCCACGGTGTATGTAAAGCTGCCGTCATCTCCAGTCAAACCACCATCGAACCACAAAGCCAGCCCGTGGTTGTCTGAAGGTAGCGCGGCGATGCCTACAGATGCGCCTTTAAGCGCGGCTCCATTGCTATCCTTAACAACAAGCGCTATCTCCACAGGAAATGCCACAGGATCATTCCCGCAATCATCGCCGTTTACGCTCACTTCCAACGTTGCAGGACAAGCGGCGGCTCCCAAGCCAGCATCCGGACCTGAAACGATTGTGCATTTCTCGCTTTGAGAAACAACAGGCGGCAACGGATCGACAAATTTCTTCAAATCAGGCAAACCAAGCTCTATCGCTTCGGCCTGCAAAAGGGATTCCCGCATGGGATCGCGTTTAAGGACTTCGGCGATATTCACATATGGAATGTTCTCTGCATAAAGCGGATTATCCGAGTCGGGGCCGAGATTCTCGTTTACATTCTGGATTATGCAATTAGCCACCATTGCGTGACCCGTAGGCGTCAAGTGAACGTGGTCAAGTGAGAAGAAGCCCTGAAATCGCCCCAGTCCTATTGGTTCGATCACGCCATCGGCATCTGCAACCTGCATACGCGGCCAGCCGTTTTCGTCGATCTCGACTTTGTATGTCTCATCTGCAAAGCTGATTTCATCCTGCGGGGTCATCAAGTCCAGGAAAAACTCGCCCGTCGGCACCACAAAAAATCGCGGATCATCAAGACCTTCGTTGGCACGCGCAACCGCTTCATACATGTGATTGCTGATGCGCAGGTTTTCGTAGCGCTCGGAATAATGGAATTTGCGCGTCGGCAGACTGGCGGTATCGGGCATGGTCCCCAAAAACACCACAGGTTTCGATTCCATATCTTTCAGACGTTGCAAAAAAGTGTCCATATCAGCCGCCAGGTCGTCGTCATAGACGTAAACCGGCTCGATCAGGACATATGCCAACACTCCCATTGAAACATGCACAAAGGTCGGTTGTCCGGCTTCTACTTGATCCATAATCGGCGTCGGATGCTCCGGCACCTCTCCGGGGAATCGCAGGAGCCTTTCGTACATACTCAACTGCTTGGTGACGATAGATGAAGCATTGGGATCGTAGATCACTTCATTAAAAGGCCACATGACATCATGCATTCCCGGCACGGATAAGTTTTGAGCTTGCGTATTCAGGTTCAAACGCAGATCGGACAAAGGGCTGTTGCCCATAAAGTAATCGAGCATATCCCCTGGCATAAGCGCGGAAACCTTTATTTCGCCGGTTTTAGAATCTATGGTGTCCAGCTCCAAAAGTCCGGGAAAACCTTCTTTGCGGACCAGAGGATGCGGGCAATAAACACCTGCCTGACGCTGGAAGAACGCATACATGCCGTCTTTGACCTGCGAGTCGTAAGACAGATAGCTTGAAACCATAGCCGCACCCAGGCTGTCACCGATAACCCATGTGCGCTCGAAAAGCCCGTCGCCATACTGCGATTGATAGCTGAAGCCTTTTATTTCAAGGACTTGCTCGCCATCCTTCATCAAGATTATCGGCGCGTCACCTTCCATGCCGCCTTGAACATCGAACGAGAGGCTGCAACCGTCTTCTGAAGCTTGCACCAGCACCGCTTCGATTCCCTGAACTGAAACGGCGTCGAAGTCTTTGGGGATTTCGCATTCGGCATCGCCCACATTCAGTGTTTCGTGACCGAATCCGTTCATGCTTGCGGGTTCTATTGCATAACGGACGGGCGGCATTTCTTCGGCATCTCCGTCTTCAGCCTGTTCCTGAGACTCAAAATCTGCATCTGAATCGCCATCCGGCAGAACAATTTCGCCAGAATCAGAGTCATCCGAGCATGAGCAGGCAAAAGCGCTCATTGACAGTAAAAGCAGAACAACAAGAAAATTTCTCATGGCAATCTCTCTTTAAAATCGAACTTAAGCGTCGTAATCCCCCCATTTTCTTGAGAGGCGGTTGTACACCAGAAGGCACATGGCCGAGAACAAACCCAAAGCCACAAATGGATACCAGACCTGTCCGGGATTGTACTTGTCCCATAGCAAATTGGTGACTTCGGTTGCGCTCTGTCCCAGCTCCGTGACCAGCACTTTAAAAGCCAGACTGCGTTCCGGCAGATCTTGCATCTTCAGTTCTTCGGCCAGATACTTCAAAGCCAATACTGCCTTGTCGCCGTTTTCATCATAAACCTGACCGCCCAAAAACGCGCCGTATCCCCAACCGATAGCCAAGGGCATGTTGGCATAACCCATAAAGAGTGCTTTTTTGTCCTTGGGAGCAATGACACCAAGGTATTCGTTCATCTTGGGAGACGAAAGCATTTCACCCACAGAGAAGATACTGATACCCAGGAAGCACAGCCAGATGCTTTGCCCCGTGCTGATAACAAAGACTCCTAAGGACGATGCAATAATGCCCCAGAATATCGAGGAAAGCCGCCGCATCCGCTCGTTTACGAACCATGAGATATGCACCACAAACAAGATAATCAAGAATGAATTGAGATTGATAACCCACTCCTGCGTTATCTGCGGAGTACCTCGTGAATCTCCATATGAAAGCATGGCATCGGGCAGGAAGGCCGCAATCGACGAGCTGTCCACCCAGTCCACGATGAAGTTAGGCAACATATCGAATAGCTGCGTAAAGCAAGCCCAGAAACCGGATATGATGAGGATAAAGAACACCAGCCGATAATTAAGGATATTTGCGGCGGTCTCTTTAATGACATGCATCATGCCTGTGCTTTTATCGGCACCGGATTCCACGTTTTTGTATGTCACGAGCCACAAAAGATTGACACACATCAAGGCGGCGCTTCCGTAAAAAACCATGGGCCAGCCGATACCTAAGAAGAAATGCGCAACGGGCGGCCCTAAAAAACCGCCGATGTTTACAATCTGATAGAAAAAGCCCCAGCCGACACCTGTAGCTTTTTCGTCCATAGACTTGACGAAAGTCGCCTGCACCGGAGGCTTGAATACCGCAGTTCCGGCAGCCACCAGCATACAGCCTGCAAAGAATGGCCAGAACTCACGCTGCGTAGCCATCATCACGTAACCGGCGACATCCAGGGCGACGGCCATGACAATCTGGCGCTTGTAGCCGTACCGGTCGGCGAAGCCTCCTGTGAATATCGGCAGTATGGATTGCACCAGAGCCCAGGCCATAAAGATAAGGCCTTTATCAGAATGGCTGAAATGCAAGCCGCCGACGGCGTCGGCCTGTGCGATATAGATAGGAATTACTACCCTTACACCATAATAGGAAAGGCGCTCGAACATCTCCATGATGTTCGCTACCCAAAACGGCCACGTAAGCCTTTTTACCTGTTCGTTAAACGACAGATGCTCGGAACTTGCCAAAATACACCTCTTTTCCACTAACTTATGAAGTATTTAAATACCACAAGTCACGGATTCAGAGCAAAATCGAATGTAAAATGTTTATCTGCGCCAGAACTCAGGCACGAACAAAAGCACAACGGTATAGATTTCCAAACGTCCCAAAAGCATACAGAGAATCAAAACCCATTTGCCGACACCTGCGATTTCGGAAAAATTATCAACGGGTCCGACGGCACCGAGACCGGGGCCAATATTGCCGATGGTACAGGCAGCCGAAGAAATCGCCGTGGCAAAGTCGTATCCCAAAAGAGACATGATAAGCGAAGCAGCAACGAACAGAAGAATATACAGAACCACAAATCCCAGAATGGAATCAAGTACGGGTTCTGGAACAACTCGCCCGCCTATTTTGACATGCCTGACGGCGCGAGGATGTATTAGCCTGAAAAGCTCACGGTATCCGTGCTTGAGCGACAGCCAGACACGAATGACTTTCATGCCGCCACCGGTCGATCCTGTCGTTCCTCCAACAAACATAAGCAGCAACAGCAACAGTGGAGCCAAAGGAGCGACAAGCCCCCATGCTTCAAAGTCTGCGGAGTTGTAGCCTGTCGTGGTCATCAATGAAACCACCTGAAACACACTGTAGCGGAAAGATTCCCAGATGGAACCGTAAATGCCCTTGAAGAACAAAAGCGCAGTCAGAATCAAGGTGGCACCGAGAATGATGTAGACGTAAAGCTTGAACTCTCCGTCGCGCCAGTACGCTTTCAGATTGCCACGCAACGCCAGATAATGCAGGGAGAAATTGACACCCGCGAAAAACATGAAGACGGTAATTACGGTTTCGCCGTAAACTCCGAACGCCGTCATTACAGAGTCGTCCTTGGTGCTAAATCCACCTGTAGCCATGGTGGTGAAGGCATGGCACAAAGAGTCGAACAGAGAATTGCCTCCGACCCACAAAAGCAGCACCTCGGCTGCGGTGATAATCAGATATACTTTCCATAACAGCTTCGCGGTATCGCGTATGCGCGGCTGGATTTTATCGGCCACCGGGCCGGGTACTTCGGCCTTGAAGAGCTGCATTCCACCGATACCCAGCAGGGGCAAAACGGCTATCGAAAGCACGATGATCCCCATGCCTCCGTACCACTGGATGATACTGCGCCAGAAAAGCGTAGCCTTCGGCAAGTCAGAAATTTTTGTCAGGATGGTGGAACCAGTTGTGGTAAAGCCTGAAACCGACTCGAAATAGCAGTTTGTAAAATCGCCGAAGTAACCACCGAACAAAAACGGCAGACTGCCGAAAAAGCAGACGGTAACCCAACCGAGTGTAACCACTAAAAAGCCGTGTCTGTGCGACAGATCACCCTGGGCGTTGCGAGTAAAAGCATAAACGATCAGCATGGTGATGACCGTAATACCCAGAGAAAGACCGAAGGCGAAAGCGTCGGGCTCTCCCAATGCCATAGCCATAATCCAGGGGACTATCATGGTGCATCCCAAAACCATGTTCAGGGATGCCAGAAGCTTTATAATCAGCTTGGCTCTCAAATTAGTTTCCGATCAATAGTATTCGAATTTGACGGAGAACAATTCCTCGACCTTGGCAATTGCCTTGCGCATGGCGAAAATCACCACGCCATCGCCCGGCTCGATAATCGTATCGCCCGAAGGAATAAATACGTTGTCCTCTTTGACAATGGCGATCAAAAGCGATCCTTGCGGAAAAGAAATGTCCTTCAAGGGCCTGCCGACAGCTTTGGAATTCTCAAGCGCCGTGAACTCTATGCCTTCTGCATTTTTAGCCCGAATAGCCTCGACACTACGCACCTTGCCGCGCCGCAAAAACCGCATGGTTCTCGATACTGCAGCCAACTGAGGCGAAACGGCGGCATCAATGCCGATGGCAGACACTAAGGAGACGTAATCGAGGCGGTTTGTCAATGTGATTCCAAGAGGAACACCCAGGGATTTTGCCAAAAGCGTCGCTAAAATATTGTCTTCTTCGTCTTTTGAAAGCGCGATGAAAACATCCATTCCGCTGACGTTTTCTTCTTCCAAAAGCTCGGTATCCATACCTTCGCCGTTCAAGACCGTGGTAAAGGCAAGCTGGTCAGCCAATTCCTCGCAACGAGCAGGATCAGGTTCGATCAACTTTACCGTCAGCCCTTTCTTCTCGAGTCTCTGAGCCAGATACAAACCGGTATTGGAGCCACCGGAGATCATGACCTTCTGTACCGGCCTCTCCTTCTGCCCTACCAGTTTCAATAGCTTGGGCAACTCGTTTTCCAAAAGAGCAAAGTATGCCACATCGCCTGTCAACATTTGATCGGCACCACGCGGGACAATGATGTCTCTTCCACGGTAGATAGCGGCCACCAGAGGATTATAGCCAGGCGTAAGTTTTCCAAGATTGAAAAGCTTGGAACCAGCCAACAGCGAAGTAGCCTCCACTCTGAATCCAACCAGCAGCACCTTACCCCGAGCAAATTTAACGACGTCGATTGCAGGCGCGACAGCCAGCAGGTTTTCGATTTTTATGCAGGCTTCGTACTCGGGATTGATAAACAAATCGACGTTAAAGGCTTTGAATACTTCGGGATATCGCTGGTAGTCGGGATTGCGCAAACGTGCGATTTTGAGAGTTTTTGAAGAAAAGTGCTGCGCGATCATACAGGCCACAAGATTTATTTCGTCGCAGTTTGAAACTGCGATCAGCATTTCAGCTTGTTCTATTCCAGCCCTTTTAAGCAGCTCAGGACTGGAGCCGTCACCGTGGATCAACTGTGCATCAAGATGTTCTTCTATAGAAAGCAGGCGTTCATTATTGTTGTCTATCAAAACGACTTGCTTGCCTTCACGGCATAGCTTGTCGGCGATATAAAAACCTATCTCGCCGGCTCCGACAATGATAATTTTCATTTTTACAAACTCCAGGCCGGAATACGAAGAAGGTTTTTTTAATCGAAGTCTTCCAGTTTGACCATGGAACGGCTTTCCTTAGCCACGCCCCAAACGAGACCATCAGCATGGTTGTAGCTCAAACCGGTAATCCTCTGAGCATAATTGATATTATATGTCTTGAGGATATTGCCGTTCGTGGTATCGACTTTAAAGAAATGGCTGCCCATTGCACCTTCGTCCAAGACAAAGAATTCATTGCCCTTGACAAAAGCACCGGCAATCTTGTCTACAGAGACGACATTCAGTACTAACTCTTTAGCGACAACCCATTTTTCTCCATCCCACGAGAAGAACCAAAGCTTGTTGTTTGTAGCGTCGCAGACGACATATTCGAAGTTGAACAATGACAGACAAGTCGGCTCTCCCACTTCTGGAGGAAGTGTGATCGTGCCATGACTCGTGCCGGTAATTTCACGCATTGTGGAGTCAAGCAGCACCAGATTGGCAAACTGAGTGAATTCCGCACCAGCATATGCAGAAGAGGTTCCTGTAAATGCAGGGGAACCATCCAAAGCGCTGTTGGCATCACTCCATCCCCACTGCGCAAGACCGCTATCGGCAGTCAGCCATAATTCGTGGCTATGCCCGGCAATCTGAGGCTTCCACTTAAGATCGTTGAAAGTGCCCGAGACCTGCGCATCTTCAGGAATTGCAGTAGTTCCTGTTGTCCCTAAAGTAACAACGACAATTTCAATATCTTCATCAGGCTCCAAGTCGCCGTCTTCTTCTATATCGCCGTCCCCTTCACCTTCTCCCTCGCCTTCTCCTTCGCCCTCTCCTTCTCCTTCGCCCTCGCCTTCACCTTCGCCTTCACCCTCGCCTTCGCCACCGCTAAGATAATTCATGGTAACGGTGAAAGCACCGGCTGAACCGGCATCAATGGTATCGAAAACGAAGAAATAAGCACCATCGCTCATTGCAGTGAACTGAAGCGACTCGGCCCCGTCGCCGGTTACGACATCGGCAGAGTTTTCACACACGGCAAGGTCGTTACAGGAATCTTTCAAAACATAAATTGCTACGTTGTTTCCGGGACATGTAAATTCAAGCAGCAGTTCTTCTGCTGCCAGTAGATCGACCTTCACGACGACTTCCGGTCCCACGGAACCTTGAACAACTTCACCGGCTTCAACATCGCCATCGGTTTCAGAAGTCTCGGCTTCAACAATCTCCATATCGCCATCTTCATCCAACAATACATATTTGGGGCGAGCTATGCCGCAGGAAGCGCCGGTGAGGAATTTAGTGAAATCTTCGATATTGCCGGTTACGGTGTAAATATTGTTGGGAGGGGTTTTAAAGTTTTCTGGGGGAGTAAACGGAACGGCACATGAACCTTCGCCTTCTCCCTCGCCTTCACCTTCGCCCCCATTATCACCATCGGGAGGAATAATGACAGGTGAATCGCCATCGACATTACCGGTGTTAGGATCTTTGACGCACTGCCCGTTGAATTCCACCATGCCGTCTTCGCATTTCAATCCTTCATCATCACCACATGCGTTCAAAAGAATCATCAATCCCGACATAAAAACAAAGACAGTAAGAAGACTAAGCGTTCTTTTCATTGCAAACCTCCCGGTTATTCTCAACTTACGGAGTAACCGTCATTAAGCTTATCAATCGTGTCCTGTGCCCGATGTTGCAATACACGCGTCAGCAGGCTTTTCACCTTCGGATATTTTTCGATTATATCACGAATAAGCTCGGCATTGAAAGCTATCGCTTGAGAAGTTTCCAATGCTTCCACCGTAGCTGTTCTCGGCTGCTCGGTCAAAAGCGAAACCTCTCCGATAACGGCTCCCTCTCCAAGCGTGTTAACTTCGACATCTTGCTCATCTTGTTTCACGCTAACGCTC
>CAYTHG010000135.1:2656-9463 GCA_964437525.1 uncultured Myxococcales bacterium | reverse complement strand
CTTTTTGTGTAAGTTTCAGGTTGAGATCATGCGAGGCTAAAGAATCGAGGCCGACAAGCTTTAAGGAGAACTCCCACAAGGAGTTATCCAGATTGGGATGATAAAGTGTGCTTCTGTATGTGATGGGCCGCACTTTTACTTGCGGTCGTCCGGCAAGTTCGCCGATCAGCCGCTCAGACATCACATTGAACGGCCATTGATTGAAAAGGTAAACTTCTTTTACTTCAGGGTGTCGAACTATCTCTTGCACGACAATATCTACTGTTTCCCTGATGACCTTGTTTGATGCGGACTCGGCAATTCCCTCAAGCAAGCACGAGGCGCTCCAGCCAAGTATTAAAAAGAATACAGAAGCATGAACCAAAACGCTTTTTAGACTGCTGCTTTTGCGCATGTAATCCAATAGCAGAGCTAATAAACCACAGAGGCCAAGAGAAGACAGATAGAGGTATCTGCCAGCCGACGGAATCCAGGCAGTCGGCAGCATGAACAGAATAAACCATGCGAAAAACAGGAAAAGCCTGTCTTTGAGTTTGATGAGCAATGCAAAAATTGCAATTGCCGCAAAGACTGCAAGCAGAAGGAAAGCGAAAGGTATGCCATCTTCATACGCTACAAAGCTGAAAGGCGGTATGCTGGTAAATACCAACTTGATGTATGCCAGCACATTGTAGCCCAAAACATGTATGGGCCCGCTTGAAATGAAGCTGTGGAGGTTCATATCGTTTAACGAACGAGCCCGAGGGTCAAGGTTCATAAAGCACATCAATGTCAGGAAATACAAAGTCCCGAACGCCAGCAACGGTAGCCAGCCCTTGAAGTTTTTTACGCCTTTAGTCAGAGACGGATATTTGAAGTGGATTGCCAGAAGGAAGTACGGGTAGGCAACAGCCGATTCCTTTGAACCGATAGCCAGCACAAAGGCTGCGAACTGCAAAGCTAGCCAGATGATCTTGTCTGTTTTTTGCCAATTCAGATAAAAATGGAAAGCTGTCAGCAGGAAAAAAACAAGAAGCAGGTCGCAACGTGCGGAGATCCAGCCGACGGGCTCCACCGACCAGGGATGAGTTGCAAATATAATGGAGACGATGCAAGCGGATAAGCCGGAGATATTAAGTCTGCGCAACAGGAAATACAAAAGCAGAGTGCTTGCAACGTGCAATAGCAGACTGTGCAGGTGATATGGAAAAGCCCAGTAACCAAAAAGGTGGTAGTCCAATTCAAGAGAAAGGTTCATCACCGGTCTGAAATAGTATAAAAGCTTGTCGAAGCTGGCTAGCGATGGAAGGAGCTTTTCGCTCATATTCCAATAAAGGCTCGTTTCTGCATCGCCTTGATGCCAGATCCTGAACCATGAATCTCCGCGAGAAATTGACTTTAAATGCCAGAAGTCATCCATGAAAAAATAGAAGCTCAGACATGGCAAATGAATAAGATTGGATAGCGCCGCAATAAGAGGCCACAATGTATTGTTTTTGAAAAGCTTTGGCATTATTGAGACAGCTTCAATTCCTTGATCAAGATTTTAACAAAGATAAGGTCAATCTATGTTTGATGTCAAGCTTGCGCAGCCTTGACTTGATTTGTCTCAAAGGCGATACTCTATACAAGTCGAAATTTTCTTGCAAGTATGGCGGTTTTGGTAACGCTGTACGTTTTCGCTAGGAGAATGATATGTCTGGATTTTGCCGGATTCTTAACTCATTGTTGTATGTGCTTGTCTTCGTTTTGGCTCTTTCCGCCTGTTCGAGCGGTGATAACGCAGTAAGCGGAAACGATGGTGATGCAGATGGCGGCGATGCGGCAGACTCTCAAGTTGGCAACGAGTGCGGCCTCGATAGCGATTGCGGTGAAAATGAAATCTGCTTCCAGGGAAGTTGTATTTTGTGGGAGGAGAACCCCTGCTTTGGAGTCGGAGACTGCGTATCCGATCTTGATTGCCGCACTGGTGAATTCTGCAACGATGCCTGTGTCTGTGAAGCCAACGAGCAACTTAGCTGCGATGACGACGCCGACTGCGGTTCGGGCATGGTCTGTTATGAGGGCGTTTGCTATACGGACAGAGAAAACCCTTGTAGCGGCGACGTAGGAAACTGCACCAGCGATAAAGATTGCTACTCGAACCAGACTTGCGACGATACCTGCAATTGTCTTGGAGGTAGCGGTGACGGAGACGAAGAGCGAGATGGCGGACCGCGTATAAGTGTACCGGTAGATGTCAGGTTCGGCTCGGTAATCCTTGACCACGAGGTCGAACGCAGTTTTGTCGTCTCAAGTGTTGGTCGTGAATATCTGGAGATATTGTCCATTGAACTTGAAAATGCGGACGATCCCGAGTTTAAGCTGGTAGATGCGCCCAAAAGTTCTTTTATGCTTGAGCCCGGCGACACCTATACACAAACTGTGACCTACACGCCCATAGATGGTGGGATCGATGAAAGAAACGTCTTAGTAGCATCAAACGATCCCGACAACCCCATCGCCCGTGTAAAGCTTGTCAGCGATTACAAAGGCGACGCCACGGCTCAGGCCAATTATGAATCCATAGACTTCGGCAAAGTTGAGGTTCAGTCGGGGCAGTCTTCGGTTACGGTAGAAGTAACCAACGTTCCTGGCAGTACCGATGACAATATGCTCCTTGATGTTATGAATATTCGCATAGAGTCAACAGACTCTGTTGATTTCTCTCTGGCATACGAAGTTTTGAATCAAAGCTTTATTCTCGCTCCCAACAACAGCATACAGTTCGAGGTTTTCTACCATCCACGCACGGAAGGTGAGCATACAGACGTACTTGTCATTCCAAATTCCGACAAAGAATTGAGAATTCCGCTTTCGGGTGAAGGTGCGATTCCGCGCTTGATGGTTTATCCTCTTGATGAGAACGGCGGAGTTGATTTCGGACAGATTCGCGTCGGACACCAGGTCAACAAGCCTGTGACCCTAAAGAACATGGGCACTTCGATTTTGTTCATAAACACTATTTATCTGGATGAAGAATCCGACACCTCGTTTACGCTTGATGCCGGTGACATTCCCGACCAGGGTCATGCATTGCAGGCCGGCGAGGAAGTTACGGTAACGCTTTACTACCTGCCCGATTCAGAAGAAGTAAACGTCGGAGTTCTGCGCATCGTCTCGAATGCCTACGATGGAGCTGTCCGTAGTTTCCCGATTGAAGGGCAGGGCATAATATCAAAGATATCCACAAATCCTGAATCTATTGATTTTGGAAATGTGCTTATAGATACCACCTCACAGGTAGTCGTTACAATCACCAATGAAGGCGATGCCGAGTTAACGCTGACAGAGTTTTTGTTTGCCAGTCGAAATGCAGATTTCAGGCTTTCCGAAGATAGCGCCGATATTGTAGGCACTACGCTTGCCGCGGGTTCCAGCGACACATTCACAGTTGAATACACGCCTACAGCCGTAGAAACGGATGCTGCCAATCTGGTTATTGTTTCCGACGACACGGAGGCTCCGGAGTATGCACTTCCATTGAGCGGCAGGGGTGTTGCGCCTAAGCTGAATGTAAGACGCCTTGACGACCCGAGTTTTGTGGACACCGTATTCTTTGGGGAAGTCAACTTGAGCGAAACCCGGGAAATAGAATTGCGCCTTGAGAATGTGGGCGAATGGAATCTCGATATCACCGGCTACGAAATCACGGATAACAGCTATTACGACGAATTCAGCGTCACCCCTGAAGGAGCTACCTTTACCATCGTTCCCGGCGGACACGAAAACATCACGCTTATCTACGCGCCTGTAAATTATCCGGGGCCGGATGCTGGCGAAATGATGATTCACTCAAACGATTATGAGATTGCCGATTTGCCTGTCCTGCTTGATGGCCTTGGCTCCAATCCGCGTATTACGGTGACTCCGGCTTCCTGGGAATTTCCAGACACTCTGCCTTTGGGAGACAGAACGAAAGAGTTTTATCTGACGAACTCGGCGGCCTTGGGCGAATTGGAAATCAGCCGCATCCTTATCGGTGCCGGTACGGATTATGTCTTCAGCATTGCAAGTGTTCAGCACCCCTTGCCTTACACAATGGCAGAAGACGAAAGCATGACCTTCTCGGTCACTTTCCAGCCTGCCGATCTCGGAGATTATTCGGGTTCGGTTGTGATCGAAAGCGACGATTCTCAAACTCCCTTGCGCAGCGTGCCTATCAGCGGTGCTTGCGTCCCTTGCCCCGATGGATGGTGGGACTTGGATGAAAACCACAATCAATGCGAGTATGAATGTTCGCCGACCCCCGAACCATTAGAAATCTGCGACGGTTTCGACAACGATTGCAATGGAGGAACCGATGACAGCGAGAATGTAACCTCCAATTGCGCCTTCCAGGATTACTCTAATGTCGCTTGCGTCAATGGCGAATGCAACTACGAATGTATGCAGGGCTTCCATAGCTGCGACGAGTTGGGCTGTGTATATTCCGGCGCGCCGGAACATTGTGGCGAAAGCAATTGCGATCCATGCCCGCAACCGGAAAACGCACTGGCTGTGTGTTCTGCCACCGGTCTTGACTGGGAATGCGATTTTATCTGCTCCGGCGGTTACATAAAAACTGAAACCGGCTGCGTTGCACCGGGAGATCCCGAGTACTGCGGTCCGGAAGGTCTTGTTTGCCCGGCACCGTCCAACGGCATAGCGCTTTGTATAGACGACACCTGCGACTATCAGTGCAATGTCGGCTATCACGACTGCCCCGAAGATCCTCAAGGGCCATGCGTTGCCTCAGACCATCCCGATCATTGCGGCAGCTTATGCGAGTCTTGCCCTACACCGGACAACGCCACGCCGATATGCATTGCCACCACCGGCGGCTATATGTGCGATTTCGTCTGCAACACCTGGTATCACAAAGAAGATAGCCAATGCGTCTTGAACGATAGCGTCAATTGCTGCGGGCAGGATTGCTTGTCCTGCGGCCCCGATCCTGCAAACGGTCAGATGAGTTGCGAAGGGTTTGCATGTACGATCGGCTGTAACGAAGGTTATCATGTCTGCGACAACTACTGTGCAAACGACCTCGATCCTCTGACCTGCGGCGGGCGCTGTGTGTCTTGTCCCGAGCCTGACAATTCCGATGCGACCTGTGATGGAACGTATTGCGGGTTTGTCTGCCATACCGGATTTCATAAGTCCGGCAATGAATGCATGTGGAATGATCTGACCAACTGTTGCGGACCGAGTTGCGAAGTCTGTTCAGCTCCCGAACACGCAACGCCATACTGCAACGGCTACTCCTGCGATTTCACCTGCGACCCCGGTTATCATGCCGATGGCGAGGAGTGCGCAGTAAACGGCGACACCAACTGCTGTGGACCTGCTTGCATCCAATGCCCCGGCGACCCCTTATACGGCCAGTATTACTGCGATGGGCAGCAGTGTGTGCTTTCCTGCGATGCCGGATATCATAACTGCGAGCAGGATTGCGTTTCCGACAATTCAGTCGAGCATTGCGGCGCATCTTGTTACGCTTGCAACACTCCACCGAATTCCGACGCGACCTGCAACGGCTTCGAGTGCGGCTTTACATGTCATGCCGGTTATCACGAAGAATCCGGCTACTGCGTTCCCAATGAAGACGTGACCTGCTGCGGTCCGCTTTGCCTGACATGCGAGGCTCCCGACAATGCCGAGCCTGTCTGCACAGACGGTCAATGCGGGTTCGTCTGCGATACAAGTTATCATCAGTGCGGTGATTATTGCCTCGATGATTTCTCCATCGACAACTGCGGCCAATCCTGTATACCATGCCAACATCCCGCCAACTCGAACCCGTCCTGCAACGGCGTAAGTTGTTCTTGGGAATGTGCCGAAGGTTACCACGAAGAAAGCGGCGAGTGCGTTGCCAACAACTCCGCCGACTGCTGCGGCCCGGATTGTGTCGTTTGCGACAATGTGCAGTACGGCACGGCGGCCTGTGTCGCCGGTGAATGCACTTTCTTCTGCAACAGCGGCTATCACGCCTGCGACGATGTCTGCGTTTCAAATTTGAGCATAGACCACTGCGGCACCTCATGTGACGCTTGTCCTGACATTACCAATGCCAGCGAAAGCTGCAACGGTGTCGAGTGCGGCTATGAGTGCTACACCGGCTACCACGACGAAGACGGCATATGCGTGCAAAACACCAGCACCGATTGTTGCGGTCCGAATTGCACCTATTGCCCCGACATTTATGAACACGGCAATCCTTTGTGTGTGCAGGTCGGCCCTGAATATTATGTCTGCGACTTCGAATGCGATGAGAACTACCACAAGTGCGGCAGTTACTGCCTGCCGGACGACGACGTAAATTCCTGCGGCGAAAACTGCACACCCTGTATTGCGCCGCCCAACGGAATGTCTTTTTGCAACCAAAGCCAGGAGTGCGATTTCTCGTGCAACCAAGGCTATTATCAATACGACTATTCCTGTATGCCCTGTATCACCGTAGATAAATGCGGTTCCGAGTGCATCGAGTGCCCGCCGGCACCTCCGGGAGCAACAGCCGTCTGTGACGGTGGATTCCTTGACCCATGCGGGTTCATCTGCAATCCCGGCTATCACATTTGCCAGGACGACTTCGGCAAAGACGTTTGCGTTTCTGATTCCAGCGTATACACATGCGGCAGCAGTTGTACTGCCTGCCTTGACCCGAACCACGGCTATGCAACCTGCAGCGCCGGAGAATGCGGAATTGTCTGCGAAGAAGGCTATCACCTTGTTGGCAACCAGTGTGAAGCTAACAACAATATCGATAGCTGCGGCGATGCCTGCGTAAGCTGTCCGGACTATCTCAAC
>CAYTHG010000135.1:0-2646 GCA_964437525.1 uncultured Myxococcales bacterium | reverse complement strand
AGCCTGCACTTTCGCTTGTCATGGCGGGTATTACGAAACACCGTCCGGCTGCTTGCTTTGCAATACTGTAGACAACTGCGGCTTGCAGTGTGTAGAATGCGTTGCCCCCGCAAATTCCACAACCTTCTGCGACACATCCGGCGGTAATCCTGCCTGCGATTTCTCATGCTATGGCGGATACCACGAATGCCCGGGCTACGATGACGACTGCTTCCCGGACAGTGATCCCAATCACTGCGGCGGAGCTTCCGGTTGCTTGGAGTGTACGGTGCCATCGGGTAACGGAACACCGCTTTGCATCAACAACCAGTGCACGATCCAGTGCAACACTGGGTATCACGAAGAAAACGACAACTGTGTGCCTAACGACAATCCGAATTGTTGCGGCGATTATTGCGAACCCTGCTGGTCACCCGAATTCGGTGAGGAATTCTGCAACGACAGCGGCGCGGAAGCTTTCTGTGACTTCACCTGTTCATCTGGTTACCACCGCTGCAACACCGGCAATTCCCAACATGCCAGCGGTGACGATTGTGTGTTCAACGGAAGTGTCGAGCATTGCGGCTCCAACTGCGACCCATGTCCGGCACCTGAAACCGGCACAGAGACCGGATACGGCACCTGCATAAGCACTGGCTATGACTGGGTTTGCTCAATTGAATGCTTTTCTGGCTTCCATAGAGAAGGCAATTCGTGTGTCATCAACGACGATCCCTGGTGTTGCGGTGCAAACTGCCAGGACTGCCCCGAACCCGCCGATGCCACTGCGACCTGCATAAACGGCGCTTGCGGATTTGTCTGCAACGAAAGCTACCACGAGTGCGGCGGTCAGTGCGTATCCGACTACAGTGAACAGCATTGTGGAACAAGCTGCATGGCCTGTTTCTCGCCTGCCTTCGGTTTCGCAACCTGTGACGGTACGTCCTGCGGCATTCAATGCTATCCCGGCTATCACGAAGAAAGCGGCGACTGTATCGCCAATAGTTCGACGGAATGCTGCGGTAATCAATGTGAAGAATGCACCGGACCTGCAAACAGCACCTCGGAATGCATCGGCGGTACTCACTGCGAATGGACCTGCAATAACAATTACCACCAATGCGGCAACGAGTGCGTAGAAGACGATTCTGTCGATCACTGCGGCACATTGTGTACTCCTTGTCCCGAACCGGACAATACAGTGTCTTATTGCGAGCAGGAGCAGTGCCAGTGGGATTGCCTGGAAGATTATTACGACAACGACGGAGAACCGGCCAATGGCTGCGAAGATTATTGTTCCCCGGACGGATACGAAGACGTGCCTGACGATTCCTTCCTCGACAATGATTGCGACGGTCTTGACGGAACATGGGACGACGCGATATTCGTTTCCACCGACGGCAGCGATGTCCTCCCCGGAACGGGCGATCAGCCGAAACGCTCTATACAGGCGGCAATCAACGCAGCTTATGCGTCCTCACCCAAGAAATACGTTATCGTTTCCATGGGAACATATTATGAATCGGTAACCTTGAAAAACGGCGTCAGCGTATACGGTGGATATTCGAAAATTCACAACTGGCAGCGCTCAAACGGTTACGGCGTTATCGTTTCCGGTGGAGTCAAGGCAATGACAGCCAGCAATATCAACAACTCGACCATTATCGACAGGTTGACAATCGTTTCTGCAAATGCCGGAATGTCGGAAAATTCTTATGCCGTTTACTTGAATGAATGTACGGACGCCTTGATCTTCCAGCACTGCAACATAGAAACAGGACGCGGTGGAGATGGCGAAGACGGTGTTGCCGCTTATATTTCGGGCGCAAATGGACAAGTCGGTGGCAATGCTTCCGGGAGAACCGGCGGTGTCGGTGGCTTCAGTCTGTGCGGCATGGGATATAACGGCGGCTCCGGTGGCTCGGGAGGATCTGACGGCGCTATCGGTTCCGGTCCTAATGGCGGCGGTGGCGGTAACTACGGCGACTGGGAGCCTTTCAATTGCTGCGATGGCTGCCTATCCGGCTTGAGCGGCGGCTCTGCAAACACCGGAGCAGTCGGCAACGATGGAACGACTGGTAGCACTTCGGGCGGTATTATAAACGGGAATTGGGTCGGTGAAGTCGGCGGTAATGGCGGCATGGGCAACGCCGGGCTTGGAGGCTCAGGCGGTGGCGGTGGTGGCGGCTGTAAAAAATGGAGTTTCCTGTTCAGTTTCTGTCCATCCGAAAACGGCGGTGGCGGCGGCGGCGGCGGTGGTGCCGGTTGCGGTGGAGAAGGCGGCTATGGCGGTAACTACGGCGGAGGTTCGTTCGGGTTCCTCCTCTACAACTCATCGCCCGATATCATCGACTGCAATATCACCAGCGAAACCGGCGGTAATGGCGGTTCCGGCGGTGCAGGTTCTTCGGGTGGTCTTGGCGGTCAGAGAGGAAGCTTCGCAGAAGGCAGCGGAGAGGCCCAGCATGGAGGCAGCGGAGCTCGTGGCGGAGATGGCGGTCGCGGCGGTAATGGCGGCGGCGGATCCGGCGGTGTTTCTTACTGTGTATATAGAGCGGGAACTGCCGATCCATATCTTGATCCTGCAAATCAATATAGCTATGGTGGCGGAGGAGAAGGAGGCAACTTCTCAGGTGAGGCTGACTCGGGAGATATTTATTAAAAAGT
>CAYTHG010000134.1:0-9594 GCA_964437525.1 uncultured Myxococcales bacterium | reverse complement strand
TATGAAAATCGTGTGAAAGTGGAACCGTGTCCAGTTGGAAAGTCTTTTTTATATCCGGCAGGATGGCTGTTTCCATGAAGTTTTTGACTTCACGCGGGACGCCCGGCAGAAAATACAAAGACGAGCCTTGCGACCGCAATTTGAAAG
Source organism: uncultured Myxococcales bacterium (assembly GCA_964437525.1). Classification (GTDB taxonomy): domain Bacteria; phylum Myxococcota_A; class SURF-8; order SURF-8; family SURF-8; genus JAKQSH01. Next base: position 9,447 of record CAYTHG010000134.1, on the reverse strand, counting down.
CGGGTGCCGTGCCTGCGGTGTTCTCGAATATTTTGGCTCCTTCGGGAAGGTAAGCCTGCTTTTCGTTGGATTCATAAAACGGTCTGTCGAGCAGTTTGAAAAACGCCTTGATTGTTTCAAGCGTTTGTTCATCAAGCACAAGTTCCAATCCGAAAGCCTTTGCTGCCGCCTGTGCCGTCAAGTCGTCTTCGGTCGGTCCGAGTCCTCCGGTGATGATGATAAGCCGGTTGCGAGCGCTTGCCGCTTGCAGGTATTCCGCTATCCGGTCGAGGTTGTCGGCCAGCGTGGTGTGGCGCTCGGTGGCAATGCCGAGGCTATTCAGCTTGAGGGAAATATGTGCTGCGTTGCTGTTGACGATGGTGCCGTTCAGCAACTCATCGCCGATAGCTATCAATTCTGCTTTTATGCCGGAAGCGCTCATTATAACCCCAGGAAAAACTCTACGACTGAACAACTGTACAGTTGTATAGCACGAATTTTAAATTTTGCAAAATAAATAGATTCAGTATTCTTGTTGTCGCACCGCTAATTTTGTAAGGTAACGATAATACTTGACAAAAACTAGTCGCAATAAGCGGCGCCCTCGTATTTTGCACAGCATTTGTTCTTGATTCCCACGCTTCCGTCTCTGTCATACATGGAAAACAGGGCGCAAATGGAGCTGTTGAACAGGTAAATTTCACTGTCTGGCAAAAGCCCGGTCGGGTTGAATTCTCCGTCCTGATTGGCATCCACGTAAATCGGGTTGGTCATGGAGAAAGACGGCTTGTCGTAGACGGGGCAGAGGGTGTAGCCCGGCGCGCTGTCACTATCCGGCGCAGCTTCCATATCTTCCGTGCTGGGAGTGGCGTTGGCGAATGCCACTATCCAGGCGTCTTTGTAGGTTTCGCCTTCTTTTTCAAGCGGGATGGGAATCACTTCATCGAATCGCAGGCCATCGGAAGCTGTGATTGTAAGCAGCGTTGCGTCATCCGGCCAGACATGTTTGCCGTTCATGGCTATTGATATGGAATTCAAAGGTATCCAGGCCGGAGCCTCGATCTTTACGCGGACATTCACTTTCAAGTCGTCTGCGGGCAGTGAATCGGGCGTGTAAGTTTCGCCTATTCCAACTCCGTCAATTGAGATCTTTATGGAAGGACCGCCAGCCAGTATGCTTTTGCCCTGCTTGATAGCCGAGGTCAATTTGCCGGACGAACCGTCCCAGGCGGGGTCGCTGAGGATAACAAGGTTAACAGGGTATCCCAGATTTTCGTTGTTGGCTCTTGCGTTGGAGAATCCAACGGCGGACAGCTTTTTGCCTTCCGCTATCAGCGATGCCCAGTCCTGCAAGGCCAATCCGAAGTATGCAAAGCCGACATCGTGTCCCAAAAGCTCTACCGTGTTCCATTGATTAAGGTAATCGGCCACCAGCGAATCCAGACTGGATTTTCCGGCGTGCGGATCATACGAACCTTCCGAGCCGTAGCGATCCAGAAGTCCGCCGGAGCCTTTTGGGGCGCGTAGGCGCGATTGATGAATGATAGAAGCGCTGAAATCCGAGCGCAATGTTTCCCAGACACCCGGCGGGGGAATCAAACCGTTGAAACCGCCATCCGTATCCAGATAGCTGAAGGTGTTGACCGGGCCATATTCCGGTAAGCCGTCGGGTAAGGAGATGCTTATTCCCGAAGTGTAATAACCGCCCTGATTCAAGCTCTCTATGTCCGGTACTTCCACTTCCATGCTGGACATGGACGCCAGTTTGTTCTCAAGTCCCAACTCCTGCACGGTGGATGAAATATTGCTGTAAGTATTCCTGTCGGCTATGGATATGGCCCTGTAGCCGTTTGCAAGTGCTGCATGTACTTGAGAGTAGCTTGTGTTTTCGCAGTCGAGAGATTTGTCCGTGCAGAGTCCGAGACCTGTGGAAATGTAAATGGGAGTCGGATCTTCTGCGCTTATAGTGGGGACATTGTCTTCCGTTTGCTCTTCTTCAGTGATCTCCGTGCCATCGATATCGCCGTCTGTTTCTTCATCGCCATCGATTTCTACAATCGGCCCTTTATCAAGCGTAGGTCTGATAGTGAATTCGAGGCTTTGTACTTCACCTTCGGGGGGATTGTTTTGCAAATTGACGTCCCACTTGGCTTGCAGGTTGTAAAACAAGCCGCGAGAAGCCAATACATGGAAAAGATAGCTGTCCTGCCCATCGAGTGGGACAAGCACTCTCTGGGGTTGCTCTGCGCCTATGGATGCCGAGAACATCGGTTTCCTGCGGGCGCTGTAATCTTCAGGTTTAAAGAAATCCACGCGAGCGGGAATAGGCTGCGCGCCTGTGGGTTCAAGGCTTGTGACGCTGATATAAACTTCCGCCGGAGCCGCCGGAGGACTTAGAAGCTGATCGGTGATGCTGTCGCTTGCACCTAGAATGATATGCTCGCTGGCTTCGCCTTCGCCGCCGATATTGCTTTTAGCCAGAATCTCGAACCGTTTTGCAGAGGGTAGGGCGTTGAAAGAGAATGTCGCTTGATCGCCGCTTCCGTAGGGACGTGTGATGGAGTAGACTTTTTTGCCTATGGGGTCGCGGGCGATAATTCTTACATGCTGATCTTCCAGAATCGAAGGGATGGAGAGAGTTCCCGAAACGGAAACAGCTTTGAAGGCATCGGTCTTGTCTTCATCTACGCCTTGTTTGTTTATCGCAGAGTACAGCTTGTCAGGATCGCCGTCACCCACATAAAACAGCATGGTACTCGAAACCATACCGCCGTTTTTGAGTGTCAAAAACTCATTGCCAGTCAGATATAGCGGTCTTTTATCGAACTTAGCCATGTGCAGGCCGCCTGCATTATGAGCTACTATGGCATAGCTGACCTCGCTTGAATAACTGAAGGCCGCCTGTATCTCGAAATTATTGTAGCCGTCATCGGGCAGGCTGTCTTCGGCTCTGCCGGGAACGAAGATCTTCTGTTCCGGCGAAGTTAAAAGACCGCCGCCCAGCGTCAAGACTTCTATCAAATCGTCTTCGTCGGTTTCCTGTACGGCTTTGACGTTTATCTTCAGGTATGTTGCACCGCTTTCCAGAATGTAATCGACCACGATTCTTGTGTGGGGGTTGGGAGGATAGGACAATAGCTCGCTGTATTTATCGGGCAAGGGATTGCCCCAGTCTGTGCCTTCAGCCCTTACTATTGCCGGGTCTCCGTCGCTGCCGTTGTGAATCAATTTGACCGATGAAACCTTGAAATGCCTGAAGGTGCCGAACTCTATTCCCTGTGCAAAGGCGTCCATCTCGACTACCGGCCAGTATTCAACCAGCATGTCCTGACCCGCATCGCCGTTTTCATCCAGCAATACCGCGTCGATTATCGTTCCGCCCGAACCGTTGAAACCGCTCCAGCCGCGCTCTTCGTCGTCTGACTGTATGATGAAAGCCACCTTGCTGTTGTACAGCTTGAAGTCTCCATCCTGCCCCGCAGCCTGCGGACCTTGCGGCAGTTCGCTCTCGGGATTGCCTACTTCTCCGGCGCGCACTTCGTCATCCTGCAATTCCTCATCAAGCGCCAATTCGCTTGTATCGCCTATGTAAGAATCCACATCTTCTTCGGCATCCTCAGAAGATTCGCTCATGTCGCCGTCGTTTTCGATCTCGGATTGCTCCCCGTCCTGGTCTCCGTCCGGAGGATTGGGATTTATCTTTGCTGCGGGCATACCCTCGCAGGCCGCCATAAGCACAAAGATTGCCAGCAATAAAAACAGGAAATACCTGTTATTTAATTTGTTTTCCGCCATCCTGACACCGTCCATGATTTCCTCCGCTGTTAACATTCTGCAAGTCAGCTCACCTGTGGACACTCGGGCGAGGAGAATAGATACAGGTTCATTCTCATCAGGCCTTGCAGGTCGTAGACTTCCTCACTGAAAACAGGCACCGTCACCAGATGTTCCGCATTCTTGAGTCTGTCTTGCAAATGCTTGACATTCTCACAGGCTCCGTCGTTGAACTGTCGCGCCAGATCTTTCAGATTCAAAAGTTTCGTTATGGTTTCTTTCAATGCGCTTTCTTTTTGCTTATCGCCATTGGTGATGGAATGCATACTTTTGCTCTGTATGAATTCCTGCAGGTTGTCGAGCGTTATGTCCGTTTCTTTCAGCAGTTGATAGGCACGGTTGACCACCAGCACCTTCAAGGGCATCCCGAATTCTTCCAGTTTGTCGTGGAAGAAAGACGCTTCATCCAATGTGTTTGCCTCAGGAGACGTAACCAGGAAAAACACGCTGTCTTCATCCCTCAAAAGTACGTTGACTTTATTGGCCCGTTCTCTGAAACCCACGTAAAGATGCGTGAATGACTGGAAAAAATCCGTCAGTTCTTTGATGAATTCCCCGCCTGTCAAAATACCTAAAAGCTTGAATACGATACCGCTGCCTTTTTGCAGGATCAGTCCTCCCAGCCCGCTGCTGGAAGCCTGTTTCAAAAACCACTGCACCACGTTTTCATCCAGAAACGAAACCAGCCGATTCGGAGCGGTCAAAAAATCCAGTGCGTTTTTGGTAGGTGGTGTATCCAAAACAACCAAGTCGAATTTGTCTTCTTCCATGATGTCGTAAAGTCTCTCCATGGCCACATATTCCTGTGAACCGGCGATGGACTGAGAAAGCTGCTTGTAGATATTGTTGTTCATCACGCGCTGGCGCAGTTCTTCATCTTTGGCTACACGAGCCAGTAAAGAATCCAGACTGCGACCGGTATCGAGCATGGCGGCGAAAAGCTTTGCATCCTTGGGGATGCCTGCTTTTTCAAGGTACTCTTCAGGAACAGGACGCTCTTCGTTGTCAAGTTCCGAAAGCCCCAGGGCTGTGGCAAGTCTTTTAGCCGGATCTATTGTCAGTACCAGGGTTTTTCTGCCGAGCGTTGCCGCTTTCAAGGCGATAGCCGCGCTGGTGGTGGTTTTGCCGACACCGCCTGAGCCGACGCAAATTATCAACCGTTTTTGCTCAACAAGTTCTTTCAGCGTCATGCTTCCTCCGCCAACGGAGCGGCTTCTGTCAATACATCGGCCAGTTTTGAAATGTTCTTGAATCTCAATTTGGTGGTTCTGAGTCTTGGAGTAATAAAAGTAAGCAGCTTAACGCTCTTTTGCAGTCTCTTCATTTGTTCTAAAAAACGCCTCTGGCGCATCAGGACATCCAAGCCCGAATCCAGTATGGAATCTACCTTGTTGCTCTCTTCCGATTTCGCAAGCTGTGCCAGTTTCATTACCAGCTTTTCTTCGTCTCCGTCAAAAACCGTCTCTGGGACGCCGTTTACAAACAGGTAGCCGATTGGAATCGTATATTCTTCCTTGATCTTATCGAAAAACTCGATGGTCTCAGTGACGGGCATTTCCTCCGGCAGCGTTACGATATTCAGCATGGTGCGCTTGGCATCGTTGAAAAGCGCGTCGTATTTCTTGACCACTTTATACAAAGGGCCGCGCTTGACCAGGCGTTTTATCATCTGCGGAGTCTGTAAGAACAGCAATGCATGTCCGGTGGCGGGCATGTCCACCAATATCAAATCGAAACGCGGACCCACCAGCCCTTTTTCCTGTTCCAGCTTGTAAATTCGATTAATAGTGACCAGTTCATTTACAGCCGGTGCGGTCTTGAAGAAATAGCGTAGCAGTTTGTTCCTGGTTATGAGTTGCGCCAGTCTGTGGATTTTGGCGTGTTCCTCTATGTATTCTTCTAGCGCTTCTTTAGGATCGATGTTGATAGCCCAGATGCGCTCCTTGATTTCCAGTGGCTCAAATCCAAGGTGCGGAACGTCGAATATCTGCTTCATGGCCGACTTGGTGTCTATCTCCACGATCAGCACGCGTTTGTTCTGTCTGGCCGCCAGCGTTGCAAGGCTTGCCACGATGGTAGATTTACCCACGCCACCTTTGCCGGTGAACATCAGCAGCCTTTTTGAAAACAAAGATTCGACAGACATGTATTTCCTTGAAGTAAGCTAAAAATCTATCTGCACATAACAATCCAGTAGGTCGGACGATTCTTCACCCGACATTTATTGCGGCGTCGGGTAAAACATTTACCCGACCTACAAATCCAATCAAAACATAATAGCTACTTTAAGAGGGGCGGGTCAAGTTTGCCTTCCTTTCTATTTGTATCGGAGTTTATAGGGTAAAACTTCGGAAACGAAATTGTCGCGGGCGGGTGGGTGGGAATTGGCACTGCATTTGCTTTTTTGGGACAAGGGCATATTTTTTTGCCAGACAAAATCTCTCAGGTTGGAGCAATGCTTCCCAGCTTGCTCCAATCATTTCAAACACTATTAAAAGAAACAGGATTCGCAAATGCCGTGCCAATTGGGAACCCGCGACACTTGAAAGCTTGGCAACGGACCTTTTGTAAACATCTGCCAGCCTTAAACGTAGCGGCGGTGCGTAAGCCCGCCGTTTTGAATTTGCAGACAATTTCCCGGCGGGCTTACGCTTTGCCGTTACGCAATTTCTAGCAAATCCAAGGTCGGATCAACCGCATTCATCTCTGTTTTCTTGACATGACAAAGAAAGAATGGACATATGTATAAGACAATACCGAAACCAAACCTTATCGATAATGATGCATAAAGGAGCAGCCGATGGATATGGAGAGCAATGGCAGAGTCGAGCCGGCAATGGAGTTTGCGCCGCAGGTTTCAAGAGATACGATAATCGGCGACAGCATCAAGGAAGGCTGGGAAGCATTCAAAAGCAGGCCCGGAATCCTGATCGGAATGCTTGTTGTGATGGTGTTCCTCCATGGTATCGTCACCGCTATCCTTAATGGATTGTTCTCGGACAATGTTGTTGTTTTGCAGACTTCTCAGCAAGCTTGGTATTTGATTGCCAATTGTTTTACAGCAGGATATGCATTTGCCGCACTAAAAATAATTCGTGGTGAAGAAGCCGAGTTCGGGCTGCTGTTCTCTGGTTTCAATAAGTTCGTTCCCATTCTAATCGGCGGAATATTGTTTGCCATCGGTGCCGTCCTGGGATTTGTTCTTCTGATAGTTCCCGGTATCATTATCTCTATGGGATGGTCGCAGTGGATGCTTATGGTAATGGACCGCAACGTCGATGGCGTGGAAGCTTTGAAACTGAGCTGGCAGATTATGAACGGCTACAAATGGAAATATTTCCTGATGGGAATGCTGCTGGTTTTGATAAATGTTCTCGGCGCTTTGGCTTTGTTGATAGGCTTACTGGTTACGGTGCCATTGTCCATTGCGGCAGGATCGGCTTTTTACAATCGCCTGTTGGCCTTGAACTCTTTGCCCGACAAACAAATTGAAGAAGTGCTTGAACGCTGAGCGCCGATTGCTGCTTGTTTAAATTTGAAGCATAAAAAAAGAGGAGCTTTTCAGCTCCGCTCGGCCCATTGGTAAACCATTGATTTTATAGTTGTCGATAAGCAGAAAGAAAGTTGTCATTCCCGAGAAGGCGGGAATCCATATGGAAAATCAAGCATCTGGACACCCGCCTGCGCGGGTGTGACGGAAGTATGCCCTTAGTCTTCATAAAAGAGTTAACTTTGCCAACACCCTGAGGGAGGACTTGTAAAGCTCTTTTTTTTACTGTCATTTTGTGGAGAACTATTTCTTTTCTTCCACGTAAACAGCCTTGGACTCAGGTCTGATGGAGGCGGAGGCATAGCCTTTGAGGGCTCTTGTGCCACGTTTGATATTGTGGACATTTTTTTTCAACTGGTCTCTGTTCTTCTCTAACAGCGGTAAAACCCGGTCTTCTATTTCGCGGCATTCTTCAAGGATTATCGTGATCTGCTGACGGGCTTCGGTGATTTCCCGATCTTTATCATCTTCCGGAGTCAGATTCAGGAGATTGAAAGAACCCTTTTGCAGGGAGTCTATCCTTTTGATGGTTTCCTTTCTGAGGATCAGCATATTTTCAGCTTCGGTCATGCGCTCGTCTTGTGCCGCATTTTCCATCTGGATAGTGATTTTTTTATAGGCATCGAGAAAATGCAGCATTTCATCGAAAACGGCCATTCTGTCTATTTGCTTCTCTGGGGTCATATTTTCCCACTTACTACCGGTTTGAGAGGATCCTGTAGGGAACCGTCTGAATACCCGCTGCTCATTTGCTGGCCTGTTGTCTGTTGCCTGGCCAATTGACGCCAGGAAGCATTGATGTCGTCCAAAAGCTGAATTACTTCTTCAAGGGCAGAAATGTCCAGTTTGAAGCTGCCGTCAATGAGGCGCTTGTTCATGTAAACGTAAAGGCGCTGCAAATTGGTGGCTACTTCGCCACCCTGTTCTACATCAAGGGTATTTAAAAGCTCCAGGATAATATCTTGAGCTTTGTTTAGTTGTTTTTGTTTGGCTTCATAGTCTTTGTTGTTTATGTGTTCTATGGCCAGCTTGATGGCCGATATGGCTCCATCGTACAGCATGACTACCAATTGAGCCGGACTGGCTGTGGTAATATGCATTTCTTTGTATTGTGAATATGGATTTTTGCCGTATTTATTTTGCATATCTTAGCCTGTTAATTAATAAAGTCCCAGAGAGGACAATTGAGTAGACAACCAACTCTGCTGCTGTTGTAAGGAACTGATGGTCTGTTCCATCGAGAGATAGCGCTTCAACATGCTTTGTCTAGTGTTTTCCAGTCTGTATTCCTGGTCTTCGATCTGCTTATTCAGTGAGGTCACCGAGTCGTCTATAGCGTCGTTTTTGGCATTGATATATCCGGTATATGGGTCTGTGTAGCCGTACAGAGTTCTGTCCAGAATCTCGCCGAAGCCTGCAGCAAAAGATACTGTCCCGATACTTCCTGTGGATGTGCCGGTATAGCGGACTATCATTCCAGTCGTGCTGGAAGCGTCGTCTCCTCCGGTCAGAGTTTGCCCTTTGCCGGTGGCGTCTTCTCCGCCTATTGTACCAGCGATGTTCTGACCAGCGTATTCCTGGTCGGTAATGCCGAGGTTGTTTGCGCTTTGTGTGATGGTGAAGCCGAAAGATGAACCGTATTCCGTATGAGTCAAAGCTACGTTGCCGCTGCTGTTGGAGGCAGAGACCTCCATTGCAAGGCGTCCTTCAGTTTCGGTCGTGAAGTCATCGAAGGACATCGAGCCTTCACCGCTGTAACTTAACTCCAGGTCCAGCGCGGCGACACCGTTCTGTCTGTCCGTAATGCTTATCTTGCCATCATTATCGATTGCGGCATAAACATCGTTATCGAATGTAGATTCGATAGCCGTCAACAGCCCTTGCAGTGTGTCGGTGGAAGCGTTGTCTATATCATAATAGCCGCTTACCGAAGTTCCGTTGCGAGCTGTTCCTGAAATTACAATGCGGTCTCCGTCACTTATGTCGTTTGCATCTCCGCCTGTATTGAATTCGTTCCATAAAGTTGTGGCGTCTACATTTCCCCCACCTGCTGCGCTGGTTTTAGCATGACCGCTGTCCTCTAC
>CAYTHG010000133.1:0-9610 GCA_964437525.1 uncultured Myxococcales bacterium | reverse complement strand
ACAAACCTCACCCGGACACAGCTTGCCATCACCGCAAACATTGTCGGAGCAATCAACTTCGCAGGTCTGGCAATCGCTGGAGCAAATCGGCGTTTCCTCGCTGCAACCTATATCGGTTCCGTCCGCATTCACTTCGCATTGTTCACCTAAAGCCTGAACACCATCGCCACAACGGGCTGCGCAATGATGGCATTCTGAAACACAGTCGGGATAGGTTTCATCGCATCCCAAATCGATTCCATCAGAAGTGGAATCTTCGCAAGCTTCATTTACATCCAACAGGCCATCATTACATTCCTCCAAACCCATGCAATCGGAACGGCAACCATCGTTGGAGAAGGTGTTGCCGTCATCACAGACTTCCTCGCCGCAGACAACACCGTCACCGCAACCTGTAATCTCGTGCATACAATCAGCAGAACAAATGTCGCAATCGTCGGTGTTGCCGTCGTCGCAGGCTTCGTCTATCAAACTATCGACAACGCCGTTACCGCAACTTTCATCGGACATGCAGTTAAGGCTGCAACCGTCGCCATAATCATTGTTTCCATCGTCGCAGACTTCGTTACCGCAGAGATGGCCGTCGCCGCAGATATCGAGAGTCATGGTGCAGTCGTCGTGGCAGTCGTCGCAGTCGTCCTGATTACCGTCGTCGCATTGCTCGCCAGCGGCAGGATCGGGCCAGCCGTCACCGCATATTTCGGTACCCATACAATCAGAGCGGCAACCGTCACCTCCACTGATATTCCCGTCGTCACAGACTTCTGCTCCACAGACAGCGCCGTCACCGCAGCCAGCTACTTTGCAAGTGCTGCTACATGTGTCGCAATCTTCGGTATTCCCATCATCGCAGGCTTCAGCCCCGCAACGGTGACCGTCTCCGCAACCGGAGTTGGACGTGCAATCGTTATGACAGCTATCGCAGTCGTCAATGTTTCCATCGTCGCAGACTTCATTGCCACACAAATGACCGTCCGTACAACCCGAGTTGTAGGTGCAGTCGTTATGGCAGCCATCGCAATCCTTTTCGTTGCCATCGTCACAGTCTTCAACACCACAGCGATAGCCGTCACCGCAGCCACCGGTACCAGGCTCCTTAGTGCAGTATTGACTGCATCCGTCGCAATTATCGGTGTTGCCATCGTCACATTTTTCGTAGCATTCCTTTTTGCCGTTACCGCAAACGGAGGCAGGCGCAGTGCAATCCTCGTTACAGTTGCCCTGACATCCCGGAGAGCCGTTATGATCGCAAACTTCGCCCTCGTCCGGTTCTACAACGCCGTTACCACAGGTACGAATGCACCAATTTTTTTTATCTCCCCACTGGTAATCGTCTTCGGCGGTATCCGGCCAGAACCATTCGTCCCCGGTGGCTGGCTTCCAACCGACTCCGCAGGTGCAGGCTCCAGGCTTTCCCGGAGGAATGCACGGCTTGGCATCATCAAGGGCATCCGAGCCCTGCCCGGCGATATGGGCGAAAATGCCGGCATCGCATTCTTCGGGCTGACCGGAGCATCCGCTGTCGATAAGCGGGCAGTCGCCACCCTCGCAGTCGGTCAGGTTGTCGTAGCAATCGAGGCTGCGTATTCCGTCGCCGCACAAAATCCACGAATAACGCCAGATGAGTTGATACTCGTCGAACAGCTCCCAACTGTCTTCCCACAAAGTTTCAATACCAAACAACTCAAGCTTTCCACCCGCATGACCACGAACACCCACCTTGGCTTCCAGCTTGTTTTTCTCACCGACCCAGGCATCGAAACGACCGTAAGGCTGGACATCTATCGTGGGTCCGCCGCAACGCAGGAAGGTCAAACCCAGCTTGGGCATCATGTAGAGTTCAAGCCCGCCATGCGCGCCCCAGACAAACTCTGTCATTCTAGCGCCAGCATCGAAAGTACCTTCGCCTACCGGATGCCAGCTATTGTCTTCCCAGCCCTGCTTTGCAGTCTTTATTTCCGAACGGGCATCGTCCCAGATCGGGTCGTCCCAATCTTCGCTATACAATACGCCGCCGTAAGCGGATGTCGTCGCAGTAAACTCCGTACCAACTTCTACAAAGGCATCCAACTCAAGCAAGGCTCCGATAATGAAAAAGACTTCCAACTCAAAGCCGCCGCCTATCCACGAGCGGAACGGACCTATCTCAGGATCGCCGGTAATCGCCGCCAGTATTGCCTCGAAGATTTCTATTTCGGCGGTAACGGAAACCGCCGCATCCAGATGTGCTTTCAAGGCGAGCAGCAAGTCAAGATCTATTGAGGAAACTATTGCAAGATGATTGAGATCGAAAGCCTTGATGTCCACCTTCAAGAACAAATCCGGCTCGAAATCCAGATAAGAGTGATCCTCTATTTCTATTCCGAAATCGAGATTACCCGTGATATCGAAGGACACTCCGGCTGGAAGCTCGAACTCTCCGCCTTCTTCGTCCTTCTTGGCAAACATGCGCTTGCTCTCACGCTCGGAATTCCTGAGATGATCTTTAACGCTGTCCGGCAATTGCGATGCAAGCGGCAAGACCCCGTTGAATTCTATTTCGAGTTCCTCAAAAGCTTCGGTAATAGGGCAAGCTTCGGTTTGTATCAGCAGCGAATCTCCCGAAGTATCAACCGAAGTCACGCGCCCCATAAGGCCCACTCTCCAACTGACGACAATATCTCCGGTCTGGACGCCATCAAGACCGGCACCGACAGGGATCTTCAATCCGCGTTCGCCTTCTATGGTGGGACGCTCACTGGCCTCTTCATCGACCGAAACGGTGTTTTTCCCCAGGACGGCATTTTTTACAGTGCAGACACACTCACCGAAACCGGAGGTATCTGGGAGACAACGCCGGTAGCCAGTTCCGTAAGGACAACCGCAGGTTTCGATATCGAAGCGGTCACACGCTCCCACGCTGCCGCCAGCATCGTCGCTTTCCTGCTCGGTTTCCGCGTCACCGTCAGAAATTACACCGGAATCCTGATCGCTGGAAGAACAGCTTGCTATCACGAGAATTAGAAGAAGAAGAATCAAGAAACCCACCAGATTTTTTAAATCCATCGACACACCGCCTCTCTTTTCTGATTATTTAATGATGGTATTAAGATCATTTCAATTCGTCAACAACAAACAGATATTGACTACTTTTAGACAAACGATCATTAATCCCATATCTGGCAGATTCCAGCTTGAAAAAACCCTTGCTGGTGTATAATGGAATTCTTCACATAAGGGGGATACTGTCATGGGTTCAAGCCACAAGCTTTCGGACGCTATACGCAGATTGGTCCAAGGAGTAATGTCCAGTCGCCTCGGGCTTGTCGGCTCGGGCATCGCCACAATCTCCGCCGCCTTGATTGTCGCCTCGTTTCTCATGGAGTCATTGGGCGTGCAGTTCGGGCCCTACCAGGGAATCATCACATACCTGATGCTGCCGACCTTCTTTTTGATCGGCTTGATAATGATTCCCATCGGCAGCAATCTATTCAACCGCGATGGTAAATCCGGCGCGATAGAGATAAAGCCTTTTGTAATCGATTTAAACAACCCCAAGCACCGTCGCTTCTGGGGACTTGTCGCCGCTTTGACACTGGTCAATATCGTGCTGCTTTCCACCTTCAGCTACAAAGGCTATCATTACACCGAATCCACAAAGTTCTGCGGTATGCTGTGTCATTCCGTCATGGAACCTGAATACAAAGCTTACAAGCATTCGCCTCATTCTCGGGTGGATTGCGTCGAGTGCCACATCGGACCGGGCGCTTCATGGTTCGTCAAATCCAAGCTTTCAGGACTTAGACAGGTTTACGGGGTAATCGCCGACGACTTCAGCCGTCCGATTCCTTCGCCCATAGAAAACCTCAGACCGGCCCGCGACACCTGCGAGCAATGCCACTGGCCCAGCTTTTTTCATGGAAACCGCCTGAAAGTCTTTCAGAAAGCCGCAACAGACGACAAGCCTGACGATGCATTGGTAACGGCATTGCTGCTTTATGTGGGAGGGCGCAGCGAAAAGACGGGAGAATATCACGGCATCCACTGGCATGTCAGCCGCGACAGCATCGTTGAATACAGAGCCACAGATAAAAAACGGTACAACATCCGCGATATTCGCGTCACGCACTCAGATGGCAGCCGGGAAGAATATGTCAAATCCGACCTGCCCGAACTGCCGCAAGACGCCGAATGGCGGAGCATGGACTGCATAGACTGCCACAACAGGCCCAGCCACATTTACGAAACCCCCGAACAAGCAGTCGATCGCCTAATTCTGACCGGCAAAGTGGACACTGCACTGCCCGACATCAGAAGCGCCTCACTAGAAGCAATCAAGGGCGAATTCGAAAGTCAGGAAACCGCCCGCGTTGGCATCTACAAATATCTGAAAAGTTATTACGGAGAAAAACATCAAAGTGTCGCGGAAACTAAAGCGGAGTCCATACAAAAACTGGCAGAAACACTTTATGAAGAAGGCTATGCGCGCAACGTTTATCCGCGTCTGAATATCAAATGGAACACCTACGCCAGTCACCTCGGGCATCAAAACGATCTGGGCTGTTTCCGCTGTCATGACGAGGAGCACGAAAGCAAGTCAGGAAAAACCATAGAGCAGGATTGCGAGTCGTGTCACAGCATACTGGTCGAAGATGAAAGACGCTCGGCGCTGAAAGAAGATATGCGCACGTTATTGTTTACCGATTACGAGTAACAATCGGAGGCTTTATCTCTGCCAGACTATATTGTCCTCGATACATGAGAAGAAGAATTCTCTCAGGTCTCCATTTTCAGGAACTTCAGACAAGCCATTTTCAAGCGACTTTAAAAGTTTCTTCTGGGAGTCGGTTAAAAAACGAAGATCCAACTGGTTTTCATTCATAAAAAACAGCACCTCGTTTTCGACTTCCTGCAAAACCGAAGGCAGATCGTTTATATTTGTGATGCCGGAATACATCAATTCTTCCAGGGCAACAGGATCGTGAGTAAGCTTTACAAAACACGAGTCGGGATTCAGGACATACAGGCAGTCCTCACCAATATCAAGCGGCAACTCGTTTTCGTTTTCCATAAGCAGGGCCGTGTAACCGAAATAAGCAGCGATATCGGAGGCTATTTCTCCAAGTTCGGAATTGCTCATTTTCGACTCGAAGATATATATCAAGAATCGTCTTTGACGCTCGAATACGTTTTCGGATATTTGAGTCTGTTCTTTGTTCCATCTGCAAAACTCGGACAAGAACTCAGAAGGCAACATCTCCAGAGTTTCCAGAATTATCGAAAACCAGGGAACCGCCTTACCTTCGTTATAAAAGGTCTCGCAACTTGCAGCCAACTCCGCAGCCCTAGACATATCGGCCTCGCTGAAGGTCGGCGTCGAAATAACCGTGTAGGGATTGTCTTTCAGATATTTCATATCGAAGGTCGGCGCGGTTTCATGCAGGCGCGTCCCCGGCAGAATGGAAAGCGGGAAAATATCGATATGATTGGGAACCATTCCAAGAGCGTAATCAAGCGAACGACGGAAACCCTCCAGCGTGTCCAGAGGCAAACCGTAGATCAGATCGAAACCGTAAACCACTTGATTCTGGTGCAGAAGCAGGACTTTTTCTTTAAAATCGGCGGGGTCCATTTTTCTGTTTATGCTTTCAAGCACAGCCACATCCGAGCTTTGCAGGCCGATCTGCAAAGAGCAACTCACCTTTGAAAACAACTCGGCCATCTCTTCGTCTAAAAATTCGCTGCGAACTTCAAAGCTGAAGTGTATCCCCGTATCCATTTCTATTATCAGCCGCAGAATTTCTTTCGCTGTCTCGCGATTGTAATTGAAGGTCGGGTCGAGGACAAAAACCTCCTCCACATTACGCTCCTTGAACAACTCCAGTTCCCGCTTGATTCTGTCAATCGAGAATCTGCGGATACCGGCAGTGCCTCTGGACTCGAAACAGAAATCACATTTAAAAGGACAGCCTCTCGACAATTCCCACAACAGGCCGGAATAATCGTCGGGATCAAGCGTTCCATCCAGAAAAGGAGAAGGCAGGCGGTCGAGGTCCGGCGCAAGCGGCAAAGCCGCCAGCTCTTTGACCTTTTCCATTTTCTCGTCCTGCAAAAAATATTCAAAGACATTGACCAGAATCTCTTCGCCCTCCCCTTTCACAATGAAATCGAAACAGGGAAGTTCAATCAGGTCGTCATATGCGGCAGTAGCCTCGGGGCCGCCCGCAAAAAGCACAGTCTCAGACTTTAAGGACTTCAGGGACTCGACGATTTCTAGAACACGATTTCGATTCCAGACGAACATGGAGAAACCGACATATCCAGCACCGCTGTCGATTATGGATTTAACGCATTCTTCTACGCTCTGCTCCAGATAAAAATTCACCACACTTGCATCGATGCGCTCACCGAAATGACGATTCACGGCAGAAGCCAGCATTGCCGGCCCCAGAGGCACGGCTCTAATGGAATCTTCTATATGAATGGAAATCAGAAGCAAATTCATTGTCAATCTCCAAAGCTCTTATAAACACTTCAATTTCAGATTCTGGTTTGTATCCTGAAACCCATCGGATAGCAACATTGGATACAACTTCTCAAGAAGTCCGGATAGATTGTCATCCTGAACGAAGTGAAGGATCTCCAAATGTTTGAATACAATAGATTCTTCGCTGTGCTCAGAATGACGGCTCATGACTTTGCCCAGACTTATTGAGAAGTTACCAATATCGCGGCATCCAGATAAAGTACTGCTTTAGGAACCGAGTTTCCCCGGAGCACAAGATCTTACCGTTTTTTTTAAGTCCTGGAGAATATCTTCGGAAAGAAGACCTCAGTGGGTATATATACCCAGAAGACAGGCAATTCTACACATACAAAAGTCCCCCACCGAATGCTTGTAACCCATCTAATAAGCATCGGGCGTTGACACAGGGGCGGATGATGTGCCAATATAGTTAAAGGTCTTAAGAGAATTACCGAAAATTCAAGCAGCACACTTTGCCGGAAAAGCACCGTCCTTTGGGGCGTTGGGGTTACTTGCCGGGGCGTGTCAGAAGGGTAAAAACAATGGATTACTACAAGAAATTAGGAACACTTGCGGCTACAAACAACACCATCAGACAGGAACAATATCAAAAATACAAAGTAAAGCGCGGGCTTCGCAACAGTGACGGCTCCGGGGTACTTGTGGGACTCACAACGGTCTCCTCGGTTATCGGTTATGAAAAGATTGACGAAGAAATCGTACCGATGGATGGGCGCTTGTATTATAGAGGCCTGGATGTAAAAGACTTTATCAGCGGTCACGAAGATGAACAGCGCTTCGGTTTTGAAGAGGCTATATATCTATTGCTTTTTGGACAACTCCCCAAAGGCGATGAGTTGCAATTGTTTCGAGCCGAGTTAAACGAAATGATGTTGCTTCCAATTAACTTCGCCCGCGATGTACTGCAGACTTTCAGAACACCTGACATCATGAACGCGCTGTCACGTTCAGTGCTGACACTTTACAGCAGCGATGAAGAGGCAGACAACCTGATGCTCACCAATCAGATACGCCAGGGCATGAACCTGGCAGCTAAAATGATTTCACTGGTCCCTTATGCCTACTATTCCATACAGCAGGCTTTTCACGGAAAAAGCCTGATAATTCACCAGCCGGACCCGAACTTGTCGTTTGCAGAAAACTTTTTGCACCTGCTTCGCACCTCATCCGAATTCACGGATTTGGAAGCGAAAACGCTGGACACTGCGCTGGTGCTGCACGCAGATCACGGCGGCGGAAACAACAGCACATTCACCGCACGTGTAGTATCCTCCACGCTGACCGATTTCTATTCAGCCATGGCGGCATCGTTGGGATCTTTGCGCGGTCCACTGCATGGCGGCGCAAACGTAAAGGCGATTCTACTGATGCAGGATCTTGCAAAAAACGTTTCCGGAGCATCCGACGAACAGGGCATCAAAGACTATCTGTGGAAAGTTCTTCACGGTAAAGCCTTTGATTTGTCCGGCAAGATATATGGAATCGGACATGCCGTTTACACCAAGAGCGACCCGCGAGCCGTGATCTTGAAGAAATACGCAGAACGCATGGCAAAGGAAAAAGGAGTAGAAGAGGATTTCGCCCTGCTTGATGCGGTGGAACGTATCGCTCCTGAATTGTTAAAGACATTCAAGAACAATCCCGACCTGGTTGTATCTGCCAATGTGGATTTCTATTCCGGGTTCATTTACCAGTGCCTGGACATCCCGCAGATTGTTTTTACACCCATCTTTGCCATGGCTCGCATGGCAGGATGGTCGGCACACCGCATTGAACTGCTGTCAAACGATAATCGCATAATGCGCCCGGCTTATAAGTCTCTGACTCACAGGTCGAAATATATTTCCTTGAATGAACGAATTTCCGATCCCGACATTTAACCCGAATTATTCACCGTGAATTTACAAGCCTCGCTACAAATCCCGGTGAATAATAAGGGTCAGGAGAATCATTTCTCCTAAATGTCGCTACGAAAACCGACACGGATTGTTTTATCAGTCAGCCTGCTTCCTTTCCGGGTTCGACCAGACATAAAGCGTGGGCAACACAAACAGCGTCAGCGCCGTAGCTGTAATCAGACCGCCTATGACAACAACGGCCAGAGGACGCTGGATCTCTGCGCCCGGACCGCTGGCATAGATCATGGGCAGGAGTCCAAGCACGGTAGTTGCAGCGGTCATCAACAGAGCCCGCAGACGCAAGCCACCGGCTTCAACGACCGCATCTCGGACGCTTTTGCCCTCGTCGCGTAGCTGTTTTATAAAGGTCAGCAGAACTGTACCGTTTTGAACCGCCACCCCGAACAGTGCGATAAAGCCGACTGTGGCCGGGACGTTGATGGTGATATCGAAAAGAAGCATCGACAACAAACCGCCTACCAGGGCAAAGGGCAAATTGACCAGCACCAGCAAGGCGGACTTGAATGTCCCGAGTGCCGAAACGAGCATGAGGAATATCAACAATATTGAAATTGGCACCACAATGCTCAAGCGTTTCATAGCGCGCTGTTGACTCTCGAAGGTTCCGCCATAATCGAACCAGTAACCGGCGGGCAAATCATCGGAGATATCTTTTAATTCCCGTTGCGCTTCCGAAACGAAGCCGCCAAGATCGCGCCCGCGTATATTGGCTTCGACAACCACACGTCGCATGTTGTTCTCGCGGCTGATCTGCGCCGGGCCTTCGACGCGACGAATATCGGCTACTCTACCCAGAGAAACCCTTGCCCCGTCCGGTGCCGACAGCAGAAGCGCTTTTATGGCTTCGATGCTGTTGCGGCGCTCTTCGGGGAAGCGAACCTTGACACCGAAACGCATCTGCCCATCGACCATCTCGGTCGCCACTTTGCCGCCGATTGCCATCTCGACAAGCCCGTTAAGATCGGCCATACTCAACCCATAGCGTGACATCTCCTTGCGATCAGGAATGATCTCCAACTGGCTGAATCCCGCAACTTGCTCGACGCTCACATCCTGCGCGCCGGGAATAGCTCGCAAGATACCGGCTACGGTATCGGCTTTTTCTTTGAGCAGATCTATATCCGGGCCGAAGATTTTTACCGCCAGATCGCTTTTTACACCGGAT
>CAYTHG010000132.1:0-9630 GCA_964437525.1 uncultured Myxococcales bacterium | reverse complement strand
CTTCGGCATATTCCAGCATCAACTCAGAATTGATGGCATTGGCAATGGCATCGGTGTCCATTCCGGCAGTCAAGGAAACAGTCGCAGTCTGCCCCGTCACTTTATCAGCGATAGTCATGGTTTCGTCTCCGGCGAGTCCGCCTGAGAGATCTACTGTACCTGTTATTGCGGCTTTGACTGCAACCTGCGTGACATTAACTGCATAAGTTCCCGGTTCGGTGTCGCTAGAGTAATTGACGTAGGACAGGTTGCTGCCTGTGGTGCTTCCTTGAGCTGTGAAAAACTGTACCATGTCGCTGAACTGGCTGGCAACCACGTCGTCGAATTCCGTATTGTCAAGAGCAAGCAGACCTTGGTCACCAAGAGTGATGCCCATGCGACTCAAGGTGTTAAGATCGGATGCTGCCCCATCGACAGAGGAAACAATACGGGAGAGCAAGGTGCTTTGTATTGTAGTAAGGGTGGTATCTCCAAAAAGTATACCGCCTGTAGTTTTAGTTTCTTCGTCGTAGGAGGATTGCTGGTTGAAGAATCCCTGCACCTCGTTATAGGTTTTGACAAACTGGCTCGCCATACTGCGTATTCCGCTGGTATCGCGGTCGATATTGACTGTTACTGTGGTGTCTTCGTCGGCGGATCTGAGTGAGAGCGTTACTCCTCCGAGGACATCTGTCACGGTATTGGAAGAACGCGAGAACTGCATTCCGTCTACTGTGAACTCGGCATCGCTTCCCTCTTCGACCTGCATCGTGCGGCCTTCTGTGGAGATGTCGAATTCAGCGAAATCCAGAGTGCCGCCGTTTTCGTTGTTGGCTATCAGACTGACTTCCATCAAGCTTTCGCCGCTGGAGTCGTCGCTGATATTGATTTTGCCGTTGGCATCTATCGAGGCTGTTATGCTGTTGCCTTCAGCTTCGAAGACGCTTTCTATTTCGGTCAAAAGCGATTGCAGTGTGTCTGCCGTGTTTATGGCAAATGAACCTGAGACAGTGTTTCCTGAATGATCTTTTCCGAGGATGTTAATGGTATCGCCATTGACGATATTGCTTGCTCCGCTGCCGGTGTCAATTTGTGCGAAGGTCGATGCAGCATCTATTGCACCACCACCCACTTTGGAAAGCGCGGTGCTGGTCTGAATTTCGGATACCGAACTGTGGTTGCCTTCGAGGACGCCTAGTGCCTCAAGTGCATTGTTTGAGTCGGAATAACTGGTTCCCACCAGCTTGAGTCTGTATTCGGTGCCGTTGTCGGTTTCTTCTTCTGAAATCGAGGCTATGCTTGCTCCGGACTGAGTGTTGATACTGTCTGCCAACTGGCTCAACGATAGACTTAAATCAATTTCTATATTCTGGTAGAAACCTATATCTACTTGAGAATTTGAAGGAGGTGTCGTGGTCAGGCCGAGCAGGTTGGCGATGGAGGACTGAGTGGAACCGAACAGGTCAGATTCCGCGCCGTTGGATGTCGAGTGCTTGATTGATGAGGTCGAGTCGGTAAATCCAAGAGATTGTATTATATCCGTAGAGGATGCATCTTGAATGGAAATTCCGTCTTTGCCTGTTTCCTGCGCTGTAAGGATGAGTCGGTAGTTGCCATCGGTCGTTGTAATGATTGAAGAAACTACACCGGTTGCATTATTGCCGGAGTTTAAAGCGTTTATGGCCTGTGAAATATCCGCTAGGGTATCAGTGGCCTGAATAGCCAATGAGCGCTCTTCCAACAGAAATTCTCCGCTCAGGCCCAATGCTTCGTCTATTTCGGAAAAGTTTGCCGAACTGAGTTTTTCGGCAGACGCTGTTTGAGTTATATTGACCTGAAATGAACCCAGGTTTGCGTCGGTGTTGGTGGTAACTGCAAGAATGTCGCTGGCTTCTATGCTTGCTGTCGAAGAAGTCATGCTGGTGTTGAAGAGATTAAAACTGTCCTCATCTGCCAGCTTTTCCATGGCGGTTTTCAAGGTGTCCAGCTTGCCGTTCAAATCCTGCCAGGCGGATTTTTTAGATTCTTGAGACGACGCCTTGTTTGCCAGGACTGTGATTTTGCGGGAGTCAATAGCAATCAACTGATCGACCATACTCTGCCAGTCGATTCCCGATGCCAGTCCAGAGATCATTTGTGTTCCAACGCTCATTTTGTGTCTCCTTGTCTCTGTCGCTTGATCATTCTACCACGCCCTTGTCCACTTATTATAATTTAAAGTCTACAAGCAATCCAGACATCTCTGCAATCTTACCGGCTATATGATTAAGTTCTTCCGCCGCGACTCTTCTGATGACATTTCCGCTGGTGATGTTTATCGCGTCGGCGAATAGTTTTTTATTTTCTTCTACATATCTAAAACGGATCGGGTGTCCGTGTATCGTCAGTCTTGCGTTTATGTCGTTTATTTTTCTGCGGAATTCTTTTTTGAGTTTTTGTGGGTCTATTTCGTTATGGTCTTTAAAATCTTTATCGGCTTTTTCATCGGGCCTTCGCTCTGCGTAAGCCGATTCCCGGTCACCGACCTTGACAGTGCTGCTTGCGCCGGTTTTATTGACGTTTAACGGTGGCGCATATTTGTCTATATCTGTAATACTCATCGCCCACTCCCTTCTTGAGGCCCGTCTTGATTACGGGAATGATGGGCATGAAACCATGTTGCCGTTTTTCAAAGAATTATTTGCCGCTCTCGCAAAAAAAGGGGTGGCCGAGGCCACCCCTTTTAGGAGTAGCCTTGTTACAGCAAAGAAAGAACGTTCTGCGGAGACACGTTTGCCTGCGCGAGCATTGAGATACTGGACTGTACCAGAATCTGACTCTTTGTGAACTCGGACATTTCCGAAGCCATATCCACGTCGCGGATGACGGATTCGGAAGCGGTTTTGTTCTCGATGGAAACCGAGAGATTCGACTGGGCATAGCCAAGTCTGTTAACCAAAGCACCGACTTCACCGCGTTTGGCGGCCAAGTAACTGATGGCGGTGTCGATGGTGGTCAGAGCGGTCTGTGCAGTAGACTGCGTCGCCAGGTCGATATCCGCCGAGGCTCCATCGGCCAGTACGCCGATGCTCAGGTTTCCGATGGAAAATCCCAACTTCGAAGCACCATTGTCTTCGCTACCGATCTGGAATGTAGCATCACCGACGGCACCTGTCTCGAAGCGGTCGGCGTTAGTTACCGCAGCATCTGCGTCGACGGAATCACCGGCAAAGGTGTCGTTGACTGTGATTTTTACACCCAACTCGCTGAAGTTGAGGGTGGTGTCCTCATTCTCGCCGAGCAGGTCCGCCGCTGCGTAGCTCACGGACTGAGATTGCGTACCACTGGAATTGGTCATTTCCAACGTTAATGTGTTGGCGGTTGCATCCAGTGCGCTGACATGGAAGGTCGAATCACCCGCAGCATTGGAAACGTCGATGTTCTCGACACCTAAAACACTGGTGAAGCCGACAGTTGTAGCCGTGGCTGACAGGGCGGTAGCTCCGAAGCTTCCGTCCAGCAGCGTTTTTCCACCGTATTTGGTGAACGAAACGATACGGCTGATTTCGTCTTCAAGAGCGGTGGCTTCGGCGTTGATCTTTGAAAGGTCGTCGCCTGCGTTAGCGGAAGCTGCCTGAGTGGAGAGTTCTTTCATTCTGTTGAGAATGAGGTCGATCTGGCTCATGGCACCTTCAGAAACCTGCAGAAGCGAGGTGGCTTCGGCGGCGTTTCTGCTGGCAACATTGAGACTCGAGATTTCCGAGCGGAAACGCATCGATGCCGACATGCCAGCTGCGTCGTCTGCGGCTGTGTTGATACGATAGCCTGAAGACAGGCGCTCTAAGGACTTGTTCATATCGTGCGTGTTTTTTGCCAACATACGATTGGAATTAAGCGCAGCAATATTGTTCTGGACTCTCATTACTTTCCTCCTTGAAAGTTTTTTTAACGCATTACAGCATCCTTGCCGTAATTCACTGAAAACAAATTATGTAAGCTATTATCTGTACCTATGCGAGCCGACACAACCTCCTTCCCGATACTCACTGGACAATTGACCCGTAGAAAGCTTTCTACCCTTTCCATAATTACAAATCGGGTATGGGCCAAAAAACTTTAGTAAAAACAAAAATTAATTATCAAAGCGGTGAATCATGTTCACCACTTAGCAATCTACAGTATCATCCACCTGATGGAATCGGGAAATTCCTGAAAGTCCTCTACGAAATCCCTTATCTTCACTTTGAGCCAGTTCTAAGGATTGCAGGATGATCTAGATTGTCAAAGAACTACAATATACTGTATTTAGTATATTTATGCAAGCATCTTTGCAATATCGAACGCCGGGGGCAGCTAAGGCTGCCCCCGGAAAAGAGACTTTTCAGTTAAGGGTTACTGCAACAAAGAAAGAACACTCTGCGGAGACATATTTGCCTGCGCGAGCATTGAGATACTGGACTGTACCAAGATCTGATTCTTTGTGAACTCGGACATTTCCGAAGCCATATCCACGTCGCGGATGACGGATTCGGAAGCGGTTTTGTTCTCGATGGAAACCGAGAGATTCGACTGGGCATAGCCAAGTCTGTTAACCAAAGCACCGACTTCACCGCGTTTGGCGGCCAAGTAACTGATGGCGGTGTCGATGGTGGTCAGAGCGGTCTGTGCAGTAGACTGCGTCGCCAGGTCGATATCCGCCGAGGCTCCATCGGCCAGTACGCCGATGCTCAGGTTTCCGATGGAAAATCCCAACTTCGAAGCACCATTGTCTTCGCTACCGATCTGGAATGTAGCATCACCGACGGCACCTGTCTCGAAGCGGTCGGCGTTAGTTACCGCAGCATCTGCGTCGACGGAATCACCGGCAAAGGTGTCGTTGACTGTGATTTTTACACCCAACTCGCTGAAGTTGAGGGTGGTGTCCTCATTCTCGCCGAGCAGGTCCGCCGCTGCGTAGCTCACGGACTGAGATTGCGTACCACTGGAATTGGTCATTTCCAACGTTAATGTGTTGGCGGTTGCATCCAGTGCGCTGACATGGAAGGTCGAATCACCCGCAGCATTGGAAACGTCGATGTTCTCGACACCTAAAACACTGGTGAAGCCGACAGTTGTAGCCGTGGCTGACAGGGCGGTAGCTCCGAAGCTTCCGTCCAGCAGCGTTTTTCCACCGTATTTGGTGAACGAAACGATACGGCTGATTTCGTCTTCAAGAGCGGTGGCTTCGGCGTTGATCTTTGAAAGGTCGTCGCCTGCGTTAGCGGAAGCTGCCTGAGTGGAGAGTTCTTTCATTCTGTTGAGAATGAGGTCGATCTGGCTCATGGCACCTTCAGAAACCTGCAAAAGCGAGGTGGCTTCGGCGGCGTTTCTGCTGGCGACACTTAGACTCGCGATTTCCGAACGGAAACGCATCGATGCCGACATGCCAGCTGCGTCGTCTGCGGCTGTATTGATTCTATAGCCTGAAGACAGGCGCTCTAAGGACTTGTTCATCGCTGAAGTGTTGCTGGACAGCATACGGTTGGAATTAAGGGCAGCGATATTATTTTGGACTCTCATGACTTTCCTCCTTGAAAGTTTATTTTGAAAATGGCAATCCTTGCCAAAAAATGAGGTTTACTAATTGTGGTCTTGCATAGACCTGAATTGAAAGAGGGTCCTCTCTGTTTCCTGGAAGTTTCTTTTAATTGATCATATATCTTGCAAGCTCACTGCGACCTTAGTCACCGTGGCGAAAAACAAGTTAAAGCCGGCATGGCTTTGTTCTCCTTTCTGAAAAGTCCCAAATTTTCAAAGATCGAGGAGGCCTATTTCAGCCTCAATACGCACATGGCCAGTCAACTGACCGGCCATGATTGTCAAAGATTCATTTCAAATCACCTCAAAGCCTGCGCTTTGCTTGATTTATTTCAACAGCCCCAAAACTGCCTGCGGCGTCTGATTGGCCTGAGCAAGCATGGCTGTGGAAGACTGAACGAGAATCTGGTACTTGACCAGTTCGCTGGCATCGGATGCCATGTCGGTATCGCGAATAGTGGATTCGGAAGCGGTCTTGTTCTCGATTGATACCGAAAGATTCGACTGGATATATTCCAGGCGGTTGAGCAGCGCACCCATGTCACCACGAGCCATTGCAAGGTTGCTGACTGCGTCGTTGACCTTGGTGATTGCTGCCTGGGCATTTTCCTGCGTGTCGAGACTGATATCTATGTCCAGAGCCGATACGACAAGGCTTGGCAGGTCGAAGGCCAGACGGCTGGTTCCGTCGTTTCTGTCGCCGATCTGGAAAGTTGCGTTACCCAGCGATCCGGTAACGAACTGGTCGGCTGTCCCGACTGCGCCTGCTGTAAACACGCTTTCGTCGAACGCGTCGTTGACCGTGATTTTGGCGCCCAATTGATTGAAGTTGAGAACATAGTTTTCGTTGGTATCGAGCGTTTCCGCCGGAAGGTAACTGACAGTCTCGGAGCGAACATCGGAAGGGGGGACAGCGCTGTGATCGTATTCGGTGATAGTCATGGTCTTGTTCAGAGTATCGATATCTGAAAGGTAAAACGTCCTTTCTCCGCGTGCGCCGTTGACATCGATGTTTTCTATGCCGTTGGTGCCAGCGTTGAAACCTCCGGTGGGAACCGAAGAAGTCGAAAGGGAAGTTGCGCCGAAGCTGCCGTCTAAAAGTGTACGGCCATTGTATTTGGTAAATCCGATAATTCGGTCGATTTCCTCTTTAAGAGCCTGGCACTCGGCATCGATCTTGGAAAGGTCGTCTCCTGCGTTTGAAGAAGCGGCCTGAGTAGCCAGTTCCTTTGTACGGATCAGGATCAGCTCCAACTGACTGGTGGCTCCTTCTGCGACCTGCAAAAGAGAAGTCGCTTCGGCTGCGTTTCTGTAGGCGACGTTCAATGAAGAAATTTCCAGGCGCAAGCGCATGGAAGCTGCTAAACCAGCCGCGTCGTCGGCTGCGGAGTTGATGCGGTAACCTGAAGACAGACGCTCCAGCACCTTGTTCTGGTTAACTTCATTGGCGTTCAAGTGCCGCCACGATTTCAAAGCTGTTACGTTGTTCTGAATCCTGAAACTCATTATGGCCTCCTTGTAGAATCCTCATCATTCATTTCTCGAACGCCCTTTAGTTTCGTATGTGGCGTTTCGAGCAGTTTCCTTACCAATTAGGTTCCGTCCTGCGAACATGCATCGGAGTTGTTATTCGTTTCGTAAACGTTCCGACTGCTTCATCTACACAATCGGGTTGGTACGGGAAAACTTTAACAAAAAGCATTAAAAAACACGAATTAAATACCTGAAATCATTGAGGAAATTAGTTCCGCAAGATAGGAAAAATGTGCCTAGGTTTAGAGTTTGATTTTGTCAATGATTGCTT
This sequence comes from uncultured Myxococcales bacterium, assembly GCA_964437525.1. Taxonomy (GTDB): domain Bacteria; phylum Myxococcota_A; class SURF-8; order SURF-8; family SURF-8; genus JAKQSH01. The sequence continues at coordinate 2,291 of CAYTHG010000132.1, read as the reverse complement.
ATGCTTGGAGAGTGCTTAGATTCAAGTAGGCAAAATTTTCCGGGTATGCTTGCCGGTAGGCAATTTTTGACATGCGGTCAAAATTCTGGTACCAAAGCTCGAGAAGCTTTTTGATTGCTGAAAATTTGCCGGTATAAATGGATACCGGTTTTGAAATTGGAGTTTTAGATGGAAAACGATTTATTGCGGGCAGTGATGGTTTTGATACCTCTGGTGCTGTCTTTGTCCGTTCATGAATATTGCCATGCGGCAGCCGCTTACCTGTTGAAAGATGATACAGCAGCAAGGATGGGGCGTCTGACCCTGAATCCGATTGCACATATAGATCCGGTCGGCACGATCATTTTGCCTCTCATGGGGGTCATGTTCGGCGGGTTTATATTCGGCTGGGCCAAGCCTGTTCCTGTGCAGCCCATGAATTTCACGCGCAAAGTGAGTATGCGAAAAGGAATGCTGCTGGTTTCCGCCGCCGGTCCTGCCTCCAATCTGGCAATGGCTTTGATTGGTTCACTGCTTGCTTTCGTGTTTTACAAGCTGCAAGTGACTGCCGAAGCTCCCTGGACCATGTTGCGGATTTTCATTCAGTTGAACATTATTCTGGCATTCTTCAATCTCATCCCGGTTCCCCCGCTCGATGGCAGCAAGATACTGGCCGGCATACTTCCATACAAGTATGCAAACTTTATAGATACACTTGAAAAATACGGTTTTATGATATTGATATTCCTTCTCTTTTCGGGTGCGCTTAAGGTGCTTTTTTATCCGGCTAATTTGCTGGCGAACTTCCTGTTTACCTGGCCTGCATATTTTTGATCGACTTCATTTTTCTGCTCTGGCTCAATTAGGTTTACGAAAAAATACAACAGACTTGAGGACTGTTTTCAAGGCTGTCAGCTTGCCTGTGTTGGTGTCTCAAAAATAATTGCCGAATTCCAATGAATAGCTGTTGACTTAAACCCTATATAGACATATAAAATTTCTGAATTTTTGTCAGCATCAAGCTTGCGCGTCTTCTTTGAGAATTTTGTGGTTTTCGTAACGAAAAGAGGCAAAGGTCATGAACTTCGAGCTGAACGAGGATCTTCGTGAAATCCAGCGCATGGCGAAGAATTTCGCCGAGAACGAAATAGCGCCGTATGTGGAAGAAGATGAGAAAAATCATCACTTCAGGCGTGAAACTCTGATGAAAATGGCCGAACTTGGATTCTTTGGGTGCGTGATCCCCGAAGAATACGGCGGTACTAACTTCGGATATATGGCTTCGGCTATTATTACGGAAGAAATCGCAAGAGTCAGCGCCTCGTGGGGTCTGCCTTTCAATATGCAAACCACAGGCCCGGGATTGGGTATTCTGCGTTGGGGTACCGAAGAACAGAAACAGGAATATATCCCTCAGTTCGTTTCGTGTGAAAAAATCGCCTGCTTCGCCATAACCGAACCGGATTCCGGTTCCGATGTGGTTTCAATGAGAACAACCGCAAAAGAAGTCGATGATGGCTTTATTTTGAACGGTACCAAAACCTGGATATCCAACGCCCATGTGGCGGATGTCGGTATCGTGTTCGCGCTCACCGATCGTTCCAAAGGTCACAAAGGCATGACAGCCTTTATCGTGGACATGAAAAACACCGAAGGCATTACGACTCAGGCCATTGAAACCAAGCTTGGTCTGTACTGCGCTCCCACCGGTGAAATCAGCTTCGAGGATGCCAAGGTTCCGAAAAGCGCCGTTTTGGGCGAAGTCGGTGGCGGATTTAAGGTTTGCATGACCTTGCTCGACAACACGCGCTTGAGCTGCGCCACCCGCGCAGTCGGTGTCGCAAGAGCCGCTTTGGAGCTTTCCATCGATTACGCAATCAACCGTAAGCAGTTCGGCAAGCGCATCGCCGACTTCCAGATGGTTCAGTCCGATCTGGCTATGATGCACGCCGAAGAATCCGCTGCAAGGCTGCTGGTCTGGAAAGCCGCATCCGAAAAGGACAAGGACCGCTGGACCCGCAATACTCTTTCGGTTTCGACAGCCAAGTTCTACGCCGCCGAAGCTGCGGTTCATGCCACAAACCTCGGCATGAAAATTTTCGGTTCCTACGGATTCTCCACCGAGTATCCCATGGAGCGCTTCTTCCGTGATTCCAAATCTTTCCAGGTAGTCGAAGGCACGCACAACATCCAGAAGATAATCATCGCCAGTCAAATAATTCCTAAAGACTAAGGGGGCGGTAATGAGTGATATGCGCAAAAAGATCGAAGAGATTGAATCTAAATATTTGAATAAATTTTATCATTTTTTA
>CAYTHG010000131.1:0-9763 GCA_964437525.1 uncultured Myxococcales bacterium | reverse complement strand
GATGTTATTGTCGGTGGGCACACGCATACCTTGCTCGCCAACAAACAGAAAGACTCTTCCGGTCCTTATCCTTCGCTGGTTTACTCACCGCTGAGCGAGCCGGTACTGCTGGTTTCTGCCGGAGCCTATGGAAAGTATCTGGGCAACCTGAATGTCAGTTTCGATGCGCAGGGTGTCGCACGTAACTGGAGCGGCGATCCCGTACTTCTCGATGCAAGTATCCCGCAGGACCAGAAGCTTTTGCAGGTAGCTTTGAGTATGAGTGAAAAAGTCGAGCACCTTAGGCGTGCTACTGTCGGAGAAACCGAAGTCGATCTTGAAGGCGCAAAGCAGGTCTGTCGCTTTGGAGAATGCAATCTCGGCAATCTGATCGCCGATGCTATGCTATGGGAAACTCGCAAGGATCGCGCTGAAATAGCTTTGTTCAATGGCGGCGGTATCAGGGCAAGGATCCCTAAAGGCAAGATTACCATGGCGCAACTTCTCGAAGTGCTGCCTTTCGGTAATTCTTTGGCCACTCTGAAGCTTAAAGGGCAGGATATTCTGGATGTTCTGGAGCATTCTGTCAGTCGTGCCGACAATCCTTTGAATGAAGGAACCGGAAGGTTCTTGCAGGTGGCCGGATTGAATTTTGTCTGGGATCCGGATCAGCCCATAGGTCAGCGTGTGGTCGATGTAAAAGTGAAAAGCAAAGGCGGGAAGTTCGTTCCACTCAAGCCTCAGAAAATTTACAAAGTCACCACTGCGGATTTCATAAGAAAAGGCGGAGATGACTACATGACCATGAAGGAGAGGGCTATCGATCCTTACGATTTCGGTCGTATAGCCTCGGACGTGCTTGCAACTTATTTAAAAGAATTTTCGCCGGTCTCGCCGGAAAAGGCAGGCCGGATAACTCGTATCAATTGATTGAAAATTATCGGAATACAAAAAAGCCGCCTCGATTGAGGCGGCTTTTATATTTAGATATTGAAGCTTCTTACATATCGCACCAGCCAACGCTTTCTTCGATCAGTATAGATCCATTGCCTTTGGACATATCTATAATACCTTCCCAGACCAGATAACGTCCTTTTTCTTCATCGGTTGAATCTCTGGTGATCTTGACATTCAGTGAAGCCGCTTCGACCATGCCGGGCAAATCTATTGCAAAATCGAAAAGGCACATGCAGTCGCAGCGACCTGCGTTTTCCGGTTTATCCGTTTGTTTTATTTCGTAAATGTCGTTTTCTGCGTCGTAGCGAATTTCGCTTGTGTGGATGCCGCAGCAATTCAACCAGATGTCTTCGTTAAGCAATTGAAGTACGGAATCGCCCTCTAGGTAAGTCCAGACCAGCGTCTCGTCGCCGCAGTATTCGTTGATTTCTTCGTCCATGAGTTTTGCCGACTTTGCCTCGAAGCCGCCGCACTCGCTGGCGCGAGAATTCATTCCCAGTTGATCTTCGTTGCTATCGCTGCATGAGAACAGAAAAACTGCCATGAAAGTCGATAAAGCAATTGCCGAAAATATCTTGATTAACCGGCTTGTCATTTCTCCACCTCCATATTGTCTTGTTACAAGGATCAAGTTGTTTTCAATTCATGTACACAAGTATAAAGCAATATCGATGCCAGATTCTATTATTGATATTGTTGGTAAAAAACACAGTGCGAAAAATTCTGCTGACAACTATGCTTTACAGTCCTGACTCATTCCCATTTATTCCAGAGTTGTTTTCCGATGACACTCTCTGAGGAAATACCTCCAAATGCTCTTCGAGATACTTGCTCACGTTCGCTATGACTCATTTGTCGTATTGTTAGTGAAATGCATGTCATGTTTGCCTTGTGTTTGTGCACCGTAAATTTCTAATGCATTGTAACTAAAGGGGAATATGTTATGTGTGGAAATGGCCTGAATATTGCTAATGAAGAAGTTATGCCATTTGTTTGGAAGCGAGGAGGAAAAATGCTATCCGAAAAACTAAAAACAGGTCTGAAGTTGTTGGGTATGATTGGGTTGCTCTTGCTGATGTTATCCGCAACTTCCTGCGGAGACAGTCTTTGGGGGGATGAAAACGATAGCGATGAAATGGGAGCGGATGGCGATGCAGGAGAAGGGGAAGGAGAAGGAGAGGGAGAAGGAGAAGGTGAAGGGGCAAGCGATGGTGACAGCAATGGTGACTTACCGCCCGAGCAGGAAAAAGAACGTCTGATGAGTCTGCCGGTTATCGGTAAAGACTATGTGTTTATACTCAATAAACAAGTCGGAAGTCTGGTTATGATAGACGCCGAAACGCTTGCTATTCGGACATTGCCGGTCGGTAGGCAGGTTTCTGTAGTAGATACTGTTCCCGGCAACGATGTCGCTTTGGTGATAGACGAAGAAACCGACAAGCTTGCCCTGGTTCTTGCAGAAGAAGGCGAGATAGTTGCCTGGCCCATGGGCGATAACAAAATTACTGGTTACAATTCGGTTTCGATTTCGCCTGACGGCAACTTTGCCATTATTTTCTTTAATACTACCGAGGCCAATTTGTATCAGGATAACCTCGGCAGCTTGCAAGATGTAGGTGTCGTCGATTTGCGCGATATGTACAACCTGTCTGAGCTTGACAATCCCATTGAGCATTTCGCGGTCGGTCTCAATCCGACTGAGGTTCATTGGGCAAGCGATGGCGGCAAGGCTTTTGTCGTAACGGATATGGGAATTACCGCCTTTGATTTTGCGGATGCCGACCACCCGGCGGTTACTCCGAATATCAAGCTCGAAGACGAATATTCCGATCCTGTAGACCGCGAAGTGCAGATTACCGCTGATGGCAGATATTGCATCCTGAGGCGTTTTTCCTCTCAGAAGATTTACATGGTCGATCTTGAAGAGCATGACAGATATGTCATGGAGTTCGATGAGTCGCCCACCGATCTCGATCTTACAAGCGATGGCAAAAGCGCCCTCGTGGTTTTGAGAAGCGCCATGAAGCTGGCCTTGATTCCGATTCCCGATGGCTTTGAAGATGCCGATGATATCGAGATGATAGATATCCCCGAAGGTTCCGGCGTAATGGAGTTGGGGCCGGATGACGACACCTTACTGTTGTACTCGACCTTGGCGGAGACCGAAAAAGTCTGGTCGTATACGATTTCAAGCGGTGTCACCAATGAATTTTACCTCCAGAAAGGCGTTGAATCAATTGCCTTTGCCCCTGAGAAGGAAGGCGACGACAGTTTGACCGCAGTGGTTTTCCACACACGCTTAGATGCTCCCATCATAGGCGGCGACGACTTGTACGAGATCATTGATAAATCCCACGGCTACACCGTGCTGAGACTTGAGAACGAAGTTCAGGTATTGCAATTGACAGATGCCGACCAGGGCGATTTCACCTTTACTCCCGATGGTGAGAAGGGTTACGTGGTCGTCACCGACGAATCGGAAGTTCGTATGATTCACGTTCTGGACCTGGGGCCGCAGAGTGGAGCCAGAATTTCGGAAATCAATTTAAGCTCGGTTCCCACCGGAGTCGGTTTGATTCCCGGTAACAACAGGGTATATGTCTCGCAGGATCATCCAGACGGCAGGATTACCTTTGTCGGCGTCGAGGATGACGAGCCTATCACCATTACCGGTTTCGAACTCAACGGCCAGATAGACTAGGAGGTGGGAAAATGAAATCAGGAAACACTATTTTCAAATTAATGCCGGTTATTGCAGTTGCTTTTGCCTTGATTCTCATCTCCTGCCAGGGACGCGACGACAGGCTTGACGACGCCCTGAACTGGAACGGACCTTACGTGCTGGATAAGCACATCTATTATCTCGATCCTGAGGTCGGTACGCTGATGGTGATAGATCCACGCGCCAAGGGCGAGTCTTACCGCTTTGTAGAACTGGAGTCTGCAAACCTTGAAGAAAATTCCGACAGCAAAATGGAAGGCTCTTTCAAGCTGATGCTCAAGTTCCCGCAAAACGACAAAATCATGTTCGTATCCGAGAAAAACAGCGCCTACTATGTCGTTGACGACTCAACAGGCAAGCTTTTGTGGAAGATTGAGCAGCCGCCTTTGGAGTACGATCATTTCTCCTTCAGCGATGACGGTCAGTGGATGGTGGGCTTTTTCAACGGCCACAGTTACTACACTGGCTATGACGACTATTATGAGGATGAATATGATGGCAACGGCGATTCGTATTATTATGAACAGCAGATGCAGAAACTCATAGAGAACGCCGAGAAGGTGATAACCACTCTCGACTACGATTTCACCCAAAACAAAACCATCGTTGCCAATACCCACACAGTTTTGTTGATGGAGCTTGAGTCCGGCGAAGTCTTTTACCCGACTTTGAGCAAAAACGATACGGAAATCACTTCTGTAAGCTTTACCGGGAAATTTTACATGTGCGAGCAGGAAGACGGCTGCGGCGTAAACGATGCCATGCAAACAGAGAGAATCGTGTTCTTCGGAGATTCGAGACTGTGGATTATAGATCCTTCCGAGGGCGACGACGCTGCTACTGACGTGATTCCTCTTACCACTGAGTACAATGTCTACCCGGACGAAATAAAAGCCAGTTTGAACCTGGATGACGATCTCGACTCCAAAACAGGTATAGATTCCAATGAGGCTTTGTTTGTCAGCATGGTAGATTCCAACGACGTTGTGGCTATCAATATGCTTTGGGATCAGAACAAAAAGAAGATCACGTATTCCATCAATAAACTCGGTTTGCCTTTCGTGCCTTACGACTTTATGCCCTACCGTGAGAACGAGCAGGTTTACCTGCTGGTTACCAGCGGTAGCGATGTGGCGGCCAGCATTCAGGTAAACAGCGCCAAAGTGTTGAGTATCCCCATTCCTGTAGCTGCTTCGAGAATCTACAAATATGAATCCGCAGCCGGGCACGAGGTTCCCATTCTTTATGGCGGAAACGGTCTTGTGGCTATCGATACCGAGAACCTTGAGCTTATGGGCGATAAGAATATCACCTCGGCGGCTTTCGGTTTTTCCGCAGGGAACATAAGATTCTCGGGCGATGAAATGAAACTGGCTGTCGCTTTGCTTGAAAACAGCGGCAGAATGGCAACCGTGAATCTTGAAGAACTGCTGGAAGACGATGTGGATGCCGGGATTATGGAATTGACCACTAGCTTCGACGATTACCGTCTGGACGAAAGCAATTCCCAGCTCTACCTGTTGTCGAGCCATTGGGATTATGAAGGTGAGGGGCAGATTACCGCCTACGCGCTCAACCTCGAAAACCTTGCCCGCGAGCAGATAGAAATACCCATGGGCGATCACTACGGAGAACTGCACTTGATGAAAGGTGCCGACGATCAGAAAGATCTTTTGATGGTGGAGGATACAAGCCAGAAAGAGGGTTACATCACGGTGTCTGCCATTGATGGCTCGTGGTCGAAGGTTTTGGGCGGATTCTTTTTAGGCGACATCTTTTAACGGAGGGGGCGAAAAATGAAAAGCTATAAAACTCTTATTCTGTCCGGTCTGTTACTCGCACTGCTCGCTCTTCCTTCTATCGCTTCGGCGGCTATAGGTCATATCGAACCCGTTTTGGATATCACCTATTCCATAGACGATTCTTTTGATGGCGTCAGTGGCGACAACTACCTTATCGGTGGTGGCGTCAGGCTGGAATTCGATATCCTGTGGGGATTTTCCGCCGGTGCCGAGTACAACTACACCAGCAAGGACGGCAATCTGTTCGGAAATTATGACCAGATCGACACAAGCTATGAACTGCACATGCTGAAATTCAACCTGCGCTGGCGTTACGAGGCCACAAGCTGGTTCGAGCCTTATGTGCTCTTCACCGTCGGGCCGGACTTCCATAGCCTTTCCATAAAACAGAAATACAGCCACACGCTGGTGAACATAGACGACAAGGTAAAGCTTGGCATAGGCGGGCTTGTTGGTATGCGTTTTCAGTTGGCTGAAAGCTGGATGAAAAGCTGGAAGCCCTGGGATGGCTTCAATTTGGGATTCTATCTTGAAAGTGGCTACATATACCGCGCACCACTGGCGGTAAATTACCAACCCGCAGTATCGAGTTCGCAGCCGGGAGCCATTGTGAGTGAACGGAAGCTGGGCAAACTCAAAAGCGGTGGCCCGACACTGAGAATGGGCGTGTTCTGGCGGTTCTGAGATAAGAAGTTGCAATAAAAAAAGCCCCCTGCAATCGCGGGGGGCTTTTTTGTTCCTTTAATCCGGTTAGTTTCCGTTTGTTTTGTGGATGTTTGTTATGGTTAGTCCTCAGGGCAATAGACCGCATCAAGATCGATATAATCACAAGCGAAATGCTGTTTGTCTTCATCGAATACGCAGTAATAATTGCTGGCGCAGTCGTGGTCGCTGGAGCATTCGTCTTTGTTGCTCGTGCAGCGATAGCCATATGTTTTGCCGAATCTGAAAAGGTGTGTGTGATAAATTTCATAGTTGTCGGCAAAAATGTCCTCTTTGACCTCTCCATCGCCGCAACTGTAACGCATGTTGGCGGCAACGCATTTATGTCCGTTTGCGCATCCTGCTGATGAACGGCAGGATTTCCTGCATCCCATATTGGCGAATATTTGAGATGAACACAAACATGCCTCTCCTTCCCCGCATTCATTATCATTCATGCACGGTAAATAGTGGCACTGACATGGATTTTCGTAATAACCGCTGAAACAATAACCATAATTGTTTTCAGTGCATTCACTGTGATAATTGCACCCTGGGGGGTCAACACCATCACAATCCCAGTCTTCCGTTTGATATGGAGAACTAGAGGGTGGCGGGAAACGGACGCATTCCGCTCCCGGTATGCGCTCTTTTAGCACCTCGCGTCCATGTGGAGCAGGTGTTAAATCCGGCTCCGCTTCGGGCTCGGGGTCGATATCCGCTTCCGTGGCGTTTTTATCATTGTCGGCATCTACACTCTCATTGCCAGCTTCCGAATCCAGATCACCGTCTTCGGCCAGAGCGCCGTCGCCATTTGTGTCCGTGTCGTCATCGGAGCAGGCAAGCGCAAAGAATGCCAGCAGCGCCAATGCCAGTGTCAATATCACTGCTTGTTTTATGTCTTTTGGCATTCAAAAGCTCCAAGTGTGTAAATGTGTTTATAATTATAACATCAATGGCGCTCGGTGCAAACGAATTCCGGCAGCAACGGTTTTTCACCGAATATGACCTGAAGATCGATTTTCCGCGTATTTTCAATCTTTTTATTCTTTTTGCTTGAGTTCAAGCTTTAGTGGGCGTATATAGCTGTGTCCGTAGTTAATTTATTGTTTATATTGTGTTTTATTAAGGTATGGGAATTCAGATGGGGCATAAAAATTGGTCAAACGCTAGAGCTGGTCGTGTGGTGCATTTCTGGCAAAAGCAGGTCGGTCATCAGTTAGACTTTCGCGGCCTTTGGAAGTGGTTGCTTCTAGGTGGCATATTAGGTGTTGCCGTAGGACTTGCAAGTATTGTGTTTCAGATGTCTTTAGAAGCTCTGAGCATGTTTTCCTTCAAGTCGCTTATCGGCGTGGAACTTGGCAGCCCCGGCGGCGAGCAGCCCGATTTCGATTTGCCGCTTGCAAAGCAGTTTACTCCCTGGCTGATTCTGGTGCTTCCGACGGTAGGCGCTTTCATCGCCGGTTTGATCGTCTTCAAGTTTGCGCCGGAAGCCCAAGGACACGGCACCGACGCCGCTATCGGCGCTTTCCATCACGGACACGGCAAGATTCGCGCTCGGGTGCCAATCGTCAAGATGTTTGCTTCCATCATAACCATGGGTTCAGGCGGTTCAGGCGGTCGTGAGGGGCCAGTTGCTCAGATCGGCGCAGGTATCGGCAGTTACATAGCCGATAAATTCCATTTGAACGCCAAAACCAGAAGACTGCTGTTAGCCGCAGGTATCGCCGCCGGTGTCGGCTCAATTTTCCGTGCGCCTTTAGCCGGAGCGATCTTTGCCGCAGAGGTTTTATATTCCGGTCCCGAGTTGGAAAGCGAAGTCATACTGCCTGCTGCTGTTGCAAGTATCGTCGGTTATTCTGTCTTTGGAGCCAAGTTCGGCTACGATCACATGTTCACCAATGTCGGCAGCTTCGGGCTTTCTAGCCCCCTGGAATTGGGGCCGTACCTGATACTGGGAATTATTGTCGCCCTCGGTGCTTTGCTGTATGTCAAAAGTTTCTACGGCATATCCTTTCTGTTCGAGAAAATGCCCATCCCGCGAATATTTAAGCCTGCTTTAGGCGGCTTCTTGACTGGTTTGCTTGGATTGTCCCTTTATCTGTATACCGATGATGTACATGTTCTCGATATCATGTCCACCGGTTACGGCGTCTTGCAGGACATCCTGCACGGCTCTGGATTCGAAGTCGGGCTTGGAGTTTTGCTCATCGTTGCCGTAGGAAAGATTCTGACGACTTCTTTCACCATCGGTTCGGGCGGAAGTGCCGGAGTATTCGGTCCTTCTATGGTAATCGGTGGAGCGCTGGGTGCTGCGGTCGGACAGGTGCTGCATATGGTCATGCCCGAACTCGTGCCGCATCCTTCGGTTTTTGCCATTGTCGGCATGGCCGGATTCTTCAGTGCCGCCGCTAATACGCCCATCTCCACGCTGGTAATGGTCAGCGAGTTGACCGGCAACTACGAGCTTTTGGTTCCTTCCATGTGGGTCTGCTCGATCTCGTTTTTAGTGGCCCGCCGTTGGAGCATCTACCACCGTCAGGTGCCTTCGCGCATTCATTCTCCCGCCCATTTGGGAGAAGGCGCCGCCGAGATGTTGGCAAACTCCAAGGTCAAAGAGGTTTATAAGGCTACCCGTAAATATGTCAAAGTCGCGGCGGACATGACACTCGGTGAGGTCTTCGACCGCACTGCTGAGACACGCCAGAGGATTTTTCCGGTCTACGATGTTGGAGGTCAAATCGTTGGCTGCTTCAACTTGAACGATCTCACGCACGCGCTGCATTATGATCCTGAAGCGGCCAAGACCATGACTGCTGTCGAATTGTGTAGTCCCACTATACTAAAGGTTTGTCTGGACGATTCGGTTGAAAAAGCTTTAAGCCTGATGACTTTCCATCATGTCGAGGAACTTTTAGTTTCTCCTGAATACGATAAGAATTCCGTTGTGGGTATTATGACCAACGCCGATGTTCTCCTGCATTACAATCGCCAATTGTTACTTGCAAAACTGCGCGACGAAGACGATACTAGGAGTACTGAAGCTATGAAAAATGAAGAAGAACCCGACGCAGAAGAGAGGGCATGACCCGAAAGCCATTCATACAAGTTTTGCTGACCGCTTTTGTTGTGTTTCTATTTGCAGGCCAGCTTTCAGCACAAGAGTCTGCTCCGGTGGAGAATAAGGAACAAACGCCGACACAGCCACAGCAAGCGCAGGAAAAAGCAGAAATTCAAAAACAGGCTGCAAGCGGCGATATCGTTGTCAAGATGGAAAACTTCCGTAACGACGACGGGCAGGTGATTGTTTCTCTGTTCAAAGGTCCAAAAGGCTTTCTGAGAGATAGCGGCAAGGTAATCGTCAAACTGACGGCAAAAGTCGTTGCGGGAAAATCAAGCGTGACCTTCAAAGGCATACCATACAGCGAATATGCCATAGGTGTTTTGCACGACGAGAACGCAGACGGCAAGATGGAAAAGAATTTCATCGGTATGCCGAAAGAAGGCATGGGAGTGAGCCGCAACGCCAAGGGTTTTATGGGGCCGCCCAAGTATAAAGATTCCAAGTTCGAACTGAAAGCTGAGAAGCTGAGTTTGGATA
>CAYTHG010000130.1:0-9994 GCA_964437525.1 uncultured Myxococcales bacterium | reverse complement strand
GGCGGAATATACGCTGTCGAGAGCTTGGTTCATCAGGCGGAAATTGGCGCCGACTGCCAGTACTACGGGCTTTTTATTGTAAAAGGTGTATTGTGCGCCGAGGCCGAAATGTCCGAAGGTGAACTGGCTTTTGTCGCCGGTTACGATGTTCATGCTCAAGTCGGCCATAATCGACAGCTTGTAAGGGATGACCTCGAAGGAGCCGCCCAGATAGATGCCTATGATGTCGAGAGCGGTTACTCCGTCGGAAAGGTAGCTGTTGCCGAGGTTGAAGTTTATGGAAGTGCGCGGGAAGGACGAGTGACCGGTCAGGGAGCCGGGATCATCCTGCTTGCTCATTTTGTCTCTATCGCTGCCCGCTCTGAAGGATGGCGGGATGATCTCGCCACGGGGAAGCGGTTCCAGGTCGCTGATTGCTGCCACTTGGGTCTGTTTGTCTTCGTCGTTCTTTGGAGTTGCCTTGTCTTTTTCGCTTGGGCGAACGCTTTCGGCTGCCGGAGCGTACTTGGTTTCTCCTTCACCCATAGCGACAAGTTCGGCTTTTGCTGGCGTATACGTGCAGAAAATCATCAAAAAAACGACAATGGACGCAATATTCCCCGAATGTTTCAGCATGATCTCTTCCTTAATCTTTTATGAAGCTGGTTCCAGGTCGTGTTGCGGGCTTGGAGCCTGTATTTACAGGTGTTTATTCGACGATGTATCTCATCGGATTTTGAGGTACGCCGTTTATGCGTACTTCGTAATGCAAATGCGGTCCGGTGGAACGTCCCGTGTTACCTACCGTTGCCACCTTCTGGCCGCGTGAGACCTTTTGCCCCGCTTCCACCAGTGTTTGTGAACAATGTGCATAACGAGTTGTGAAATCGAAGCCGTGATTTATCACGAGAGTCTTTCCGTATCCCGATAAAGTACCCTCAAACACCACGACGCCATCGGCGCTGGCGGTGATGGGCGTTCCCATTTGGGCGGCGATGTCGATTCCTTCGTGGAATTTACGTTTGCCGGTAAAGGAACTTCTGCGATAGCCGAAGGGCGATGTCAACCAGCCGCGTGTCGGCCAAATGGCGGGCGTGTGGGCAAGCTGCATACGTTGATCTTCCAAAAAGGAAGTCAATTCCATCAGGTCTTTTTCGCGGTCGCTGGATTCGGACAGCAGGCGGTCCATTTCTTTTTTGACATTGACGCTTTTAATGTCAAAACCTTTGGACTCCAGTTTGTAAAGCATGGCTTCGTTGGGAGGGCCGGTGCGCTCCAATTCGGCGATCAGCATTTCTTCGTTGGACAGTGGGCCGATACCCACGTTTGTGTGGCTTTCTTCCAGGCCGGTGATGGTACGCAGTTTTCTCTCGAATTGAGTGACCCTGTCGAGTGTGCCCGAGAGCATGGCGACTTTATTCTGGAGTTCACCCAACTCCGATTTGAGCTGCATGTTCTCAGTGGAGAGCTTGATTCCGGCAGAAAAAGATGCCGACTTCATATAGACATGTGTAGTCCACAGCACCAGCAATCCCAATAGCAGGACAGCGCTTGCTTTGAGCAGGTCGATCTTGCGTTTGCTTACACGATGCTGTTTCATCTGGCCCGCGCCGGGCGAGATGACCATCACGGTATAGACCTTGTTGGACTTGCCTTTTTCTGTAATCTGATCTTTCACTTCTGTGTACACCTGTCTAATAATTCTTGTTCGTGCCTGTTTGTCGTTTAATTGAATGTTAAGTCAATAGAAGTACATACAGATCTGAGTCTTTGAAAATTACCAGATGTGAACAAGGCTGTCAAGTAAATCGGGATGAACGAGTTGATGGCTATTCTATACCAAATATAGAAATTATTTGAAGTTTTTGACGATTAGGCTTTACATTTCATCGCTTGTCCGGCAAATAGTATGCACGTCTTTGTGTATATAGCACCCTGTACAGTTTTTGAAGAAGGAAGCAGATGAATCGACAGGCAGATAATATGAATTCTAATGACAGCAAAAAATTTCGTTCGGGCTTCGTTACTTTGGCCGGACGCCCTAATGTCGGCAAATCGACTTTGATGAATCGCATCCTGGGCGAGAAGGTCGCCATCGTCAGTCCCAAACCGCAGACGACACGCAACAGGCTCTTGGGAATCAAACATGTCGATGATCGCGGGCAGATAGTTTTTATCGACACGCCGGGCATTCATAAGGCTCAGGGCAGGCTCAATCGGCAGATGGTCGAATACGCTTACGATGCCATGAACGATGCCGATATTCTGGTATTGATGATAGACGCCATAAAAACTGATCTTAATCGCGGGATGTCTCCTGTCGATGTGCAGATTCTGGGGCGCTTGGCAAAGCTCGACAAACCCATATTTCTGATAATCAACAAGGTCGATAAAGTCAAGAAGACCGAACTTCTGCCTTTCCTCGACAAAGTAAAAGACCTGCATCCTTTCGCGGCGATCTTCCCTATCTCTGCTTTGAGAGGTGTCGGGGCGGACGATGTTGTCGAAGCCTTACTTGAAAGGCTGCCGGAAGGATCGGAGTTGTTCCCCAAAGATCAAATCACCGACCTGACCATGCGCTTTCTGGCTGCTGAAGTTATCCGTGAAAAGATTCTGCTCTTCTGCCACGAGGAAATTCCTTATTCCGTGGCTATCGAGATAGAGCGCTTTTTAGAAATGGACGATGGCAAGCGAGTGCATATCGATGCCGCCGTCTTTGTCGAACGCGATAGCCAGAAGGGTATCATTATAGGTAAGGGCGGACAGATGTTGACTCGCATAGGCAGCGAAGCCCGCAAAGATCTGGAGAAAATGTTCGACATGAAAGTCGGACTGAAATTGTTCATAAAAGAAGAGAGAAACTGGACGGAAAACCCTTATTCCCTGCGTAGGTTTGGTTATGGCAAATAAAAAAAACGATAATAACGGATTCGAAATCATCCCGACCGAACACAAGGTCATAGCCATCGTGGGTCGTCCCAATGTTGGTAAATCCACGCTTTTCAATCGAATGATAGGCCGCCGACAGGCCATAGTCGAGCAGGTTCCCGGCGCGACTGTGGACAGGCACTACGGCAAGGCTATTCTTTACGATTATGAATACACAGTAATTGACACTGGCGGTCTGGAACTGTATTCAGACGACGAGCTGGTGCTTTCCATCAAGCAGCAGAGTGAAATTGCCATGCAGGAGGCCGATATCATCCTGATGATGTTGGATGGCCGTGAGCCGGGCAATCCCGAAGACGCCGAGCTGATTGATATTCTGCGCAAGAGTGAGCGCCCCGTTTATTATCTGGTAAACAAGATCGACGGTCCCAAGCACGAATCCAATGCCGTAGATTTCTACACTCTCGGTATGGACCCTCTGTATTTTATATCCGCAGAGCATGGCTTGGTCGTGGACGATGTTATGGCCCAAATCGAGCAGGATCATCCCAGCGCACCGCAGCAGGAAAAACCTCACGACAACATTTGCCGTATTGCTGTAGTCGGAAGGCCGAACGCAGGTAAATCCTCGCTGGTCAACAAGGCCTTGGGGTCCGAGCGACTGGCAGTGACGGATATCCCCGGCACCACCCGCGATGCCATTGACACTCTGGTGGAATACGAAGACAAGCAATACCTTTTCATCGACACCGCCGGTATCAGACGTAAAAAGAAAATCACCGAAGAGCTTGAGAAAGCCACCGTCATCAAGGCCTTCAAGGCTTTGGACCGTGCCGATGTGGCTTTGCTGCTCTTGGATGCTACGCTACCCTTGGCCGAACAGGACAAGCGCATTGCCGGAATGATCGACCAGAAGGGCCGATCCTGTGTGGTGGTGGTCAACAAGTGGGATGTCATCGAAGAGCGCGAGGAAGCTGCCAAGCAAAAGGCCGAGGAAATCCGCGACGGCTTGAAATTCATGCCTCACGTGCCCATCATTTTCCTTTCTGCCAAAACAGGCCGTAAGGTCGTGCATATCTTTGACCGCATAGACAATGTTTTCGAGGAAGGTAAAAAGCGTATCCAGACATCTGAGTTGAATCGCTGGCTGGAAGAAACCACGCTGATAAACCGCCCGCCCGCACACAAGGGACGGCTCCTCAAGGTATATTACATCGCGCAGGTCGAGGTGCTGCCTCCGACTTTCGTGCTTTCCATAAACGATCCCGATCTGTGCCATTTCTCCTACCAGCGTTACCTGATAAATCGCCTGCGTGAAGTCTTCGGCTTCGAAGGCGCGCCCATCAAGATGTGGCTCAAGCGCCGTGGCAAGGAACGCAAGGAGATGTTCGAGAAGAAAAAGGACGATCCTAAGGCGAAGAGATCTGGCTCACATGGGTCAGGCTCTAAAGGGCTAAGCTCCAAGGGAACAAGTACCAATGGTCCAAGCTCCCAAGGACCGAGCTCCCAAGGACCGAGTTCCAAGGGACCAGGCTCCAAGGGACCAGGCACCAAGGGACCGAGTTCCAAGGGACCAGGCACCAAGGGACCAGGTTCCAAGGGACCAAGCACCAAGGGACCAAGCACCAAGGGACCGGGCTCCAAGGGACCAAGCACCAAGAGACCGAGCTCCAAGGGTCCGAACACCAAGGGACCAAGCACCAAGAGACCGAGCTCCAAGGGACCGAACACCAAGGGACCAAGCACCAAGAGACCGAGCTCCAAAGGACCAAGCTCCAAGGGACTAGGTGCCAAGGGATCGAGCACCAAGAGACCGAGCTCCAAGGCACCGAGCACCAAGGGGCCGAGATCGAAGGCTTCCGGCTCCACCAGGCGCAAATAGCAGCCCTTTCTTCGATGGAGCGGGTCTCCTGACCGGCTCCATACGTTCATGCGCCGTTGTTGAGTTAGAGACTCAAGCAAAAACAAAGGTTCAGGTCGGGAGACCTGAACCAACCAAGGCCCGCCGTCTTTGAATTTACTGGGTGCCATAGTCTCACGAACGAAGTTCGGGAGGCTGTGCTTGTAATTCTCGATAGGTAATTCCAGCAAATACTGAATGTTGAGTTTATGAATGGGTGGCATAGGCTAAGCAAAGCTTGCCCATGTATGTGGCACTGAGCACGAGCAAGCTCCGTTTCACTATGCTTGGCCCGTGGCACCCATGCCAGTCTTCAATTAGGAATTGGCTGGCTGGCAATAAGTCTGCTGTTTTAAAATAAGCTATTGAGCGAAGAGTCTACAGAACCCCTGTAAGCATGGCCGAGCCGATAAAGATTATCGCCAGTGCCCCGGCAAAAGAGAGTAGGCCGTAGGATGCATAAAAAATTTTGCGGTTGCCGCTTGCCAGATTCAATACCGACTTCCTCGCTCCGATAGCGGCCAGTGCGAAACTTGTGGTGGTTAGCCCCATTCCAAGTGCAATAAACAGCATGGCAAAAAGCCCCTGCAAAAGCACTCCCTGAATAATAGAGAAAAGCAAAATTATCGCCGCGCCGGGGCAGGGCACCAGCCCGGTTGCCAATGCGGTTATTATCATTCCTTTTTTGTTGTCTGGGTCTATTGATTCTTCTTCTATCTCTTTCTGCTTTCTCAACTCAAGTGTCGTGTGGATGAGCAGGTAGATACCGATGGCGATCATCAAACTGTAGCTGATGGCTTCGAGCATAGGACTGGCCTCTTCGAAATCCACCAGTCTGGTAGTGCTTGCAACCAGATATAAAAACAAAACCACAGCAACTCCAGAGAGGACATGGGTAAATGTGATGAGATTACCCATCAGTATGCCGTGAGACAATCGCCCTGGCCTGTTGAGGAAATACGAGACGACAATTGATTTCCCGTGTCCCGGTCCTATGGCATGAAGGATTCCGTAAACGAAAGAAAGCAGCAGGAACATGAAAAACGCACTGCCGAAAGGTTCGTCTTTCATCTGGCCTGTAAAGTGCGTGATGCGCTTTCTTACTTCCTTTTGCCAGCGTATGCTTTTGTTAAGCACAGGCTTGATGAACCCCGGTATCCATGAAGCAGAGCGCTCCTGCTGAATTTTTTCCTGCTGTTGCGGCTTTTCTTCTTTTTGCTTTTTTAAAAAGGGATTGCCTGCATAGGCGTTTGCTGCAAGCACAAACAGGAGCATCAATGTCAAAAATACAGATAGAGATTTCATTTTCTTTTAAGCTGTATCTTCAGGGTTTGTGCGAGAACTTGCCCGCTGGGTTGTACTCCGTCATCCAGTTTGTGAGAAAGCGAGTACAAATCCTTGTTGCCCTTATAATAGGGCGAATCTTTTGTGAAGATCAGGTCAGTATAAATTGTGGGATCGGACAGAGAAAAATTGATCTTCTTATTTTGCGAATCCAAGGGCACATGACACGGTATAAAAAAAGTATAAATCAGCAGTCCCTTTACGATCTTGACCTTGAAATCCTTGACCCACTGAACCTTGAACTTCTTGCCCTGTATGGAGATTTCGTGGAAGTAATCCCACTCCTTAACATTCTCAAAGGCTTCCAGTTTTACCTTGACTGCCTCTTTCTCATCGAAGACGCCGTTTTTGTCCTTGTCGTAGTCGTCGATTATCATCTTGCCGAACATCTCGTCGAAGATCCACTCCTCCTCGAATCCGGTTAGGCCTTTCTCATCGAAAACCAAGCTTACTTTGGCATCGACAAAAACATGTGGATGTGCAAAAGCACAAGGTGCGGCGAAGATCGACAGCAGACATGCAAACATTGAACTAAGTATGAGAGAGCGAAGCGACATAAGAAGAACAACCTCCATAAGTCTAAAATGATTGGATTTCACAAAAAGCAATATACTAAATATTCTTTTGAAACGCCAGTGTCCTGTACTGAATTTAAACATGGCAAACTGTTTGGAGATATTTTCACTAAATAAGGAAAATAATCTCTCAAGAATATGCCGTGGAATGCTTCGTTTGCTCGCTGGGTTAAATTGGCACTATTGAATTGATCTCTACTGAAATAAAAATCACTAATTTTGATTTGTTTAGCAAGTCAAAATAGAGAAAAAAGTAGTTATATGCTTGACTGTAATCAAGCTTTGAGTTATCAAATTATTGGTTGTTAGACCTTAATTATTCGGGCTAATGTATTAGTGGGAATAGGGAGGTTTGAAGATGGTGAAAGATACAGCCAATCCAGTACCCGAGCCCACAATCAGGCGTCTCCCCACATATGTACACTACCTCAAGGGTCTTTTGGCCACTATCGATGACAGTATTTCCACCAGCCATATGTCTAAAGATCTCGGCCTTGACCCGACGCAAATCCGCAAAGATTTATCCTATCTTGATGTAACCGGCAAAAACAGAGTCGGGTACAAAGTGCTGGAGTTGATCGATGCCATGGAGGAATTTCTCGGTTGGAATAATTTTTCCGATGCTTTTTTGATTGGAGCCGGTCATCTGGGCGCGGCTTTGATGGGCTATGAACGGCTCGATGAATACGGCATTAAAATCGTGGCAGCCTTCGATGTAGACCCGGCCAGAGTCGGTTCGGTGATACACGGTGTCGAAGTTTTCCATGTAAGCAAGCTAGCTGACCTTATTAAAAAGATGCATATAAATATCGGTATTATTACGGTTCCGGCGGAACGGGCACAGAATGTGGTCGATATCATGTCAGAAGCCGGAATCAAGGCAATCTGGAATTTCGCTCCGATCTGGCTTAAGACGGAAAGAGAAGATCTGATTATAGTCAATGACCAGCTATACGCTTCTCTGTCTATCATGACTAGAAAACTGAAGAATCTACTGGTAAAGGAATAATCGTATTCCACATCCACCTCACAAAAACAACAGCGCCGGGAGATCCCGATAATCTTCGAAGGCAAGCCGGTCAAGCGCTACGCTCCGCAGACAAAACCGGAAGATATCGCCGGGGGTGTGTTACCAATCTCCCCGGTTTGATGTGTTTACAAGGTATCGCTTGCACAATTTGTCCTTTACCTTTCTTGAAAAAGTTGATTTTGTCAGCAATCTGCAAAAAGCCCCCGTCATAAGACGAGGGCTTTTCCCGGAGTAAAGCGAAGATGTTCTGGAGTTACATGGCGTTTTTGTAAATCTGGATCACTTCGCGTCGGTCGGCTTTGCGTGGGTTGGTCAGGTAGCAGGCGTCGTTGAGGGCATTTTCCGCCAGTGTTGGCAAGTCCTCTTCTTTGACTCCAAGCTCCTTGAGACCGGTTGGGATTCCGATGCTGGCTGCAAGCTCGCTGATGGCTTTGATGGCTCTTTCGCCTGCGTCGTGGAAGGTCATGTCGGAAATGTCTGCACCTAAAACCTGAGCCAGTGTCGCGAACTTATCGCTGGCTTCAGGAAGGTTGAAGCTTTCGACGTGTGGCAGGAGCACTGCATTGCAGACGCCGTGCGGCAGGTTGTAGAATCCGCCCAACTGGTGCGCCATGGCGTGAACGAGACCCAGGCTGGCATTGTTGAACGCCATTCCCGCCAGGAATTCGGCGTAGACCATCTTGTCGCGGGCTTCGATGTCGTCGCCGTTTTCGACTGCGTGGGGAAGGTGGCGGACGACAAGCTCGACGGCCTTTAGTGCCGCGCAGTCGGTCAGAGGTGTAGCACCGGTTGATACATAGGCTTCGATTGCGTGCGTTAAGGCGTCCATGCCGGTGGCGGCTGTTAAAGAAGGCGACATACTGACCATCAATTCGGGGTCGTTGAAGCTGACGTTTGGTGTTACGCGCCAATCGACGATGGCCATTTTTATGTGGCGCTCGGTGTCCGTGATAATGGTGAAACGTGTCATTTCCGAAGCCGTGCCTGCCGTGGTATTTACTGCGATCATGGGCGGCATGGGCTTTGTTGATTTGTCGAGTCCTTCGTAATCGTTTATCTTTCCGCCGTTGGTGACGACTACACCTATGCCTTTGGCTGCATCCATCGGGCTTCCGCCGCCTACTGAGATGATGCAATCGCAAGCTTCGTTCTTGTAGACTTCGACGCCTTCGTGGACGGTTGTGTCGGTCGGGTTCGGTTCTGATTTGGCGAAGATGACGGAATTGATATCTGATTTCTTGAGGATGTTTGCAATATCTTCTGCAAGGTCGTGACCGTGCTTGGATACGCCGGCAACGATCAAGGGCTTTTTACCGCCTATGGTTTTTACGCTCTCACCCAATTCATTGACACAACCGGGGCCGAAAACGTTTGTGGTGGGCATGAAGAATCGATTGGACATTGTTGCTCTCCTTTAAATCTTTAATTTGAGCATTTGTCCGGGGCTTCATGACAAAAGTCCCGAACAGTTTCACGGAATTTTGCTTGCTAACTTAAATGACCAAAATACCAAAGAGACCAAGTAGCGTTATTTAATTAACGCCGCTACGAAATACACGAACATAGTATCTCTGACGCTTTGCTTGTCAAGGTAAAAAAGAGAAAAAAATAACGATAAGTTTATGGGGCTGTGTTTCTTGGTTTTTTTAACTCGATAAACTATATGAAGCAATGGAACACTGCTTAAAAAGGGGCGAATATGGATTCTGCATGGGTTTCATTTGCCTGAAAATAGATGCGTAAATGTTGATATGATTGCCGGATAGTTCGTGAAAAATGCTTAAATAGAGAAAAAAGAATGTAATGGCGTAGCTGTTTGGTTGCTCTGAGTAAAGGTTAAGCTTTGAATGGCGAAAAAATTACGGAAGGCTTTACTGCAAGATCTTCATTAACATATGGCAAGGTGGCAATTAATGATTAGAATATATTTAAGGCCCAATGTGCATTGCCGACTTGATGGGCGGGGGCTTATTCTAAATTTATACGGATCATGTTATTTGATAAAGCTGATTATCTTTAGTGAAACAAATGGTTCGTTTAAGAAAAGGTGGTCTGAGATGGCTGAAAATATTCATGAATTCAAGGTTGACAGCATAATTGGAATTGAGAAATCTCTTGCCGATTACGAAGGCAAGGTGGTTTTGATAGTCAATACTGCCAGTAAATGCGGTTTTACGCCGCAGTTAGAGGGCTTGCAGGCGCTTTATGAGCATTACAAGGACAGGGGACTGGTGGTTTTGGGATTTCCGTGCAATCAATTCTCCAATCAGGAGCCGG
>CAYTHG010000129.1:0-10037 GCA_964437525.1 uncultured Myxococcales bacterium | reverse complement strand
GCGATGCACTGTTGAGTCTGGCGGTCGATATGCCGATTGAGTCTCCTCGTCTTCCGGCAGCAAAGCAACTGGAGAGCGATCTTAAAGAGTTGGGTTGGGTCTACGAACTTTACGACGGAAGATTGAGTCAGATCGGTTTGAAGGGCGTCGATAACCTTCAGATGCGCTATTCGGCTACGTTGTCACCTCAGAACTCCGCTATGATCTGGATTTCAGGTAACAAACGTCAGAGCTTGGCAAGTATGGAAAGTCAGGAAAAGAAGAGCGAGCAATTGAAGCGCTTTGATCTTTTGAGCAGGAAGGCTTATCTGGAGGATGTTTTGTCCGCTCCTCTTCTAAAAAAAGGCGAAGTTGATAAGAGTTTTGTTGAAGCTCTATCGTGGTTGAAAAAATATTCCGAAGCGGGAAATGTATCTTTCCTTGATGCTGCAACAGAGCAGGCTGGTCCAGGTAAGTTTAGCATGAGCCTTGTGAAAGACAGCTTGAGTGGCAAGATGTATGTTTTGCTTGAGGATGCTGGCTCAAATACTCGTTGTGTTGTCAGGATTGAGAGGGGAGGCAGTAAGTTTTACAGCTTAGACCTCGATTCGACTGAGAAAGCGATAAACCAGATCAGATTTGGAAACGGCCTCGGACTTTGCACCAGCGAGGTGTTGCCATGATGCGCATTGTCGGGCCGATAATGCTGGTGGTCTTGATGGCCGCCATGATGTTTCTGGGTCTTCAGGAATATCTGATAGAAGGAAATTCCTGGGACCGGAAAATATCTCAGGCCAAGTCCATCCTGTATTACGAAGTAACTCCTCAAAAGCCTTTGCGTATGAAGGTCTTTCAGGCCGACACTCAATTGCGGCTTTTGTCCCACTTGTTACTGTCTGAAAGTTGGGATTACGATCCCGACAAAAGGCATGTTTACTGTCTGCATGTTGCTGTAAAGAATTTTGATGACTCACTTGCCTGGGAGCATGAATACTGGATCGAGACACGACAGAGTAAGGCGGAAAGACGAGAAAATCTTTGGGCTCAGGAGTGTGTCTTTACAACCAGCGGAACCCAGGTGTCAGATGACAGGGTTACTTATGTAATCTTCCCTGAAGAGATCCTCAAGACCGAAGCTACAATGGAAGTGACTTTGCGAGGTCAGGATGAAGGAGTTGCCTTACTGCGCGTATACAGGCCGATGGAACGCAGCGGCATGGCGATTTCTAAAACCGCATTAACCATGTTTGATGATACCAGACAAAAGATGGCCGAGCGTGTTTTCCGCGCAGAATGGCGCGAGTTGACACCGTTTGAGAGAGAGCAGGTTCTCTCTACTCAATGGGAGCGTGTGCCGCCTGAAGGCGTTTCGGGAGTCAATTACAGCACTCGGCAGGTTTATTTTACGGGATTCCATTTGCCTGTGGATATTCCTGCTCCTGAAGATGGCTTCTATCTGGCTCCGGGTATGGCCTTGGCTGTCAATGCACTTGGCCCTGCCAAAATTGAGGTGCTGGGGCAGGCCGCAGCGCCGTTACCCGGCTTCAGCGAGTTAAAGCTCAACACAGCCAAGCCCGAGCCGCCGCCCGGCCCGGAACCTGTGAAGTTGCAAATCAGAAGAATACTCTCTTCCGGTCAGGTTGAAGAAAACATCTGGAGCAGCACTGTATACGGTGGACATTTTCGCGCGGTGGGAGAAATCAATGTTCCAAAAGCTGAATTTCAGGGGCTTTCGATCTTTAATGAAGGGACGAACCCTGTTCGTATTGCGCCTTTGCTGGTTGCCGGAAAACAGGAAGCCATATTGGGCAAGGTACAGTTCTTGCCATTTTCAAAAAAATCAACAGGAGAGTTTATACAACCCGAGCAACGCTATTTCGATGGTTTTTTGCTGGACCCGGAACGCGGAGAAATAAGCTACAAGCTTTTTGCGGGAAAACAAAGCGGCGGCACTGTGATGCGCATGGTTACATATCCGCTGATGCCGCAGGGACAACAAGAAGATCTTGAATACTCGATCAGTACGATATTGGAGGACGATGAAGGCAAGCAGGTGTTTGCCGGCAGCGTTCTCGGTTTGTCCTTGCTTTCCCCATTCGAAGACTTGCCTCGTGAAGATCCTGATAAAAAGCTGGGTGTCGGAGAGGCGCAAGTCAGTTTCTTGAGGATTCCACAAGGAGCTTTCACGCTTAAGATGCAAGCCGACAAGCCGGTGATCGTTATTTTGCAGGCTCCTGTTTGTCTGTACTGTGAAGAGCAACTTAATCCCGAGTTCGCCCAGAATGTCGAGCCTTTGAAGTGGCGTAACGAAGAACAGAGTGTCTCCCGCTGGTCGGCGGTCTTCCCTGAATACAACACTGATTTGGCAAGAGAAGGGCGTCGAATAACGATTCGGGCTCAGTCGCGCTTGGAATTGCCTCCTGAACCAGAAATCAACCCGGTATCTTTATACGAAGTAATTGAACCGGGTGGAGTGGTACGCTCGTCTCCCATGCTGGAGCAAGCCAGGGACACAACTGAATTGCGCGGAGGGTGGAAATATGGAAACTACACCGAGGTAAAAACCGATGTCGAATATGGAATTGTCGTTCCCCGTGAATTTATAGGTCGTCCTGCCTTGCTGCAGTTCAACTTCGACAACATGCAATCTTTGGGGGCGTCCGTCGAAATATTTATCGACGGCAAAAAACTCGTCAAAAGAAAAGCCCGTATGCTTTCCGGGAGTTTCCCGATTGCTGTTCTTGCAGGTAAGCATAAGCTCAAGATCACTTGCGACAGAGGCCCGGTTCGTTTGTGGATCAATCTACCGGTGAATGGTGCCAAACTCAGCGATCATTACTTCCAGCGCACGGTTTTCAAACTCGAACGCGGCAAGCGTCTGAGTTTTAATGCAAGGCATCGTGCAGGCACAAAACAAAGCCTTAATGTCCTTATCTACCAAGCGGGTGATCCATCATATGGGCGTGTAATTGCCCGATTTGACGGTGGCAGACCGAAGATGCGTAACTTTGCGATAGCATCCGGGGTCAGCCCTTCCTGGAAGGCTTACCGCCTGTCATATCAAGGGAAGAGTCGCTCGCTTCTGAAATCAGCGCGAGGCAGGAAGATTTCCCGTTCGGAATTGATGTTGATGACCCTCTTTGAAGAAAGCTCTGCCGGAAAACACCGTCTCAGTCTTGGGATGAATTCTGGACCGGATGCTGTCTGGGTAAGGGTATTTGCAGTTACAGAGAATGTGCCGCCGGGCAAGGGGTATCTTGTCTGGAGTTCGACTAAGCGCTGATGAAAGCGTCTGAATTGAAAGGTTTAATTTGAAGATTTCGGCTTTGCACATTTTGACTTTCCTATTGATCGCATTATCGGGTGCGACAACTAAGGCAGAAGTGCATAATCCGGATGTTCTGGTAGCTCCGGTCAGGACTTTCATTATTAGCAAAGATTTTGATTCCGATAGTGGCAGCCCGCTTAAGAACGGAGATTCCGTCAAGGCAAAAGACGGTTATTATTTGTGTGCCGAAACCAAATCGAGCCAGACGCTTCTTTTCTCGCCTCCGGCAACCAGTGCAGAAGGCTATATACTTGTTTCCCTCACTGAAAATGGCTCGGCTGCTCAAACAATAAAGCCTGATGCTCTCTTTGATGAATCCGATGCATTTTTGAGGATGCCGGGAATGGCGGATGTGGTCTGTCGCATGATGAGCGATAATGGTGCGGATTCTCTGTCTGTGGGGGTGGAGTCGCGCTTGGTCGGTGAATATGCCTGGGAGGATTACGAAGAGAGTTTAAAAGATTGGGCGCATGTAGCAGCATTGTCTTCCGCGCGACCGTCTGAGCCGCCTTCAAGCGTGATTTCCAGTATGTCGGACCGATTGTGGTTTCTTTCTGAATGGTTGAAGCATTCCGGTTATACAGATGGTGTAGAGTCTGAAAAAATCGAAAAAGTTCTGATGCGAGCGGCCATGTGGGAAGTGTTGCGTTCAAGGCCGCTTGATACATGGGCTTACAGTTCAAAGGATCTTTCTGAAGAGATCAGTACAAACTGTATGGATATCGCCGAGCCCGAAGATGTCAGCTATTGCCATGATCAAGATGCCGCAAAGATAGATGTCGAAGGGCCGGGAGTGCTGCTTTTGCGGTACAGGCCAGAGGTCAGGCAAGAGCCGACCCCCGTGCTTGAGGACGCTTTATTGCAGGTTATACGAGATGGAGAGATCATATACTCCGATCCGGTTCCGGTTTATCCCGATCATCTACAGTACGACTCCAGAGATTTTCAGGTATCTGCAGATCCCTTGTTGACAAATGATGGTCATCTTTTAGGTAGACGGGGTTCTTTGAAGGTACTGGTGCCTGAAGGAAAAAGCAGAATAGAATTCAAGTTCGAGAGGCGAGGCGGCTGGTGGTCGGTTATGTACTCCGAGCATCTCAGGCATGTTGAAGATGCCTCTTGCGGAGAGGAGCTTTTGACTCATCAGAGTTTGCAGGGAACAGCCGACAAGTTCGATTTACTTGTGGCGGCAGAAGAAGCATACAGGCTTGGGCTTTGCAAGCAATCCGAACTTGCTTATTCAAAATTGTTAAAAGCTGGTCAGCCTTCATCTACTGCCCTCGAGGTTATTGGATTTAGAAAAGACAACTGTAAACCTGAAGGCGAGATTCTGACGCCGGAAAGCCTTTCTGACGCTTTTGCTCTTCTTGGAATGTCTGTCTCGCCCGATAGCCTGCAATGGGAGGACAGACGAGGGGAGTTGTTCCGCTTGCAGCAGGTCCAAAAATCTTTGATGGATTTTGAATACAAGAATCCGGGAATGGAACTTGAAAATATTGTCAGGGCAGGCGAGGCAAGCTCGGCGCAGAAAATAGCTTTGTCCGCGCTTTGGTATCTTGACAGTATTTGGAGTGAACTGGAAGTTCCGCCGGAATTTACATCGGAGAAAATATCTATTTTCCAGGAAAGAAAACGCTATCCGGAAATAGAGGCTTTGCCCGGAGGTATCTCTTTGATGGAGGTTGCGGATACTTCTTTGATGACTTCCTCCAGATTGTTTGCCGGTGTCTCAAGGGCTGTTACGCTTGTGAGCCAAGGTTCTAGCGGTACCACTGACCTTGATGTCGATGGCAGACGATTAAGACTTTCCGAAGTGTTGCCTGTACAGAAGTATGAAATCCTGCTGGCGGATCATGTTGAGGTTTCCAAGCTTTCCGGTGACAGAAGGATATGGTTGCAGCAACGCATAAGCGACCGGGATATTATCGCGCAGGCGAAGCTGGTGCAAGCCTGGGAGATCGACAAGCAAAAGGTGACCTCATTTGAATTACCCGATGAGGGTTATAGCGGTTACGCTTTGTTGCAGGTTTTCCCCCCTGCCGATTTGAAGCACAAAGAGAAACTGGTGTTGAATCTGGAATCTTGCGGTATCAAAAAAAGTGTCGATTTCAGTTTCAGGCCGCAAGACAAGTATTACGATTTTATCGAGAGCGGAGGCGGAAGACTTGGTCTGCCGCTGGCTGAGACTATAGAGCTTAAAAGCAATTGTGGCTCCATCGGTGTTTCTTTTGGAAGCGAAGCCGAAAAACCTGAAGGTGAATGGTATGCCCGTGTGCTTTTGAGGCTCCCAAGACCGTTTTCCGAATCTCTTCTCGAATCGGAATTCGAAGTTCCTGTAGATCTTAGCCCGGAAGAAAAGAAGATAGAAGTTGGCAATGTCCTGGCATTGAGTCAGAAGCTTACCAATGCCAAAAAAACTGGTGAACGTGCCGGTATTTTTAGCTTGAGAGCTGAAAGCCTGTGTAAGCTCAATCGTAGTTCTCTTGCTTCAGAAGACCTGCTGCGGGCTTCTTCTTCTGAAAATGGTGTTGACCGCGAGTTGCTTCTGGAATTGCGAGAAAAGATCGAGACGGGATTCTGTAAAAAGAAACGCTCCGAATCATGGAGAGTCTTGCCTTTAAGTACCGGTGTGGTTGTAGATGACAAGGAGCCTGAGAACATTCGTGAATTGAGGCAGAGGTTTATTCGCGAGGTCTATTCAGGCAACGACTTTAACGCCATGGAAATTTGTGAAAGCCTAGTGCTGGATGAGCCCCGGCATCTTGGGTGTTTGCCCTGGTATGTGGATAAGGTCTGGCTCTCTGCCTCAAGGCTTAACAGTCTGCCCGAACGGTTTTTCGAGATGCTGGTTTCCGCTTCCGCCTTCCACCAGAAGACACATTGGGGCGGTTTGGATAAGGCTATGGGGCGTTTGTGGGGGCTGTCTCATTGGGAGCCGGTGGAAGCTGTGGAAGAAATGAGCGGCATTGAAACCATAAGGTTGGAGAATGGACGCGATTTCGAAGAAGCGCCTGGCGAGTATGCTTCAATAGTTAATTCTTTAAATTCAAGGCACGACAGTCTGCCAGTCGAATCATGGGTGTTATCCGAAGGGACTTCTATCAAGCTGCATTTGCCTGCTGTAGAACCTGTCAATGTTTATGGCAACTTCTCCTGTCTCATGCTGTCGCCATCCAAGACATTGCCGGATGAAGAATGCAAGTTGTCCGTCCTGCTTGACGGTAAACCACATAAAGAACTCTCTCTGCATCAAGGATATGTCGGTGAAGTCGAATTGTTCAAGGGGCTTGTTGGAGATCATCTGATAGAAGTCAATCACAGGCTTTTATTCCGACCTGCAAAGCCTTTAGTATCGTTGAGCCTTGCAAGCGACCATCAGCTTAAAGGTATTCCTCAGGAAAGGGGCGCAGATAGATATTATTTCAAGAAGGTCGGCGAGTACTCCATGTATCGTGCCGACTATTCCGCTCCGGTTTCCTTTCATATCTATGGACCTACCGTGTTGCGCGTCGAGGCATTCGACAGAAAAGGCGCAAGGCGTGAAGCTGATGTGAAAATACTGGACGAGGAAGGTCTAAAGCTTGAGCCGATCCGAAAGCAATTGATCGGTTTCCAGGATATCTGGCTGGATAAAAAGCAGAGTTACCGTATAGAAATTAGCTCTGCAAATGAAGAAACTCCAGTACTGCTGCGCATGTATTTTCGAGAGTTGAATGGGCAGGTAAAAGCCGAGTTGAAGCAGTTGTCGGAAAGTCTGCTTGCAGTAAAAGATCAGGAAAGATATCCCGATGAAATCGGTAAAGACATTCTGTCCGGGAAGTCCCTGCTGATAACCGAAGGCGGATCCAGTTCATATGATACTGATAGCCTATGGGGAACGGGAAGTTTCGAGTTCGGGTATCGCAGGCTTATGAGAGATGAAACCGGTGACATAGACCCTGTTGACAGCTATTTATTCACTTCTGCCGATTACCTGCGTCGTTTGGAGGGTTGGGATGTTTGGCTGGGAATTGGAGCAGAAGGACGTTTGAGGTTCTCCGGCAATGACAGTGCTGCCTTTGATGGAAGTTTTTACTGGATAACTCCCGGACCGGAATTGGAAATAGAATTGAGTGACCGCTTTGCCATTCAGGATGTGGGTACGGGTATCGCCGGTGGCAACCGGGCAAACTTTGAAATCAAGCGTGGTTTCGAAGTACATCCCAAACTCAAATTGACACCGGGAATCGGAGCTTTCCACAAATGGCAGGGAATCGACGAATGGCGTGAGGATCAGATACAGGACTACACCGACATGGATGTCTACAGTCCCTACGGGCGCGACCATCCATATGGCTTAAAAGCTTTCCTTGGGCTTTATTATTCGCCCTGGATCAACAACGGCATCTTCGGGAAAGTCTCGACACAGACAAACTCCGATTTCTACACCCTGGATCATGTTGCCGTGCGTGTAGGAGATAAAATGGCTTTCAAGAGATTTCAGGGTTTGGTGTTCTACGATATACGCACGCGCTTTGATGATAACGACAGAAACGATTTCAGCCTGCGGCATCAGCTCCATGCAGGCGGCAGCTATTCATGGTGGCCGCATGAGTATGTCAGGCTGGCTTTGAAAGCCTCTTATGATTTCTATCCGCATGAATTGGAGCACGGAGCATACGGAGGTTTTCTGATAGAATTGTCTCCGGCGCGTGGCTTGCGAGACAAAAAACCGGGAGATGAAGCTTTCCCGTGGCAAGTGGACCCTATGAGATATTGGGTTAGAGAATGGTAGCTCAGAAATTTGAACATATTGACTGGGAAAAACAGCTTGCCGGTCTTATCAGACCGCTTAGTGCAAAGCTGAATATAGAAGCGATTGCTTTTGTGGCAGCGGAGTTGTCTGAGGCGCTCAAATTGCCTTCCGATATGCTCAAGCGTCAACCGGATGAAACTGCAAAAATTCTTGAGAGAGTGCTGCTGCGCCTCTTGTCTCAATGGCGCGGTGATGATGACAAGTTAGAAAACAGTGTAAAAGAATGGCGTGAGCTTTATTACCGTACTCCCGAAGGAAGCGAGCGCTACCAGATATTGACCAGGCGAATAGAAGAAGGTCCTGGTTCGCGCATCGAGCGTTTCCTGGATCAGGCGGCTTTGAAGCGCACTATGGACTGGGAAGCGATGGAGGAGCGTCTGGCTTTGGAGCGTTGGCAGCTATGGATGCGGCAGCTTGTGATTCTTGAGGCTTTAGAAGGCTTGTATCTCCCGGAAGAGGATCGACCTGGCGTCACTGTTGTCTTGTCTCCACAGCGTGAGCATATGGCAGCGGCAAATAGTCTGATGGCATATTTCAAAGGGGGAGCGTACCCGCTTTTGAAGAGGGCTTGCCTTGGAGCACTTATAGCTTTTTTGAAGAATTCTCCTGAATCCCGAGGAATATTCTTCTCTATGTACGAGAAGTCTCTGCTTAGAAGTCTTAAAGAGAAATCCGAAAATCGCTGGGTCAAAAAGAATATTCTCGATTTGCTGGCTCTGGCTCCCAGTGAAAGAGCGCGGTCGCTTTTGCTGTCTTTGGTCGGCAGGCTGGATGAGTCGGGCGATAATTTCCTTTTGCGGGCTCAAGCTTTAAGAGCTTTGTCACGAACAGAAGGTTCGCTTTCTGACCTAAAAAGCGAATTGCCGTTCCTTGTCGGAGCTTCAGGGACGGGAGAATATGTCAGATTGGCGGCGGTAGAGGCCGCCACCAATATCGAAGGTGAAGCGGGGCTTGAGTTGCTGGTGCAGCTTGCCGAAACCGAGAATGCCCGCCCGGATGCAGAGCTGACCGTCAAGGCCAGACTTGCCGAGGCTCTATCTGTTTCAATGCAGAAGATGACATATCACAGCGCTTCGGTTGGACAGGCTTGCCGTTACCTTGCTTTGTGGGCATCGCATGACCCCGAAGCTCCGGTCAGGCGTGTTGCTCAGGAAGAGTCCGCTGTGCTGATTCCGCTGTTGTCTAAAATCGGAGCGGAGGAATCGTGCAAAATTCTGGTTCTGGCTTTGCAGAGAAGGCTGTCTTCTACCGGTTTGTCAGGCGAGGCCGAGCGTATTGCCGGTTTGATGGAAGAAATCAGGATAGCCACTAATCCTATCCTCAGTGAATTGAAACAAAGTCTCGAAACGATTATCGAAGGCATGTCGTGGGGGCAATCGAAAAAGCTGAAGTGGCCGCTTGATAGTTTAAGCGAGCATGATTTCATACGTATAACGGCTTCGATTTCCAGAAATGAAGCTGGGTTGTATGTGAAATTCAACAAAAGAAATCTTGTTATGACTCGTGGCGAGCGCTTTAAGTCTAAACTCTGGCGCACCTATCACGAGGTAACCAACCTGCGGCCCAATATGCGCCCTGATATCAGTCACAGGCGTGGCAGGTATTACAAGAAGCCTCATCGGGCGCATCCGCAAATAATGGCGGAAGTCAACCCGACGCTGGTTCCCGGTGAACGTAGATTTGTTGAGGCCGAAGGTGGTTGGGCCAGATATCTGCCTCAAATGGACGACTTGCTGGAAACGGCAAAGCCTGTCTGCCTTTACAGTTCTTACGGATTGACGACAATAAAAGCTCCCACGGGTTTCGCAAAGATCAGGTCGAAGCTATCCCTCAATCTACGTTACTATTCGTGGAACTCTCGCCGCTACGAGACCTTGAGCCAGTCCGAGCAATGGCGTAAAGGAGAGTTCGTGAGGTCGTTGAGAGAGCAATTCG
>CAYTHG010000128.1:0-10056 GCA_964437525.1 uncultured Myxococcales bacterium | reverse complement strand
GTGGCATGGATTACTTTGTCGAAGATATTGGACGCCACAACGCGGTCGATAGGGTCGTGGCGCAGGCTTTCATGGATGGTCGTGAGTTATCTGAGTGCAAGCTTTTTACCACAGGACGTCTGCACCTGGATATGGTTGTAAAAGCTGTACAGATGAGAGTGCCGATTTTCGTTTCTCGCTCGGCCCCTACCCAGGCGGCAATGGATCTGGCCGAGTTCTATCACCTTACATTGTGCGGGCGCGTCCGCTCCGATAAGATGACCGTCTATGTAGAGCCTTGGAGAATCAAGGAATACGGGCGCAATTGACAGGCAGGTGTTTTGTGAGTGAATATACGATTACAAGCTATGATAAGTCGAGCTGTCCAGAATCTGCGGGGATGATCTTTAACAAGGTCTGCTCGCTTGAACTCGGTCTGGGAAAGTATTTAACTGAATTTTCGCCGGAAGCGAACGAATATTTGCTCTTGTCCTGCGACGGGCTGGATGTCGGCCTTGCCGAGATGTCTTTGGGAGAGTCCGAATTGAGGATCCTGAAGATAGCCGTTTTGAAAGATTACCGCAGACAGGCGGCTGGGTCGGCTTTGATGGATAGCATCAAAAGGTTTGCCAATGAAAAATCATGTCTATCCGTTATTGTGGAAACTCATATAGGTGCGCGGGCGTTTTTTATCGCCAAGGGTTTTGTCGAAATCGCCAAGCCGTTCATAAAAGATGGAATGCCGCTGGTGGAGATGAGGCTCGATATTCGTGGGAGAGGATGAGCTTATGAGAAGATCTTCGGTTCTGGTGATCGCTATCGTTTTTGTGTCTGTGGTTCTCTGTATTCCCGGAGCGTTTGCCCAGGATAGCGGCAGAAGCTTGAGCCTCAAGCAGGCTCACCGCATGGCCTTGAAGCACAACTACAATCTCAAAAATATACACGAGGTCATAAAGCAGGCCGACTTGCAGCGCTACAAAGCATGGGCCTTGCTGTTGCCCAATCTGAGCGCCAGCGGAAGCATTACCATGAACGACAAGGAAATCAGGATGGACGGCTATCCCGATTTCGAGGCTTTGATAGAAAACTCCATCAACGAAGCGATCTCCAATGCCATGGGGATGCCAATGCCCGATGCCGTGCCGGTAGCGATGGGAGAAGGCAGTGTCATTCAGGAAAAATGGGATAAGCAGCTCGGCCTGACGGCCAATATGGCTATTTTGAATCCGCGTTCGATCCCGCTTATCATCAACTCTTACGACAACTATGAAGCCTCGCAATTAAACGGCGGTCACACCCGAAACGAACTGCTTTTTGCCGTCACGCAGACTTATTACACGGTGCGCTCTGCAAAAGAAAGCCTTAAGGTTGCATTGCAGGATCTTCAAAACGCAGATGCGTTTCTGGAGTTGGCTAAGCGCCGCAAGAAAGTCGGAGCCGCCACGGACCTGGATGTCCTGCGGGCCGAGATAGAACAGATAAAAGCGGAAGAAAGTAAGCAGAACGCCTCTGATTCCCTGACGCTTGCAAAGACGGCGCTCTCCTACCTGACGGGCATGTCCGGCAAATTCGATATAGTCGAAGTCGAGACTCCCGAGCCTGTCAAGGGCGATCTGGAATCTTTGCAGGCAAGGGCTCTAAGCGACAGGAAAGATTTGAAGTCAGCTTTTTTACAACTGGAAATAGTCGAGCGCAACAGGGCTGAAAGCTGGGTTAAGTATCTGCCGTCTTTTGATGCCACCTACAACTACTCATGGAGTGAGGCTACAGGCTTCAGCGGTGAGCACGACTCGTGGCGACTGATTTTCGGCGCTCGTTGGTCGCTGTTTGAAGGCGGCTCCAGAATTGTTGAGATCATGGAGAGGTCGAGCCAGATGGTGCAGACTTCCAATCAAGTCAAGCAGTTGAAACTCGATATCAAGGAGCAGGTCGAAACCGCCAAGTTGCAGATAAACAAGCACAAAAGAAACCTGCTTTTGGCGAACAAACAACTGGTGCTGGCCGAAGACAATCATCGCCGCGTGCAGAAGCGCTACGAGCAGGGGCTTGCCACAAGTCTTGATGTACTGGATGCCAATACCACCTTGTCCAAGGCCAACATGAACGTCATTTTCGAGAAATTGCAATACGAGCTTGCCGTTTTGAAACTCAACAAGTCCTGCGGTGAGTACCTGCCCTTGGCTGCTTCGAAGTGACAGACTTCTCCAGATAATCATTAACCTGCAATATCGACTGGCACAAAAACTGTCATGCCCGCGCAGGCGGGCATCCACTCCGTGGGGTACAAACCGGCAATTACATGTTAGCGGCTTTGTCACCCTGAACTTGTTTCAGGGTCTAAGACTCATTAGAAAAGATGCTGAAACGAGTTCAGCATGACAGTTAGGTAAGAATTACCGGTTTAATAATCTGGATTCCTGCCTTCGCAGGAATGACGACTCTCGGAGCATTCACAATTTCTTATGGCTTGGTGGGCAGCTTAATAAATCAAAGTTTTACAGGGATTCTTTTAGCGGCGGATTCATAGGCCGCTTCCATGATTTTCATCACCCGCAGGCCGTCTTCGCCGGACTGTAGCGGGGCGGCTCCGCGCAGAATGCAGTCTGTCATGGCCTGCATCTGCTGGATGTAGCCGAATTCGTAGAGTGCGTCGAAAGCAGGTCTGTTCCAGCCGCGAGAGTTGTGCCCGCGAATGTTGAAATCATTGTCTATATAGGTTTCGAGGCCGGAGCCTTTCATCAAATCCGCGTAACCGTTGCCTCCCTTGCCGAAGACTTCGGTGATGGAATCCATTCCTCCCAGATGACACCAGTTGCTTTCGATAACGCCCAAAGCGTCGTTGTCGAATTCCAGGTTGACGATGATGAAATCTTCCACGTCGCCATGTGTATGTGTGTAGGTTTTCGATATGGCGGAAACCTGACGGATTTTTGCATCCTGCATGATATCCAGTACGACCGAGATTGAATGACAGCCCAGATCCATAAGCGCGCCGCCGCTGGCAGTTTCTTTTTGGAAGAACCAAGGCGAGTGAGGTCCGGCGTGGCGTTCGATCTGGCGCAGCATGTATATCTTGCCGAAAGCGCCGTCTGTTGCAAGCTCTCGGAGTTTCTTGAATTTCGGGGCGAAGGGCAGGTTTTCCGCATACAAGAGCAGAACGCCTGCATCTTTTGCAGCCTGTATCAACTCTTTGCACTGGAGCGAATTCATTGCCAGAGGCTTTTCGACCATGACATGCTTGCCGCATGATATGGCATACATTGCCAGTTCGTGATGTTGGTAATTGGGGCAGGTGACAAGCACCAGTTCCACCTCGGGATCTTCTATCAGGCGGCGGTGATCGTCGAAGTTCTTCCCGATGCCGAATTCTAAAGCGGTGTTTCTGGCTGTTGTACCCGAGCGGCTCGATACTGCGACGACTTCGGCCTCATCTAGTCGTGCGAAAGTTTGGCAGTGCGTCTGGACAATACTGCCAGCCCCGCAGATTCCTACTTTCACTGTTTTTTTCAGCATTATTTTGCCTTTATGTTTTTAGCCCTTGTCAAAAGGATAACATGCAGGCGGGGATCTGGAAAGGAGTAACGCTTTGCAGAACTGTTGAGCCAGGGCGGAGCAGTTCCCATTTTTGCAGCAAACCGACTTGATTATTTTGGGCTGTTTGATTTTGCCGACGAACCCTGAGGAAACCCCGCTCATGTGGTTTGGAAAATAATGTCTGTGAAGCCCCGCTCATGGTGAGTGATTTCGCGTAGCGAAATTGTATCGAACCATGACGCTTTTAGGCATTTCTCGATACACCGCCCTTTCAGGCGGCACTCTAAATGAGCGGAGGAGTTGTGGTATCAACGTAGATGAACGGAACTGCTGGCGCTCCTTTTTGTTGGAGCAGGTTGGGAAGCCATGCTCCAACGGAAGGCGTAGGGGCGCAATTTATTGCGCCCGATAATAGCCCAGACACGGGCGCGATGAATCGCGCCCCTACAAGAGCAATTTCCAACTGCTCACCTTCCGGCTGATGATTCAGAAACATCGTAGGGGCGGCTCCCCGTGGCCGCCCATGTACCCGTAGGTCGGCTAATTCTTTAGCCGACAATTCCTTTGATGTAGCATTGATATCAAAAATCAAGGAATATTTGGAGCAGGCTGGGAAGCCATGCTCCAACCCCTATGAATGGGGTTTACTCAGATTCATTTTAGATACTTGAAGCAAAACTTTCCTTGCTGTAAGGTCTTGGGCTATAATACAAAGATAAAAGAATCCAACTGGAGTGCTTAATGGCTTTTAAAATAAATAAGATGTGGCTGGTCGTGCTGGTTCTGGCTCTCGCCCCTGTGTGTTTACAAGGTTGTAAACAGGAGTGCCACTGGGTTTACCCGACTGAAGTCGATTATGAGCCGGAGCAGGCAAATTTCGGAGATCAAGACGCCGATTTTATTTATATACCGCCGGACATCGATTATGTCGATGGCGATCTTGATGACGAAGCCGGGGAAGCCGGAGAAGGTAAAGAATCCGGATCGGATCTGGACGAGGAAATTATCGAAACCGAAGGAGAGGGCGACTTCGATATCGATATCGATTTTGAAGGCGGTGAAGTCGATCTGGGAGAAATAACGCCCGGTGCTAAGGTGATGCCTTACGATGGGCGCCAGATTGCGGAAAAAACACCACTGGGCGCCTGGGAATACCTTTTGAAACAGGAATCTCCTTTAGGTGACAGCATAAGCTGGGCCAGAATGACCGAAGAGTTGAGCGCTACTTCCGAGCTTCAATACCTGAATGACGGCGAGACTGTCTTCGGCAATCCTCCGATGAACTCATCCCACAAACAATTGAGCAGCAGTCTTTCCTGGTCCACCTATCGTCTGTTCGATGCCGATGGCAGGGTAGGGTCTGATTTCGACGACGCTTTCGTTCTTCGCAGGGAATATGACAGCAGCGGAACAATGGAAGTCGATTACTGGAAAGTGGATCTCCCCTCCAGGAATTCAGATTACACATTCCATCAAGTTGCTCCGCTGCCGCAGCAGGCGGAATCCGGCTTGTCGAGTATCAATATTATTGTCGTTTGGGTAGAAGAGAAATCCGACATAGATATTTTGCTGCATCCGCAAAGCTTCAGAGTGAACATAGTCGGAGATTCAGTGCAGCTTACGCCGCTTACAGTAGAGTTGCAGATAAGCTTGGAGACTTTTACCGAACGCACCAAGATGCGTGTTTTAGAAAGCAATTCCAAGGTTTACCTGAACGCCGGAGATTCCGTGCTCGTTTTCAATCAGGCAGGTCAATTCGAGTCTCAGCATCAGCTTATTTTCCCTGTGGATGATATAGAGCAGACGGATATCGTCGATATCGCAGTTTCTCCTGACGGTTTGTATTTGAGCGCAATATCTCATCTGACCTTATCTACAGGTGGACACGAGACGGTCTGGTCTTTGCAGAAAACCTCTTTGCCTTCGTTCACGGAAAAGTTTTATCGCTTTGGCGGCAGTTTTGATCTATATCGCGTAGAGTTCACCGCCCAGAGCGATTATGCCATTGCCTGCAATCCCGACCCGACCATAAACGACGATTTCTATCTGATGCGTATGTCCGAAAGTGGTTCATATACTATCAGGGCGTTGCGTCAAGCGGTTTGGGGCAGACCCATGTTCCTGGATAATCCGCAGCGTTTGCTTCAGGTCTACCCGCTTTCACTGGATGATTTCAAAACGACATACAATATTTTCGATACCAGAGAACTTGCGGACATTCTGGCCGACAGCATTGTTGTCGATTGAGGTAATTTGTTTCAGAAGCCTATGGAATCCCACGCAAAATTATTGAAATCGAATACCTTGCACTTTTATTCGGAACAGGATAGTTTCGATTGTCGATTTTCATATCGGAAAACTGTTAACCAGGAGTAAATATGAGTCTAGTTGATTTCATCAGTTATACCTTGGTGATCGGAGGCCTTTTAGGTCTCGTTTTCATCATCTGGAGTTACCTCAAAGGTCTTAGAGGTTCCCCGCGCGACATGTGGATTCTGTTCCTTTACAAGGTGATAGAATACACCGCTTATGCGGCTATGAACATGGCTCTTATTCTGTGGTTGTCAAAAGACTGCGGGCTGGGAGACATTTCCGCAGGTGTGTATATTGCCGGTTGGTCCATTATGCTGTCTGTCATGGCTATGGTGGCAGGTGCGCTTGTGGACACCATCGGTATCAAACGTACCTTGTTCTTAAGCATCGTCTTTCTGTTGATTTCACGTTTCTTTATGGCCTGGGTAACACATCCGGTCCTGATATTCATCCTCGGTTTTGTGCCGCTGGCAATAGGCTTTGCCATTGTCGGCCCGCTGGTGTCGGTTGCTATCAAGCGCTTTACCACCAAAGAAGGCGCAGCCATGGGCTTCGGTCTTTTCTATGTGGTAATGAATATCGCTTATGCCTTCGGCGGCTGGTTCTTCGACTGGGTTCGCCTGACATTTGCAGAGCGTGATCTGGCTGGTAAAATTATCAACGAGAACTTCGGAACCGAGTTGTTCGGGATGCATTTCTCGACCTATCAGATGTTCTTTGTTTTCGGTTTCATGGCTACATGCGTCAGTCTGATAGTCATCTTCTTCATCCGCGACGGTGTAGAGCGTACAGAAGAAGGCGTAGTAATCAAGCCTTCGCAGGATTTCGGCAATGGCTTTGAAGCCATCAAAAAGGCCTCGGTCGCCACTGGTAAGATGATCTACGACGTTATGCGCGAGAAATATTTCTGGATATTCCTCGGCATGTTGGCAATCACAGTCTGTGTCCGTTTCATCTTCTTCCATTTCCATTACACATTCCCGAAATACGGAATCCGTATTCTCGGCGAAGGTGCCATGATCGGTTCGATTTACGGAGTTTTGAATCCCGT
The DNA here is from genome assembly GCA_964437525.1 of uncultured Myxococcales bacterium. GTDB lineage: Bacteria > Myxococcota_A > SURF-8 > SURF-8 > SURF-8 > JAKQSH01. The sequence goes on along the minus strand of CAYTHG010000128.1, from coordinate 3,179 downwards.
TTTAATTGTCTACCTCGTTCCTATAGTGGCCTACTTCACCAAGAAGGTCAGTTCCTACAAGATGATGATAATCGGGTCTTTGATTTCCTCTCTGTCCTGTTTCATCGCTTTTATTCCCTCTTCGGCTTTCGCGTCTCTGACCAACTCGTCTCTGGGCGAATTGATCTTCATCAAGTGGTTGGGAATGGCCGACAACATGACGGATTTGGCAGCCAATCCGCCGGTACCCGAGTATTGGCCGCTGATTTTCTTTATCACCGCCTTTACCGTCGGTGAGGCCATCTGGTCGCCGCGCTTGATGCAGTTCACTGCCGAGATCGCGCCGGAAGGCAAAGAAGGAACCTATATTGCCTTGTCGATTCTGCCCTGGTTTGCCGCCAAATTTGTCGTCGGACCGCTTTCGGGTGTTCTTCTTAACGCCTACGTTCCGGTTGACGAGGCGGGTAAGGCTATGGCTTCATATCCCGACCACGGTATTATCTGGGTCTGGATCGGCGGTATGGCTCTCTTGACTCCTTTGGGATTGGTTGTTTTCAGAAAGCTGTTTACAAAACAAAAGGGTGCTAGCGTATAAGCGCTTTGAGTTTTAGATAATAAAAAGGCCGGGCGCTTTCGCGCCCGGCCTTTTTTGTGGTCATTTGGATTGGGATTTATTCTATGCGGTCTGGCACAGCCACTTCAGCCCTTCGGCAATATTGACTTCAGCCTTGAATCCCAAAAGCTCATTAGCCCGAGAAACATCCGCCAGAGAATCGCGCACATCTCCCGATCTTTCAGGCTCGATTACCGGATCGAGTTTCACTCCCAGCGCCTCTGCCATCATCTCTGCCAGTTGCAGGATAGAAACGGCCTTGCCCCCGGCAATGTTGATTACGGAGCCGTTCAAAGGCGTTTGTGAGTTCATGGCCGCGATGTTGGCTCGTGCAACGTCTCCGACGTAAATGAAATCTCTGGTCTGGCCGCCGTTTCCATATATTTTGGGCTGTATTCCTTTTGAGAGCAGTTTATGAAAAACGGAAATCACGCCGGAATACTGGCTGTTTGGATCTTGCCTGGGACCGAATACATTGAAATAACGCAGGCTGACAGTATCGAGCCCATGTTCCAAGGCATAGGATTTCAGGTAATATTCCCCGGCCAGCTTGCTGACGGCATATGGGGAGAGCGGATCGACAGGATCGCTTTCGCGTTTGGGCAGGCCCGGCAGGTTGCCGTAAGCTGCTGCTGATGCGGCAAACATCAGGCGCTTTACTCCAGCTTTTCGGGCGGCTTCCAGCACTTTCAACGTGGCAATCTCACCTGATTTCTGGTTGACGAAAGGCTTTTCGAAAGATCCCGGCACTGTCGGCACCGCCGCTTCATGGAAAACGTAATCCACACCTTCGCAGGCACCCTCGGCAACGCCGTCATCGGCGATATCTGCTTTGATGAACTCGATTTCGTCCATGACTGAAGCAAGATTCTTTTCATATCCCGTGATAAGCGAATCCACCACACGGACCTTGTGTCCTTCTTTCAAGAGTCCTTCGACAATATGAGAGCCGATGAATCCGGCACCGCCGGTAACAAGTGCAAAAGCCATAAGTAAATCCCGTTCAATGAAGTTGACAAGTATACTTTGGAAGCAGGACGAGTATACACGATGCCCCGCTTTCAGTGAAAAGCTTTATGCAGGGCGGCTGCCGCGAGCTTGAAGCAGGCAGTTGCCAAGCGTGTAAGTGGTACATGGGTGAAACTTTACTGTCAAACAATTACTATGATGTCAAAATATTTTATATGTACCTTGTTTTTTTGTTTGTATTACTTGACAGATCTAATTACTGTGATATTTGTAGTTTCAATTGCTGCCAAACATATATCATCTAAACGTTGTCGTTATTTAGTATAACAGGGAACTCTGTTTGTCTAGATAGAGGGGTTCAGGCGTTCATGATCTACAGTAATGGTAAGACTTTTTCAATATTAGTTCTTCTGTTTATTCTTTCGCTTGTGCCTGTTGATGTTCAAGCAGAAGAAGGCATCCGCTTCGCAAGTGGACCCAAAGATTCTATCTGGTATGAAATAGGGCTGGAACTGGAGAGACAAGCTTCTTTTTCTGGATTTGAATTTACGAGTTACCAGACAGATGGCTCCGGTGACAATTTGAATTTATTAGATTCTGGGATGGTTGAGTTCGCTTTCGCTCAGTCCGATGTGGTAAGTGAGCATTATAAAAATAATCCCAGCGGTATTGTTATCTTGGATTTAGCTATGTTTGAGTACCTTCATATCTTGGTTCGTAGTCCATTAAGTCTACGTGATATAAATGGTTTTCAGGGGATGCGAATCTGGCAAAGTTACCCTGATAGTGGTACTCGCATTACTTCTCGGCGTTTGTTGGATTTGGTTGGAATACCTCCAAGTAAATACAATTTAATAAGAACAGGCCTTGAACAGAATGAATTATTTACAGAGGGATCTGCAAGTTTACCTCGTGCTTCAACAAAAGAAGAAATTCTGAATTTATTCCAGGCTTCTATTCTTGATGTCGCCATGCTTGTCGATGCGCCGAATTCGGAATTTATCAATTATCTGTTGGAGCAAAACGACCTTTGTACTCTTCTTAATATGAATCAGAACCATGTTAAGCATTTAATGGTTGATGTTCGAAAATTTCGTGAAAAAGAACAGTTGGTTATCGGAACTATTCCTGCTGAAACTTATGTAAATCAAATTGACGGTGTGAAAACATTGGTAGTTCCTACTGTTGTTGTCGCAACCACAGATGTTATGAAAGATGATAGAGCAGAACCTGTAATTGACTTGATTATGAGCGTCACTCGAAACTATTTGAAGCGAAAAAAAATTCATCAGCCAACTCAACAGCATATTAAGTTGGACCATATTGGGCCGCCTGTATTTCGATATTCTGGAATCATTGACGATGAAAAGCTTGACGTTGAACAAATTGTAAGCTTCATTGTGATTATAGCGTTGATTTTGGCAATTGGTATTTTCATTTATATTAGGAACCAATGGCTGTTTAAGATATTCAGAAGTCACTTGACTCTCTTTTCCAGTATGTTTGTCGTGTTTCTTGCTATTTGCTGCACCATTGTTGCTTATGTTTTTGAGCATCAAGTTAATGAGAACTTCTCAAATATATTCGAGTCTTTTATTTCCATTCTGATTTATGTCAC
>CAYTHG010000127.1:8391-10254 GCA_964437525.1 uncultured Myxococcales bacterium | reverse complement strand
TTTTGATGCTCGCCGTCCAGGTAATACAAATGCTCATAGGCGTCTTCGTAAATCTGGCCGTTGAACACATCTCTGATAGCAGATTTATCGTTGTTCTTTTTCTGCTTTCGCCGGATCAGGGTCTGGATGCTTTTCTTGGAATCGCCAACCGGAATGCCGTGGCGTTTACGAAGCTCGTCGTAATAGAGCCTGCGCTCGCCTTCAAGCATGTTGGCGAGATGATTGTAGAATTGTGACAGAGCCTTTGTTTTTTCGGCCAGATCGCCATCTTTGGGAATGGCCTCCAGCAGCTCGCCAGCTTTCTTAGGCGCGGTCAACTCCTGTCTGGCGAATGATATCGGCGCGATGATCTGTTCTCCGCAACCGGCCTTGGGACAAATTGTGGAGCCATCGGCAATAATCTGCTTGCAGGTGATCGGCCCGGATGAGCTTTTGAGATGCTCGATTTTTTTATCAGTATCGGCGGCGCTATAGCGTGAGGTGTCGTTTGCGGAATACTCGTGGATCAGTTCGTCACCACCTTCAAAACGGCAAAGATTGCTGATCATATCCTTCCATAAAGGTTCAGTGACGCTGGAGGCTTTTTCACCGCACCAGCGAATGAAAGCGCAGTTTTTGACAACATGCTCGATGCCCTGAAGCAGTTCGCCGTCCGGGCTTATGCCGTAATCTTCTATTGGTAGGGTGGAAGGATCGATGCCAGGCGGCAGTCCTGCAGTTTTGGTATGCGCCGGATGTGCTGTCTTTTTTGTAAGATCGATCTTCCATTCCGCCGCCAACTCATCGAGTCTGGATTCCTCACACAGCATGTCGCCGCCGTTGTTGATCTGGGCGGCGAGCGTATGCACCATGTCCACTTGTGACTTTCTGTCAAACGCTTTGAGACTGTCATCAGGATTTACAAACTTTGACCCGCCCTGTTTGGTAAAACGGCCTGAGAGCGGAACCAGAATCAGGTTGCCAAGATCGTCGGGACCGGATAGTGAATCCTGATGGGGAAACATCCGGTCATAAGATGAATGCTGCTGATAGTCCTCGCCCGCAAGTTGGGCTTCCTCCAATACCGCCTGAAACACCCGTCGCACCTTGAAGGCCGATATTGGGTCTTTGAAGAATATCCAGACATGAAAGCCCTTGGCCGACTTGGAGCTTTCTATCAAATGAGGTATCTCCAGCGTTTCAAGGGTCTCATGCAACTGCATTACATCGCGACCAGCGTCTTTTAGCGGGTCTTTTTGACCTTCATCATCGTGGTCGTCAAAGTCGAAGGCGACCAGCCACGTCGCGTTTTGTAGCAGAGTCTGCTTTCCATCTTCGCCACTGACTGCTACTTCGGGAACCAGCGGATAAACCCCCAGCGGATTATTTCCTTCAAAATGTCTGAAGGCATCCTCGATGCCGATGGGTTTGTATTTGCGATTTGAGCAGTCACGGCAGCCTCGCTCATTGCCTCGATAATTACGTGAGTAAGGACAATGCTTATCGTTGAACTTATTCTGGCAACTGAAGCCATAGCCGGAACCGCCGTCTTTTCTTTCATACCAGGTAGAGAAAACATCGCTTCTGCCGCGAAAGAATATGTTCAGGAAATCCTTCGCCAGAGGCAGATGTTTCTTGCGGTTCATTTTGATCTTGGAAGGACGACGGCTCATGGGCGATCACCTCTGAGCCGGGCGGACAAGCTGGTAAACCGTTTGGCCTGATCCGTGTTATGGATGGCGAGTTTGATTGCCTTTTTTGAACCGATAATAAATACGGCACGACTGGCACGGGTGATGGCGGTGTAGAACAGGTTTCGTTGCAGCATGATGTAATGCGCCGTGTGCATTGGAATGATGACGGCTGGATATTCCGACCCCTGAC